>SVJC01000137.1 GCA_015069215.1 Oscillospiraceae bacterium
GCCGGTTATCTTCGTTCTTCATCACTCTGCCTTCATGAACCATGTTCTTTAATTTCAAACCACGGTTATACGGTTTCCCGTCAACAGCATAATCAGGAGGGTTAAGCATAGTCGGATTATGCGTAATCGAATTCTGCATCATCAGAAAGTTTCCCTGCTCAGAATTGGTTATGGAAGTAATGTTCGGCAGGTTCCAAATTACGCTATATTCATCCAGCATTGTCGAGGAATAACCATTGCCAAAACCGACAGAGAAATAATGTCCCTTGTCATAGACAACATCACGCAGAAAGAGCGGAACGGTCCTGAAGATGCCATAAAACAGAAAATTGTGCTTCTGTCTCATATCCACATCACCGCTAATAACATAACTGAATTTTTCCCTATATCTGCCGGAAAGATTATAAGCACTGATCTTAGGATACTTATCATAGATCGAAAGATCCGGAATATCTTTATAATTCGCATACGGAGGATCACAGACCGTAACCTTGTATCCCTCATTCATAAACAATACGGGCATCATCGTGATGGATTCGTTGTGCTTGTCTTTTAACAGTTCATTGCTTCTCTTATTCATCTCGTAAGGCGTATATTCATAACCGCCGAAAAGCGGAGGCGAACAGAAATTGGTCTTAAAACCAAATGATACGGTATTCGAATAATGAACAAATCCTTTAAATGACTCTTTCAGTTCAGGTTTTTCATCCAGGATATACGGAATATACGGGCCGATGGCACGGTCGAGCATAATAACCACAACATTCTTGCCATTCCTGCTGAGAGTTATGGGATACTCAGCCGATTGTATGTCGTTAACTTCCGCTGAAGATTGCTTTACTTCCCGGTTGATCTTATAGATATTCACCATGGAGAGCGCAAATAAAGTAACGCAGATAACTACCGATATATGTTTGAAAACCTTACGTGTCTTTAACGGAAGAACAATCATAACGGCTGCTGCTATCAGGCTTATGAACACGTTCAAGGCAACCGCAGGCACTGTGAAATCCAATTTGCCGTCAAAGGTCATGTCAGGATACAGTGATCCAGTATTGGCCGGAGCAAGGAACTGATTGTATAACGCAGTGCCCAGGATGGCCCAGAGAGCAAGGATCATGAACTGACGCTTCTTCCCTTCCCTTGAAAGGATCATGACCATGGTCCAGATAAAAAACAAACCTGAATATACGATAGCCGGATAAATCAGAAGATCCGATTGAAAAACACCATTGGTTCTGTTAATGAACTCCAAGGGAGACGATGATATGACGTTCGACGGAATATAAAGGCCGAGAAGCATCACTAGACAGAACGACGGGAAAACGATCCTGGCGATCATGGTCTTCCTGTCACATTCCTTCAATATCAAACCCAGACGTTCGATATAAGCAGGCAGCTTAACCGGCTTGATCTGCATAGCTGTATATAACAGATTGATAATTACATAAACAAGAATGGCCTCAGCAACCAAAACATGGGCTTTTTCAAATATATTCATCATCGCCATCTCGGCAATTATGAATACAATAAGAGCAAAAGATACGATTACAGTTATGTATTTGCTGTACTTATTGAATCGTTCATAATACAGGTTCTTACATAAAGAGAACAGATTATTCATGATCCAGTAAAGCACGAGACCTGAAGGACTGTTATACAACAAGATCAAAAATACCAGAGCCGTTCCAATTATCTGAATTTTCTGTCTTAACGACAGAGCTTTAGAATAGAAATATCCAGAAATCAAGTTTATCAATGTCATCAATATCGGAAGAACATTGATCGTTATTCCGGCAACACTTATCAATCCGTCCGGACCAAGCAGGTTTTCGATCGGTCCCCAGGAAGCACCCATCAACAATGGGAGCGTAGATATGTATTTGTAGGCAGCAATGAAAAACGGTATCTGAAGCAGGAGCGGTCCGGCTTCCTTGATCGTACTGAGAGGGCTGTAGCCTTCTATCCTGTAATAGGCAGACAGGATCATGAAACGTTTATCTCCATGAAAAGTCTTGCGAATATGATCTACCCATTTCTTCATCTTCTTGGACTTCTCATGCTGTTCCTTCTGCATCAGATCAGCTTTCCTGTACAAAGGAAGCACCAGAAGATTGATCACTATGCTTAATGCGAAGATCGAGGTTACGGTATTGCGGAGCATTCCGTAAAACATTGAAAACAGGACATCATAGACCATTATCAACGGTTGGATGATCAGATTATACAGAAAGGTCATACACATATCCTTTTAAACAATTCTCAGAATATTTTTACACTGAACAACGAAGAATTCAACGGATATAAAAAACGGGGTTCAAAATTGAATTGTAAACAATTCGGCCATCAAAGACTTGTGCCTTTGTAAATTAGTTTTAACTATTGTATTATTCAGATTGTGGTGCGTTGGGTCAAAACCGCGCCAGATAAAGGAAAAAGGATAGATTAAAGGAGGTAAAAATGTTTGAAGCAGCAACCATGGAGTTGATCAGAAAGCTCGAAAGATACAGAGAGCTTCTTGCTGAGACGATCGAACTCAGGAACAGGATCAAGCCGGCAAGCGAATTCCCGGTAAGAGAGACAAACGATGAATTCAAGAAGAGGTCACTGATGAAATACTTCTGGCCTTATTTGGTAGGCGGCATCGGTGGCGGAATAGTAGTTTATGCCATAACTGCCTTTATCGCTATTGCTTCCATGATGAACAAGGCCAAGTATACTCTGAACCGCGATCAGGCCAGTTCAGCGGCAACGCGAATGATGGGCGATGTCTACATCGGTTATTTCGCAGCGATAATCATTGCCCTTGCGATCATCTTCATCGGTCTGAAGATCGCAAGAAGCAAGCAGGCCTCTTTCAACAAGAACTGCGATTACATGAACACGCTTAATGCCGAAAAGTACAGGGAAGGCCAGTTGAATTCAAGAATGATCTCTCTTCTTGATGACGATATGCGCGAAATACGCCTTTATGAGTCTCTGGTTCCCGAAGACTACCGTACACCTGAGCAATTGGCTGAGATCATCGCGCTCATCAAGAACGAAAAAGCCAAGACAGTCGATGAAGCCTGTGCAATACTCGCCGGCTGATCATTAAAGCCATAAAACCACTGACCGGCTATGCAAATGCACAGCCGGTCTTTTTTTGCCCGGAAGTCTTTATTCTCGATCTTTGTAACATTGTTACACAGCCTTCCCTGTCGGCTTATGGCTAATCTAAACAGGCTAAGTTGGCGTCGTTCCATCTTCCCTCCTGCATCCTGCTTAAAACGAAGGAGGTGACGTGGAATAATGTCCAAAACGAGTCGCCGTTCCATCTTCCCTCCTGCGTTTCACATCAAACGAAGGAGGAAACGTGGAATCAGTCATATAAAAAGGGATTGCTTTCATAAAGCAACCCCCTTAAGGTTCAGTTCAAGACCTGTCAGTCCGTCGGACCCGGATCGTGGTCGTTCTGGCTGTAGTCGCGGCTTGCGGCTTCAGCCGGCCATGTGGGAGCTTCTTCAGCGCTCTCGCTTACCGGTGCAGCTTCGGCCTCAACAGGTGCTTCTTCAGCAGCGGGGGCTTCAGGCTCTATATCAGATGCAGCTGCGACTTCAGCGGTGTACTCGTCAGGATATACCTTGGAGAGATCGCCATCGTTGATGTAGATCTTCTCGAAATCAGGTCCGTCAACGGTGAGCTTCTTGATGAGTCTCTGTGCAAGGCCTTCTACAACTGCCTGCTTCTCGATCAGGATGCGCTTTGTCTCAGCGTAGCACTCATCAATGATGAGCTTGATCTCGGCATCGATCTCTGCTGCGGTCTTTTCGGAATAGCTCTGGACCTGTCCCATTGAATATCCGAGGAAGACCTCTTCGTTCTCGTCGCCGAAGACCATGTTGCGGAACTTCTTGGAAAGTCCGTAGCGCTTGATCATGTTCTTTGCGATGTCGTTGCAGTGCCTGAGGTCTGACGATGCGCCGGTAGAAACTTCACCAAGGAAGATCTCTTCTGCAGCACGGCCGCCGAGGCTCATCTTGATGGTATCAAGGAGCATCTTCTCGGTATAGAAGTCAGTATCCTCGATCGGCTTATAAGCAGTGTAACCGCCTGCCTGGCCTGCCGGGATGATCGTGACCCTGTCAACCTTCTCGAATTCGGAGGTTGCACGGAGGACAACTGCATGGCCTGCTTCGTGATAAGCGGTAAGGCGCTTTACCTTGTCGCTGAGCTTCTTGGAATTCTTCTGAGGTCCCATCTGGACACGGAACATTGCGTCCGTAACCTCAAGCATGGATATTTCTTTTTTATTGTGGCGTGCTGTCATGAGAGCAGCTTCGTTCAGAAGGTTCTCGAGGTCAGCACCGGTGAATCCGACTGTGGAAAGAGCGACTTCCCTGAGGCTTACGTCCTTGGCAAGAGGCTTATTCTTTGCGTGTATCTTGAGGATCGCTTCACGCTCGTCTGCGTCAGGCATGTTGACCATGATGCGGCGGTCGAATCTTCCGGGTCTGAGAAGAGCCGGGTCGAGAACGTCTACACGGTTGGTGGCTGCCATGACGATGATGTTTGAGTTAACGTCGAATCCGTCCATCTCAACGAGGATCTGGTTCAATGTCTGCTCACGCTCGTCCTGTCCGCCTCCGAGGCCGGCGCCTCTCTTACGGCCGACGGCATCGATCTCATCGATGAAGACTACGGAAGGAGCTTCTCTCTTAGCGTCTGCGAAAAGTGATCTTACACGGGAAGCACCGACACCGACGAGCATTTCGACGAAGTCAGAACCGGAGATGTAGAAGAACTTAACTCCTGCTTCACCTGCAACTGCACGTGCAAGGAGTGTCTTACCTGTACCGGGGGCACCGTAAAGGAGGACTCCCTTAGGGATCTTTGCTCCAAGTTCTTTGTACTTCTTAGGGTTCTTAAGGAAATCTACTATTTCCGAAAGCTCTTCCTTCTCCTCAACGGAACCTGCAACATCAGAGAACTTGACCTTGATCTTGTTGGGATCGGAGACTCTCGCACGGTTGTTTCCGAAGCTGAAGACGCTGCTGCCTTCCTTGCTCTGTCTGCTGATGTTTATGAACAGTACGATGATGATTATCGCTGCGAGCAGGAGGCTTCCGATGTTCAGGATTATCGACCAGTCAAAAGGCTCTGTATAGTTGAAGTCCTTGATCTTGCCTGTTGACTTGGCTTCCTCGAGCTTACCGATAAGGTCATCAACATATTCGTAAGGGATAGACTGAGATATTTCAGCAATCTGGCCCTGATCATTCTTGTATCTGACGGTTACTATGGTACCCTTGACCTCAACGAGCTCAACCTCGTTCTCTTTGTTGTCAATATAATTCAGTACGTCAGAAAGCTTGGCCTGTTCCTTCTTTCCGTAATTGTTGCCGAATACCAGCGTCGAGAAAACGACGAGTATCACAAGCATTATCACATAGAAAAACAGTCCTCCAAAACGCGGTCTGCTGTTTCCTTCACCTTTGTCCGACATTGTTTACCTATACCTTTCTGACAATTCTCACATCATCAAAATTTCTGTATTCACCGTCGAGATCGAGGCCGTAGCCGACGATAAACTCGTCCGGTACCGTAAGCCCGTTGTAATCGGGCACGAAGCTGTTAACCCTGCGTGCAGGCTTGTCGAAAGCCGTGCATACCTTTACCGAAGCCGGCATCCTCTTCTCAAGGAGCTCCATGAGGAGTGCAAGTGTCCTTCCTGTATCGACTATGTCTTCAACGATCAGAACATCCTTGCCGGCAATGTCGTAGCTCATATCCTTCTTGATCTTCAGATTGCCTGTGGAAAACTCTCCCACATAGCTAGAGACCTGCATGAAGTCTACGGTCACGGGCATCTTAAGACGCCTTACGAGGTCTGAAGTAAATATGAAGGCTCCAGTAAGAATCCCGACCACGATGAGGTGCTTGCCCTCATAATCGTGATTAAGCTGGTCCGCAAGGCGGTCAAGCATTTCCTCAATCTGCTCATGAGTTACCAAAACCCTCGATGTATCAATTGCCATCTTGACACCTCACCAAAGTAATCTTCAGTATTCCCTCAGTCTCAGTTCCATTGGACTGGCCGAACCGTTCCCTGCTCAAAGGGCTCGTAAAGCCCTCGGCGTGTCCCACACCGGGGATCCAGAGGATCTTATTCCCGTCTTTCCGTGCAGCGAAAAGGATTCCCTCTCTGGCGCTTTCCGGTATCTTCAGATCCGTAAAGAGCCTCGTAACCTTCTTCGAGCCCACAGCGCCCGCCTTCTTGAAGACACGGCTCTGCGGATTTGCAGACAGATTGACCAGTGCGAGATTTCCGTCCCGAG
>SVJC01000138.1 GCA_015069215.1 Oscillospiraceae bacterium
TACGCCGAAGAGCACGAGGCTTCCCGCAAACAAAGAGCAGTAGCCTTTGACGCTGACTTCTCCAGGCGTATAGTTCGAGAACAGTGACAGCGGATTTCCGATGAAGCCCGGCATCAGTAATTCCTTGAGACGTCCGCTTCCGTGGGTCCTGTCAGACTGAATGAGAAGCACCGGAACAAGTATGATCCCCGACATAAGGATCCCTGAAAGCATGTATACCGCGTATCTCAGTGCGCTCTTTATCAGCTTCGCCTTTAAGATGACGATCTCAAAGAGCAGCCAGAACGCAGAGAACATGCAGTTTATAATCCCCGTATACCAGTTGAATATCAGGCTCAATGCGACCGACAGTCCCAAAAGAAGGCCTGATCTGCCCTTAACGACCCTGTATGTTCCAATAATCACCAAAGGCAGCATTATCGCACCGTCCAGCCACATCACGTTGCATGTCTGGGAGATCATGTAATTTGAAAGGCCGTAACAAACGGCGATCATAACCGCATAAGGAGCCCTTCCCTCCTCTTTGTCTTCAAACCTTTCAGAAAGCGCGTAGGCAGCCGTTCCTGCCGCAAGGGCAAACTTTACCGCAGCGATCACGTTAAGGCACAAAGAGATGTCCTCAGGCTTAAAAAGGAGCGATATGAGAACGACGGGCGACGCAAGATAGTATGCGAACACCGCGTAATTGTTTCCGCCCAGGGACTTGCCGAAAGAATAGAAGAACGATTCTTCACCCGCGAATACGCGCTTGTAGTAAAGGATCAGATCGAAATACTGGTAATCCGCATCAGAATAGAGCAGCGCCCTGCCCCCGAAAGGAGCGTAACCGAACAGCGCGTATATTATGAAAACGAGCAGGAAAGCCGCAAAAGCAGAGATAACAGCCAGAGCCGCCGGACTGATACCGCGCTTTATCTTTGCCAAAGCGGGCTTCTCTGATACGGCTTCTGAAGGTTTCTCTGCTTTTTCCATCACTTTTCTTTCGGATTTGTTATAATAGTCATTCGTAACGCGCCTGTGGTGAAATTGGCAGACACGCCAGATTTAGGTTCTGGTGCCGCGAGGTGTGCAGGTTCAAGTCCTGTCAGGCGCACCACTTTTTCCCTTACTCGTCGTCAAGCTTGAGAACGCTCATGAAGGCTTCCTGAGGTACCTCTACGGAACCTACCTGCCTCATGCGCTTCTTACCTTCCTTCTGCTTTTCGAGGAGCTTCTTCTTACGTGAGATATCACCGCCGTAGCACTTGGACGTAACGTCCTTTCTGTACGCCTTGATGGTCTCTCTTGCTATTATCTTTCCGCCGATGGCAGCCTGTACGGGGATCTCGAACTGCTGCCTCGGGATGTTCTCCTTGAGCTTCTCGCACATCCTTCTTCCCCGTGCGTAAGCCTTGTCTGCATGCACGATGAATGACAGTGCATCGACAGGGTCGCCGTTAAGGAGGATATCAAGCTTGACGAGCTTGGATCTCTGATAGCCTGCAGGCTCGTAATCCAGGGAAGCATAGCCTCTCGTACGGCTCTTCAGGGCATCGAAAAAGTCATAGATTATCTCGTTCAAAGGCATCCTGTAATGGAGCATGACACGCTTGTCGTCCAGGTACTTCATGTCGGTGTATTCGCCGCGTCTCTCCTGGCAGAGCTCCATTATGTTGCCTACGTAATCCTTCGGGAGCATGATCGTAGCCTTTACGACAGGTTCTTCCATGAAGTCGATCTTTTCAGGCTCGGGCATGTTCGTAGGATTCGAACAGTCGATCACCGAACCGTCCATCATGTGGATCTTATAGATAACCGAAGGTGCGGTGCTGATGAGGTCAAGACCGAATTCGCGCTCCAGTCTTTCCTCGATAACCTCGTAGTGAAGAAGGCCCAAAAAGCCGCATCTGAAGCCGAAGCCCAGAGCTGCCGATGTCTCCGCGTCAAATGACAGAGCCGCATCGTTGAGCCTTAATTTCTCGAGTGAATCCTTGAGGTCTCCGTATCTTGCGCCGTCTACGGGATAGATTCCGCAGAATACCATCTGCTGGATTCCCTTGTATCCGATGAGAGGCTCTGTTGCAGGCTCGTCCGCAGACGTGACCGTATCGCCCGGAGCGGTATCGGCGACGTTCTTTATGGATGCGCAGATGTAACCGACCTCGCCGGCTTCAAGCTTTTCGGCGGGAACCAGTTCACCCGGATGGAAATAACCGAGTTCTGTTACGGTGAATTCCTTTCCGGTATGCATCATCTTGATCTTGTTTCCGCTCTTTATCGTGCCTTCCCTGACGCGTACGCTAACGATGACGCCCTTGTAGGAATCGTACTTGGAATCGAAGACAAGAGCCCTGAAAGGCGCGTTTCTGTCGCCCTCAGGAGCAGGAAGATATTTAACGACGCTCTCCAATACCTCGTCGATGTTTATGTCGTTCTTGGCCGAAATGAGAGGCGCATAAGAAGCATCAATGCCTATGTCATCCTCTATCTCTGCCCTGACTTCCTCAGGCCTTGCCGAAGGAAGATCGATCTTGTTTATTACGGGAAGGACTTCGAGGTTTGCATCAACGGCGAGATAAACGTTCGCCAGCGTCTGTGCCTCAACTCCCTGTGATGCGTCAACGACAAGGATGGCTCCGTCGCATGCAGCAAGTGACCTGGAGACCTCGTAATTGAAGTCCACGTGGCCCGGAGTGTCTATCAGGTTGAACATGTAAGTGTTGCCGTCAGATGCCTTAAAAGGCAGTCTGGCAGCCTGTGATTTGATCGTGATGCCGCGCTCGCGCTCGATGTCCATGTTATCGAGGATCTGGTCGGTCATCTCACGTTTTTCCCTGACGTGGGTATGCTCGATCAGACGGTCCGCAAGCGTTGATTTACCGTGGTCGATATGGGCGATGATGCAGAAGTTTCTAATGTACTTTTGGCTCTCGTCGGGCATGGGCCTTGGTTTCTCCTCAGAATGTTCTTATCTTGTTGAAAGGGAATGCCCTGAATACGGCGACGGCAACGATCCTGTCAGCTGTAAAGGGCCCCAGATTGCGTGAATCGTTACTTACGGGACGGTTGTCACCCAGGCAGAAATATTCATTGTCGCCGAGCTTGATCTCGTTATATCCGTGAGCGGTACCGTAATCCATCATGGTGGTCTTTACTCCCTCTTCGAGGTAATTCTCCTGAAGGATGTAGTAGTCACTGTGTCCCATGGGCTTGATGTAAACGTTGCCGTCAGCAATCTTTACGGTCTCTCCGGGAAGTCCGATGACTCTCTTGATAAGGTATTCTTTCTTGGAATAGCCTTCCATTCCCTTGCCGTTGAGGACTACGATGTCGCCTCTGCTAAAGGTCTTGAAATATGTCGAGATCTTCTGTGTGAAGAGCACGTCGCCCGACTCGAGCGTAGGATTCATCGAATCGCCGTAAACGTTGTCTCTCTGGATAACGAAAACGACCAAAAGAACGCCTGCGATGACGCCGATGCAGATCGTCCTGATCCAGTCCATGACCTCGGAAGCGACAGCCTTTTTCTTGACTGACTTCTTTTTCTTCAGCTCAGCTTCATCGACTTCCTCTTCAGCTTCGGCAGCTTCCGCTTCTTCTGAAGACTCGGCGATCTCTTTATTCTCAACTTCTGTTGAAAGCGCTTTGTTCACAGGTTCTGAGGCAACGTCCTCATCTGCGGAAAGTTCGGTGAGCTCAAGCTCTGCCTTTTCCTCAGCAACTGCGGGAAGCGTTTCTTCAGTCTTGGTCACTTCAGCCTGAACCTTCTCAGTCTGCTCTTCCAACTGCTTCTTTTCTTCCTGATTGTCTTCAACTTTTTTCATTTGCCACCTGCATTAAGATTCTTCGTTCTTTGCCGCTTGTATTGCTTCTTCGTCTATCTTGATGGAAAGCTCTTTGAGCTGCTTTTCGGTAACATATCCCGGAGCGTCCATCATGACGTCCTGGGCATTCTTGTTCATCGGGAACGGAATGACCTCACGGATCGTTTCCTCACCGGAAAGGAGCATGACCATACGGTCAACGCCGGGAGCGATTCCTGCGTGCGGCGGGGCGCCGTAGCAGAATGCGTTGTACATTGCTGGGAACTTTGCCTTAACGTCCTCTTCTCCGAGTCTTACGAGCTCGAAAGCCTTGATCATGATCTCAGGATCATGGTTACGTACGGCACCGGAAGAAAGCTCGATTCCGTTGACTACGAGGTCATACTGGTCAGCCATTATCGACAGAGGATCGATCTCGCCTTTCTCAGCCTTGAGAAGGACATCAAGTCCGCCGGAAGGCATTGAGAACGGGTTATGGCAGAACTCAAGCTCGCCGGACTCTTCGCCGATCTCGTACATGGGGAAATCAACGATCCAGCAGAATGCGTACTGTTCCTTGTCCATGTGCCCGGGAACGGCAGCGCCGAAAGTCTTGACGAGAACGCCTGCAGTCTTCTGTGCGGCAAGCTTTGTGCCTGCTGAAAGGACTACGAGCGTATTGGGCTTGAGACCGAGTGCGCTGACAACTTCGTCCTTCTTGGGAACGACGAACTTTGAGATGCCTCCGACGATCTCGGAGTTCTCATCCATCCTGAACCAGTAACCCTTGTTGCCGGACTGGATCTCGACATCAGCCATGAGCTTGTCGATGAACTTGCGGCTCTCGTGGAAGTCTGAGATAACGACAGCCTTGATGACGCCGTCTGCGAAAGGAGCGAACTCCTCTGTGCGCAGGAGCTCGGTTGCATCCGTAACGGTGAGATCGATACGGAGGTCAGGCTTATCAGAGCCGTACTTCTCCATAGCCTCACGGAACGGGATCCTAACGAAAGGAGAACCTGAAGCCCTGTCATATTTGCCGTACTTTGCGAAAACCGGAGGCAGAACGTCCTCGATGACCTCGAAAACGTCATCCTGGCTTGCAAAGGACATTTCCATGTCGAGCTGGTAGAACTCACCCGGGCATCTGTCGCCTCTTGCATCCTCGTCTCTGAAGCAGGGAGCGATCTGGAAGTATCTGTCGATGCCGGATACCATCAGGAGCTGCTTAAACTGCTGCGGAGCCTGAGGGAGCGCATAGAACTTGCCGGGATGCTTACGTGCTGGAACGAGATAGTCTCTTGCACCTTCAGGTGAAGAAACCGTAAGGATCGGAGTCGTGATCTCCATGAATCCGTGCTCGATCATGGAGTTTCTCAAAGCAGCGATAACGTTGCTTCTGAGGATGAGGTTCTTCTTGACCTCAGGGTTTCTGATGTCGAGATATCTGTACTTGAGTCTTACGGCCTCATCAACGTCACGGCTGTGGTTGATCTCGAAAGGAAGCTCGTTGTAACGGCAGCGTCCGAGTACCGTGACCTTTTCGGGTACGACTTCGATGTCGCCCGTGTCCTGCTTGGGATTCTTGGAACTTCTCTCCCTTACCGTGCCCGTAACCTGGATCGTGGATTCCTTGGTTATGGCCTTGAAAGTCTTCATCATCTCAGCCGTTTCGATAACGAGCTGTGTCGTACCATAGAAGTCACGGATCACGACGAATCCGAGCTCTGCTCCGACTTCACGGAAATTCTCGAGCCATCCTGCAAGCATTACCTGCTTTCCGGCATCTGTTAATCTCAATTCTCCACATGTATGTGTGCGGGACTGCATTCTCTACCTCCAAAATATCGTTTGCTCAGACAATATTGTCCTTGCAGTATTCAACAAATCCGTCAAGCCTGACCGGCGTCTCTTCGCCCGTTGCCATGTTCTTGACCTTGACTTCTCCGCTTGCGAGCTCGTCATCGCCAATGACTGCCAGGAAAGGGATTCCCGACTTGCCTGCATATTTCATCTGTGCCTTGAAAGACCTGTTCATGAGATCTGTCTCACAGCCGATGCCCTCAAGCCTTAAGTCGTAGCAAAGCTTTGCGATCTTGGCACCTGCAGCTTCGCTCATGCCTGCGATATAGATCCTAACGCTGTCATTCTTCTCGAATCCGATGCCCTGTGCCTCAGCTTCCATGAGAAGCCTCTCGATGCCCATGGCAAATCCGATGCCGGGTGTAGCGGCTCCGCCGCAGTTCTCCACAAGACCGTCATATCTTCCGCCGCCGCAGATGGTGCCCTGCGTGCCGACATTCTCGGAAACGAACTCAAATACCGTTCTCGTGTAATAATCAAGACCTCTTACGATGTTGGGATCGATCTCGTACTTGATGCCTACTGCTTCAAGATTAGCCTTAAGGCCTTCGAAATGAGCCTTGCAGTCGTCACAGAGATAGTCAATGAGCCTGGGTGCAGACTTAACGATCT
>SVJC01000139.1 GCA_015069215.1 Oscillospiraceae bacterium
GTTTGGAATGACTTTTTCAAGAAAAGTCAAAAAATGTGAGCAAAATTTCATTCCAAATTGCAAATAAACAGAATCTGGAATGACGCCACCCCGGAATCACAAAAATCAGTCAACTTTCACCCTCTTATACAGGCTGATGTGGCTGTCCAGGTCCTTGAATCCATTCTTGTGGTAGAAACCGTAAGACGGCTTATCGTTGTCAGTCTGAAGAAAGATCCCGGTAAAGCGCGTCGTGAAAGTCGACTGCGTATTGAGATCGCCTAAGCCTGAATTCAAGGGGATCCAGCATATAAGCATAAGTGGCCGGGACATGGAAAAGACCGATTTCGGGACCAGACCCGCATTTTATACGCAATCAAGGAAATGGTAATTCTTCCGGCTGCCCGGATCAGTCAGGCGCCCCTAAATATGTTATAATTTTTTTAGATTTTTCCTAATTAGCGGGATGGAAATGCAAACCGGAGGGATGTTTACATGAAACATGCCAAGAGCAAAGACACTATTACCATAGCGATCATAGGCAGCATGATCTTCATCCTGATCCTGGCTGTCGGCAACGTTGTGATCGGCTCAATGGCAACCAAGGATACCGAGAAGACCGTCGAATCAGTCAGCCATCTGTATCTTGATGAGCTTGCCGGAAGAAGGGAACAGGTAGTATCCGCCAATCTTTCCAGAAGGATCGATGACTTAAATGTCGCCATCGGACTGATGGATGAGGACGACCTTTCCGACATGAAGCATCTTCAATCTTACCAGGCCAGGATGAAAAAACTCTACAAGCTTGAGAAATTCGCCTTTGTCGATGAGGACGGCCTCATCTATACTTCCCTCGGCACGCAGACCAACATCAGCGATTACAGGTTTGACTATAAAAACATTACGGGATCCGAGATATCGATCCTTAACCCGAAGAGCGAAGACAAGAAGGTCATCATCGCCGTCCCCGTAAGCAATATGTCCCTTAACGGCAAAGCGTTTAAGACCTGCTTCATGGAGATCGACATGGACGAGATGCTCCAGGGCGTTTCGATGAAGTCCGAGAGCACCGATTCCACCTTCTGCAACATCTACACCAGAGACGGCATCGCTTTGAGCAACATCGTCTTAGGCGGTCTCGCAGTCGAAGACAACCTCCTCGAAGCATTGCAGCATGCTTCGTTTATCTCTGGTTCATACGATCAGTTCATAAAGGACTTTTCGTCCGGCACAAAAGGCAAGGTGTCATTCACTTATGAGGGCAGGATAGAGACGCTGAGCTATGTCCCGGTCCAGGGAACGGACTGGATGCTAACATATCTCATTGCCGAAAGCGTCATAGCAGAGAAGATCACGCCGGTCACACATGGCATAATCGTAAGGAGCATCGTATTGTCAGTCCTGGCATCATCCGTGCTCATTTCGATGTTTGTTTTCATGTTGATACAGGTCAGGAGAAATGCTAGGCTCCAGATCGAAAAGGAGGCCATCGAGACTGCTAACCGCATCAAGCAGGAGGAGATGACCGAGAAACTTGCGCTCCAGGAAAAACTCCTCGAGGAAGAAAAGAAAAGATCACAGCAGGATCTCATGATAACCGCCATGTCGACGGATTACCGCAGCATTTACTACGTTGATCTGGATAACGATGAGGGCATCTGTTACAGAGGCGACCCGGAGGATCTTGACCAGACTGATGAAGGCGTAAGATTCCCTTATTTTGAAAGATTCAAATGGTACGCCGATCAATTCATAGACGGGAATTACCGTGAAGGATTCCTGTCGTTCATAGATCCGGATCACATCAGGGAAGGCCTTTCAAACGAGAAGATCCTGGCATACCGCTATCTGGCAAGACGTAACGGCCGAGAATACTATGAGATGATCAGGGTGGCGGGCGTGCGCCACAAGGAAGACAGAGACGACAACAAGGTCCATGCGATAGGTCTGGGCCTTACCGTCATCGACGCGGAAATGCGCGACAGCATGGCTCAGCAGCAGGCTTTGGGCGATGCACTTGCTTCGTCCGAGCAGGCAAATAAGGCAAAGACCGCATTCCTTTCCAACATGAGCCATGAGATCAGGACTCCGATGAACGCCATCATCGGCCTTGACAACATTGCCCTCAATGACCCTGAAACGCCTGAAAAGACAAAGGAATACCTGACAAAGATCGGAACTGCCGCAGAGCATCTGTTAAGTCTCATCAACGACATCTTGGACATGTCCAGGATCGAGTCAGGCGGGATGATATTAAAAAACGAGGAGTTCTCGTTTTCGCGCATGCTCGAATCGATCAACACGATGTTCAGCGGCCAGTGCCTCGACAAGGACCAGGATTACAGCTGCAACATCATCGGACAGGTTGACGATTACTATATCGGCGACAGCATGAAGCTCAGGCAGGTCCTGATCAACATTCTGGGCAACGCGGTCAAGTTCACCCCTGAAGGCGGAGCAATCTCGATGCAGATCCAAAGGACCGCGAAGTTTGAAGACAAGTCAACGCTCCAGTTCGTCATCACCGACAACGGCATCGGAATAAGCGAAGAATTTCTGCCGCATCTTTTCGATACGTTCGCACAGGAAGATGCCACATACACCAATAAATACGGCTCTTCCGGCCTTGGCCTTGCGATCACCAAGAACATCGTTGACATGATGAACGGTACGATCGAAGTCGAGAGCAAGAAGGGCAAGGGAACCACGTTCAAGGTCTCTGTCACGCTGAAGGATTCCGACAGGATCTCCGACATCGAAAAGGAATTGAACATCAAGCCGAACGAGATCTCGGTCCTGATAATCGACGACGATCCGGTCGCATGTGAGCACGCAAAACTCGTTCTGGAGAAGGCCGGGATCGCTGCTGAGACCGCAACAAGCGGCAAAGACGGCATTAAGATGGTGAATCTCAGGCACGTGCGCCACGAACCGTACAACCTTATCCTCGTCGACTGGCAGATGCCTGAAATGGACGGCATCGAGACGACGAAAAAGATCCGCGATATTGTAGGAAACGAATCCGCGATAGTCATCCTCACCGCATACAAATGGGACGACATCCTTGAAGATGCGCTTAAGTCAGGCGTTGACAGCTTCATAGCAAAACCGCTGTTCGCGACTAACGTCATCGAGGAATTCATTTCCGCTTCAAGGAAGAAACTCATAGCCAAGGGCCTCGCCAAACCCGTTGATCTTACGGGCCTTCGGGTACTTGTCGCTGAGGACGTTGAGGTCAATGCGGATATCCTTCAGATGATCCTGGAGAGCCGCCGGATAGAAAGCGACATCGCCGAGAACGGCAGGGTCGCGGTCGACCTTTTCGAGTCCAGTCCCGAAAACCATTACGCGGCGATCCTCATGGATATGCGCATGCCCGAGATGGACGGCCTTGAAGCGACAAGAAGGATCCGCGCGCTGAAGAGGGAAGACGCGAAAAAGATACCGATCATCGCTCTTACGGCGAACGCTTTTGATGAAGACGTACAAAGATCTTTACAGGCAGGACTCAATGCCCACCTTACAAAACCCATACAGCAGGAGATCCTTTACGAGACGCTCGAAAGTCTCGTAAAGCCGGCCGGCACTGAAGGCGTAGAAGGAGGAAGCTTATGAAGTTTTCTGATGTTTATACCGAAGGCAAGAGGCACATTCTGGTGGCCGATGACGAGTTCATCAACCGCGAGCTCCTGGAGAACATCCTTTCCGATGAATACGATGTTCTCAAGGCTGAAGACGGCGAGATGGCGCTCGAAATGATAAGGCACAACCGAAACACTTTGTCTCTCATCCTTTTGGATCTCATAATGCCCAAGATGAACGGAATGGACGTTCTGAAGGTCGTCTCGGAGGACCCGGATCTCAAGGGAATCCCCGTTATCGTACTTACCTCGGATCAGGATTCCGAAGTCATGAGCCTTAAGAAGGGCGCAGTCGACTTCATCCCGAAGCCCTATCCCCAGCCGGACGTCATCAAGGCGAGGATCTCCCGTTCGATCGAGCTTGCAGAAGGCCGTCAGATCATAAGCGCGACCGAAAGAGATGAACTCACGGGCCTTTATACGATCGAGTATTTCTACCGTTACAGCAATCAGGTCGACAAGTTCTTCCCGGCCGAGGCCATGGATGCTCTGTGCTTTGACGTTAACCATTTTCACGTGCTCAATGAGCGTTTCGGAATGGAGAAGGGCGACGAGATCCTCAAGCTGATCGCAAGACGCCTTGAATCGATCTTCGGCGATCCCAGATGCATCATCTGCAGAAAAACGGCGGACACCTTCCTTGTCTATTGCCCTCACCGCGACGATTACAAGAAGGTAGCCGAAGAGGTCTGCGACTTGGGCGGGGACATCGAGACGGCGATCAAGATCCGCGTGGGAGTATATTCCTGCTGCGACAAAAAGCTTGATATCCATGCACGCTTCGACCGCGCAAAGATCGCAGCTGACAAGATCAGAAACAATTACTCCGTACTGGTCAGCGATTTCGATGAGAAGCTGATCGACGCAGAGCTCTTCGCCGAGCAGCTGGTTGAAGAATTTCCGAAGGCTTTGGCCGGAAAACAGTTCCAGGTGTACTTCCAGCCGAAGTTCGACATCAGGGGAGATAAGCCCGTCCTTTCAAGCGCCGAGGCGCTCGTGCGATGGTGTCATCCGAAGCTCGGCATGATCTCTCCGGGTGCATTCATTCCGCTCTTTGAGGAGGACGGCCTTATTGTGCAGCTCGACGAATACGTCTGGCGCGGCGCGGCCGAGCAGATAGCCGAATGGAAGAAGAGACTCGGCATTTCGGTTCCCGTATCGATCAACCTTTCGCGCGCCGAGATGTATGATCCCAAACTCGTTGAGACAATGGAGCAGATAACCGGAGACAACGGCATCACAACTAAGGACCTGTTGCTTGAGATCACGGAATCCGCCTACGTAAGCGATTCCGCCCAGATCGTCGAAAGGGTCAAGACACTTCGCGAGCACGGTTTCTTCATCGAGATGGACGACTTCGGTTCGGGCTATTCCTCGCTCAACATGATCTCGGAGCTCCCGATCGATGCGCTCAAGCTCGACATGATGTTCATCAGGAATGCATTCAACAAGCTCAAAGACACGCGCATGATCAGCATCGTCATAGACATAGCCGATTACCTGGGGGTCCCGGTCATTGCCGAGGGTGTTGAGACTGAAGAGCAGTACCTGGCCCTCAAGAAACTCGGTTGTGCGATAATACAGGGGTACTATTTTTCGAAGCCTCTTCCTGCAGCTGACTTTGAAAAGCTCCTGCTCGACAAGAAATCTTCAGAGTAATACGAAAGGACAAACAACATGCTTACTATTGATGCTCTTCAAGCATTCGGTGCAGATACGGCTGACGGTCTTAACCGCTGCATGGGCAATGCCGATTTCTACATAAGGCTCATCGGCAAAGCGATGGATGACAAGAATTTCGCTGCTTTGGAGACTGCGCTCAACGCGAAGGATCTGGATGCTGCGTTCGAAGCCGCGCATTCCCTCAAAGGCGTTTTGGGGAACTTAGCCCTCACGCCCATATATAAGCCGGTCTTTGAAATGACCGAGCTCTTAAGGGCAAGGACTGACACGGACTATGGCCCCATGCTCAGCGAAGTGCTCACAAAAAAGGCCGAACTCAAGGCTTTGATGGATTAAAACCTGACATGAGACTTGATATAGAACTGCCTGAAGCAGAAGTTAAGGAATTGGACAGCTCCTGTCTTGAAGAGATGGCAGAGCTTTATAAGAGCGCGTTCGCCGGAGCTCCGTGGAATGACGACTGGAGCGACCAAATGCAGCTCACGGAATACATAAAAGAGATCTCCGGATCTTACAATGCGCTTAATCTGGGGCTTTTCATCGACGGTAAGCTTGCGGCGATGTCTATCGGCATGATCAGGCACTGGTGGGAAGGAACGAACTACAACATCGAGGAATTCTGTGTAAGGCCCGATCTTCAGGGCCAGGGAATAGGCTCCGGGTTTATGGAGATGATCTCCGAAAACGTCCGTGAAAGGGGCCTTGCCGGGATCTTTCTTCAGACTGACAACGATAAGCCGTCTTACGGTTTCTACCACAAGAATGGATTCAAAGACCTGGACAGCCACATCAGCCTGTATAAAAGGGTGAAAGTTGACTGATTTTTGTGATTCCGGGGTGGCGTCATTCCAGATTCTGTTTATTTGCAATTTGGAATGAATTTTTGCTCACATTTTTTGACTTTTCTTGAAAAAGTCATTCCAAAC
>SVJC01000005.1 GCA_015069215.1 Oscillospiraceae bacterium
CCCTTTGTCAGGTGCGGCGGATAAACAAGCGTCTTAGTCTCACCGGAAACACGGTCTATATAGTAATATGTCCAAGCAGCCGTATACGAACGCCAGGCTACTACAGCTGTCGTATCATTGCTTTCTTCCTCATCGATATCCCAATAGCAAGGAGCTTTATTCTCATTGGACTTATCTTCAACATACTCTTTTATTTCAGGATAATTGATATAGATATAATTCGTGATCGCTTTCAGAGCCTGATCGTTTGTAAGACTCTTTACCGTCGTTCCCGTTGTGGCATCTGTTTGTGTAGAATCGGAGTTTTCTCCGTCTTCCCATTTTAACGTGGCTTTTTCATTCAGTTTTAAGATCGGATATGCATCGACATCAATGTCATCCGGCTTTTTACCATATTTCTTTTGATACCAGGTTATGTCTGTTTCACCGCATTCGTCAGTTGCTTTTTCAAAAGCTTCCTTTGCAGTATCCCCTTTTATAAGATGATCCATAAAAGAAGTGACCAGATCGAGGTTGTAATATGTATGATTTGAATTGTAAAAACCTACAAAAGCCGAAACAGACAGTTTTTTCAACACCTTTTCCCAATGGGTTGACACCTTGCTGCCATGAGCGCCCATAAGCTCACAACAACCAAAGAAAAAGATGCTTCCTGACAAGTCATCAGCTTTATAATGTGCTTTGAAAAAATCAGGTGTGATGAAATATGTATTGTCAGTGCAATACCCGACACTGTTATTCTTTTTAATATCAGTCTTGTATTTTTTATCTGTTTTCTTGTTTTTCTTTTCCTCAAGCGAAACACAAGGAATTTTCCCATCGCTTCCGGAAAAGCTGGCGTAGCGACCATGAGTTTTAACATAAACGAATTCATACTCCCTGAGAGACACCAAGTCATCAAGCGTCACGGTATCATCTAACTTGGTGTTGATTCCCGAGGTACTCCATTCATCAGCCAGCTTCTTGCATGTATCCATGACATTCGTACGATCTGTCATGGCATTCAGAATGACCGCATCTGCTTTTTTTCCATCTTTTTTGGCCGGGAAAAGCTGATCGCCGGTTATAAACTTCGGTGAATCTTTCACATTATCAAGCTCGTTATCAAAAGTGCTGCCCTTATCAAATCCCAATACACCATTACTGTATCTGAATGATATGATGTGATTTTCCTCATCGCAGATTATGGAGTCAGACTTGATCTTGCCGGATTTCGCCTGTTTTTGGATCTCTTTAAGCAACAATTCGGTCTGAGCTTTTTTGTCTCCCGAAAGATATTCTTTACTGTTTTTCACTTCACTGATACTGTCATTAACCTCTGCTATCTGCTCAAAATCAGCCTCATCGTCTTCAGATGTAGGATTAAGCTTGTCCTTGATAAAACAGCCAGTCAGATTCATCAGAGTCAGCGTGCAAACCAATGTAATACTCAAAAACAATGAAATACGTTTGTTTCTCTGTTTCATTTTCGCCCTCCGATTTTTCATGAGCACACGAATGACAGTATGCCAAAACTATAATTCCATATTAATTGACAATGGTTTCAAGCTTGTTTTTCTGATGTGAACATATCTGAAAAAATTGTAAAAAGATTATATCCTGACCCGGAACGAGGTTTAAAACTCCTATTTCACGCTCATTTTGTTGCTGACCGCACGGAAGATGCATGACACTCCAAATGCAGCCAGCGTAATGGCTGCAAATATCATTATCCCGACGGGCCAGCCCCAGCTTAGGAATGCATAAAAGTCGTTTGTGTCAGGCCATTCTCCTCCCATTCCGTTGATAAGAATGTTCACCATGTATCCAAGACCGTACAAAAGTGTCGGCACAGCTGCGAAAACACAATATCTGAATGGCATCTTCGGTCTTCTTACTACTATGAATTCCACCATAGCCGTCAGCGGCAGCAGAAGGTGGAAAAACAGATTCCCTCTCTTATAGAACTGCGGATAACCGTAGAGCGGGCCGAACATGAACGCCACGACCGCGAATGTTATCGCGACTCCGCAGACTGCGGCAAGTTTCAGCACCCTGATCTTTCCGGCATCCTTACCAAGCAGTATGATTATCAGATAAACAAGCGCTATCAGGCCGCAAAAGACATTGGTAAGGACTGTATAGAATTTGAGATTTTCGAGTCCGGACGCCTGAAGAGCTCCTTCCTCAGGATTACCCGAAAGCATGAAAGCAACACCGATCACCGTGAGGATAACGATGATGATATTGAGTATCAGTTCGGCCGAAAATCTGTTTTTACCGCTCATAACAGTAGGATACCGTTAAAGTAATATTGTTGCCGGCTCTTATTTGCCTCCGAGTCTCTTGATCTTCTCGTTTACGGCATTGATATTCCTGATGAAATCCTGTTCGTTGGTTACGCCGTAATTGACACAGGTTAAAGTATCCCAATTGGATTTTACGCAAGCGTCCCAATGCCTCTGAAGCTCTTCACGCTGCTTATACAGCCTCTCAAGCTCGCCGGCTCGCTTGTTATCCTCACGCTCCTTTGCTTCCTTCTTAGCCTGTGCGGTCCTGTCAGCAGCAGACGGGGATGAACCGGTGCCTGAACCGGAAGAAGACGAAGACACTGAGTTTCCCAGTATCATGCCTACGATCCAGATTATCAGCATGACGACAGCGAAAACAACGAGACCGATGATGTTAATGACAATGAGACAAGTCAGAGGCGCGATCGCGAAGTAGAAGATCTCATTAACGAAACATCTGATAAACGGCTTGAACCTCGAGAGCATTACAGCCAGTCCGACCGCAAGCGCGAGATCAACGAGCAGGGTGATACCCAGGACGATAGATTCGTGATTGTTTCCTTTGCTCAGACCGAACATTCCGAGGATCGAATACATGATATTCGGATTAAAAGCGATACTGATGATCAAGGCACTGACAGCCACGAATAATACGGCCAATATCGAAAACAGGATCTTTCTGAGCATCGTATCGTGCTTATACAGATCAAGGGCAGCTACGACAAGCAAAACAAGAAAAACAACACCGACAGCGATGCAAAGCCACGGGATATAAAAATACCCGGTATTTCCCGCCGTCCATATGTGATTGATCGAGCCTAATCCTTCTGTCTTGACCAGATCGATCTCCTTGACGAATCCGCCGCCTGCAATGAAGGTAATCAACGAGATCAGAAACATGACTATTCCGGCAACAAACGGAATGAGCGAAACGAAGTTAAAGACCTTCCTCGCCACGCCCTTTGATTCAATGTCACCCTTAATGTCCTTAAACGTGTCAACGGTGTTGTTATACGTCAAGGTGTACGGATACAACAGGATCTTTGAAATGAAATGCATATTACCCTCCTTGATTAATTAATACTCAGTTGAAGTCCTCTTCGTGATTGAAATCGTCGATGTTGTCCATAATGACTGCCTTCTTCAGATCGTCCAGCGATTCATATCCGTAATACTTCCAGCTCTTATCGAAAAAGCCGCTTGAAATGCCTGATTCAACAGTGAAATAGTCACGCGGCGTAGCGTAATCAGATAAGTCGACTTCAGTCTTTCCGTCTTCGTCATCCAACAGTTCATCAAACGAAATATACCAATAATATGTATTGTTCTTATCGTAGGATTGGCCGTCTTTGTTATATCGGTTACGGACCTGGATCTTATATACAAGATGAAGATGCATATCATACGCTCTGTTTGAATTCTTTGGGGTAAGGAGAATGTTTCCGACATAATCCATTGATAAAAGCGAACAGGTCTCATCCCAATTCTGCTGCACGTATGAATTAAATACTTCCTTTGCCTGTGACTTCATCTTTTCCATGGCATCCGGATCGACATCCGAAAGCTTTGAAACATATTTCTTAAGGCCTGATACGGTATACTGCTTCGACATTGATTCAGGAACTTTTCCGTAAACATTAAGGAATGTCGATACCATGTCATTGCTGATCGTGACGGTAACGGTATCACCGTTTTTGAGGTTATCTGTCCTGTCACAGCTGTAATCGAAATACGGTAAGTCATTGTCTTTATCGTCATAAGTGACATAGATCGTGCCTTCGGGATCAGTGCCGCTGAATTCAACCTTCACATATGCGAACGCGTCAAACTTTTCGACTTTTTCAAGGCCCTTTACCGTAAAATTCCCGCTTTTAAATGAGATCTTACCCTTAATGATCTCGCTGATCTCATCTTCATCCACGCTCCACTTATAAGAGATCCTGTTTCCGTTTGACAGGTTTTCCGTTTTTTCAAATTCAACACGGACATTTTCCTTCAGAACGTCAACTGGAGTTATATCGTAGTCTTCGTATATGTCGAGGCCTTTGCTGGTGAACTTAAGATACGGGCCGTACTTTTTCTCGACCGCTTCCCAGTCAACATGCGCATATAGTTCGCCATAACCGTCATAGCCGCTGGTCTCAATGACCAGATACTTATTCAGATTGACTTTGTTCTTTGAGCTCTCGGAAACACCGATGACCACTGCCAAGAGTATGACGGTCAGTATGATGCATCCTGTGATGATGAGCGGCTTAAAACTCCTTTTGCCGTTATTCGGCTGCATAGGATACGGCTGCATCGGATACTGATCCATCGGCATCTGAGGCATCGGATACGGCTGCATTGGAGGCTGCTGCACCGGAAAGTCAGGAGCCGGCGGATAGTAACCCGCGTCATGAGCCTCATACATCGGCATCGAGCTCTGAGGTTGATTTACTGCTTCATTAACCGGCGCGGAAGCATTATAAGACGGAGCTCCGCATTTTTTGCAAAACTTTGAGGAATCGTCATTAAGCGTTCCGCATTTCTTACAATACATATTTATCCCCCTCCTGAAAAATATGCTTAAAGATTACGTTCTAGGTGTTATCAGTTATTTGTTCCAAAGATCGAACTTGAAGACGAACGGTTCATATTCCGGGAATCCGATTATTGCCTGACCGATCTCAAGATTGGTTACATCCCAGTCTTCAACGACATATCCGTCGCGTCTTTCTTCGACCATGCCTTTGCTCTGAACGCTGGTGGCATAAACTTCCATCTTTCTGTTCTTGCCGAAGTGATCCTGAACAAATTCCCTGGATTTGGGATCATTAACACGGAAATTCAAAGAAGTTAGGAAGCCGGACATGATACTGTGAGCTCTCTCTTCTCCGTAGTTGTCGTAGATCTGCTCAACGTTCTGGATGCCGATCATGAACTTAACGCCAAGGCTTCGGCCGAAGTTAACTGCGTCGTCAACGTGTTCGAGGTTAGGCAGGAGTCGGAACTCGTCGCAAACGAAATAAACATTTCCGTTCTTCTCGGTCTCACTTCTTCCCAGCGCTTCCTTGATCGCCATGTCAAACATCAGGCTGTAGATAGGCGTGAGCAATTCTCCGTAACTGAGATCGTACTCGATGAATACCTTTCTTCCGCCCTTCTTCTTTACGAGATCACGAACGCCCAGTGTACCTTCTTTCGCAAAATTGCCGACGAAGATGTCTCTTACGATCTGCTGCATCTCAGAGAGAACACCCTGCGTCTGAGGAGACTCATCAGTAGCGATATAGCTCGTCAAAGCCCTCATGTCAGGATATGAGTAGAGCATGTCCCTGAAATCCTTTGACGTCTTGGATTTGATGAAATCGATCAGCGAATCGTTATTCAAGTATTTCGTCACTTTCTTCGCTTCTGAATACCTGAGGAAATGCAGCATGGTGGACATGAAGATATCTCTTGCCGCGTTCGGGAAGAACACCTGGTTTGTTTTCTCGCAGGCTTCCTTGAACAAGCTCTTTGCAATTTCCATTACGCTGGAATACTGCTGCTCGCCTTCAGCGACCTCATTGAATATGTTCCAGTAGTCAGGCTTTCCGTCAGGTCCGACGGCGGTGTCATCATTACTTATGATAACGTCTCCGGGCTGATAGAATTCCCTGTAAAAGTCTCCCTTTGTATCGAAAATGATCATGACATCATCTTCAGTCAGCTTGTCTTTGAGCTGTGACAGGATCTGGAAAAATGCATTCGTCTTACCTGTACCGATTCCTCCGATCAGCATGAAGTGTCTGCTCAGAAGATGCTCGGAGATCGGAACATTCCAGTGATTGCCCAGTTTGTCAACTCCCCTGAAATAAATAACGGGGTCTTTGCAATTTATTGTAGGCGGAACAGCCCTCAATTCATCACCGAACAATACAGACGTCTGCTGATTTCTTGAAGCCTTGCTTGTAACTGCCGGAGCAGCAGGCTGGGCTACGGGAGCCGCGGGCATCTGATACTGCTGTTGATATGGCGGCTGATATGGCTGCTGATACTGCGGCTGCATTGGAGGCTGCGGTGCCATATAGGGCTGTGCAGGTGTCATCTGAGGCTGATTACCGGGATTTCTGTTTGCTGAAGGATTTGATCCGACTAGTGCCATAACTCTTCTCCTTTATGTTTCAATATTTTTAAACGTTTTTACATGCCCATGCCGCTGCTTTTGTTGGCGCCGCTGTCAAGTATCTCATCGGTGGTCTTATCAATGGCATTTACCGCGGACTTGGCTAAATTACCGGCCGCCTTGGCAACTCCTCCAATGGCGTTTTCCACGCCAGCCTTGACAGTTGAACCGACGTTACTGTAATCCGCAGATTGCGTTGGCGGGATGTTGTTCAACACCATCTTCACGTACTGCGGCATCTGATTGACTACAGGCATATCAGCTGTATTCATGTATTCGCCTCCTTACATGCTTTGACCAGAATCCATTGACTCGCCCGAAGATACTTCAGGTGCGCTTTCTGTTTGACCATCTGCAGTTGTTGACATTCCTTCGGAAGAACTCATCGATTCATCCGGTACGTCGGATTCATTGGTTACAGACATTCCGTCGGAAGAACCCAGAGATTCACCTGTACCTTCAGCATAACCGGTCGTGGACATTCCGTCTGCTTCTTCCTGTGGTTCACTGCTTACTTCATCTGCGCTGGTAGTAGACATACCATCGGATGTTTCCTCAGGTGCGCCGCTTATTTCATTTGCATCAGCGGCAGTGATTTCGCTGCCGTTGTCCTGCCCGTCAGAATCCATTCCTTCTTCATCACTCTGTTCTTCAGGTTCCTGGTCCTGTCCTTCAGCTTCTGCTTCTTCAGTGCCTTCAGCTTCACCATCAGACTGTGATTCTTGAGGAGCATCTTCTTCACTTTCACCTTCACCCTGAGATTCTTCCTCGGGTGCGTTTTCTTCGTCTTCACCTTCAGACTGTGACTCTTCCTCAGGTGCAATATCTTCGCCTTCAGCTTGAGACTGTTCTTCAGGTGCGGCTTCTTCACCGTTGACAACAGGTGCTTCTTCCGCAGGCATGTTTTCAGTACCTTCAGATTGAGTTTTCTCTGGTACTTCCTCCTGGTTTTCTTCCTCATATTTAGGATCTTCTTCCTGTGTGTCATCGCCGCCGTCATCACCGGTTTGAGTCTCTTCTTCAGGAGCGGTTTCTTCACCCTCTTCTTCAGCCTGTGACTCTTCCTCAGGAGCGGTTTCTTCGCCCTCTTCTTCAGTCTGAGACTCTTCCTCAGGTGCGGTTTCTTCGCCTTCTCCTTCAGCCTGAGATTCTTCCTCAGGTGCGGCTTCTTCATCTTGATCTTCAGTCTGAGATTCTTCCTCGGGAGCGGTTTCTTTGCCTTCTCCTTCGGTCTGAGATTCTTCCTCAGGTGCGGCTTCTTCATCTTGATCTTCAGTCTGAGATTCTTCCTCGGGAGCGGTTTCTTCGCCTTCTCCTTCGGTCTGATACTCTTCTTCAGGTGCAGCTTCTTCGCCTTGATCTTCAGCCTGAGATTCTTCCTCAGTAGCGGTTTCTTCGCCTTCTCCTTCGGTCTGATACTCTTCTTCAGGTACAGCTTCTTCACCTTCTCCTTCACCCTGAGACTCTTCCTCAGGTGCGGATTCTTCGCCTTCTCCTTCAGTCTGTGATTCTTCCGTTGGAGCAGTTTCTTCACCTTGATCCTCAGTCTGAGGTGCTTCTTCAGAAGCAGATTCTTCCGGAGCGTTATCTTCGCTTTCTAATTCAGACTGAGATTCTTCATCAGGTGCAGTATCCTTGCCTTGATCTTCATTCTGGGATTTTTCTTCAGGATCAGTCTCTTCGCCCTTATCTTCAGCCTGAGACTTTTCCTCAGGAGAGGTATCTTCACCTTCTCCGTCAGTTTTAGACTCGTCCTCAGATGAAGCATCTTTGCCTTCATCTTCAGCAGGAGATTCTTCCTTGTGTTCAGATTCTTCAGCTGCATTCTCAGCAGGTAATCCATTGTTTTGTTCGGCTGCGTTATCTTCGCCTTCAGAAGGCACTTCATTTACCGCATCCTGACTCTCTCCTTCCGCCGGAGCCACGTTAGCAAGAGTTTCATCACTCTGAGCAGCCAAATCGCTCCCGTTCTCACTTGGATCAATATCCGAATCTACCTGCTCTAAATCCCTGGTGCTGTCCGCACCGGTTGGAGCATTAGCTTGAGTATCAGCTTTTTCCGCTGCAGATTCATTTGCAGCAACAGCTGATTCACTTGCCAACTGATCATTCATCTGAGATGTGCCCTGTGATTCCGTAGAACCGTCATTTGCGCCGCTGCCGCCATCACTGCCGGCACCGTCACCACCCGGCGGAGGCGGAGGAGGCGGTGTTGTCTTATCATCATTGTTTTCTTTCAGCTTAGCTGCTTCTTTTTCAGCCGCTTTTCCGTTCCGGATATCTTCGTTGTCTTTAGCTCTCGCTACAGCAGCATCGTCAACTTTCTTGATAGCCGGAAGGCCCTTATCGTCTGTAACGGAGATTCCAGAATTATCACCCAGAGCAACATCTTTTTTGTTGATGTCCAGATCTCTTTGGATGTCATTTCCCTGACCCTCCAGTTCTTTTCTTTCATCGACCAGTTTTTGCAGATCACGGTCATCATTGTTTTTCAGATAATCATCATACTTGTCTTGAGGTATACCGTGAGAGTTGCAGTAATTGGCAATCTCATCATCTTTTGCGGCCTTTGCATTCTCATTGTCGATCTTATCTGATTCGAGCTGACGGCCCTTAGCCCTTAATTCTTCAGATTCTCCCGTACCGCGGACTTTATCTGTCTCCATGAGAGCTTTTTTACACTCACCCTGTTTTTGACGTATGTCTGCAGTCTTGTCCCTGAGATTCTTTTCATAATTGTTGTAATCGGCATACTTCTTGTCTTTGCTTGCTATTGCTTCTTGAGGAGTCATGCCTTTCTGTTCAAGATAGGCAGCTCTTTCTTTGCCTATTTGATCGATCTTATCGTTATAGGCATTCAGCTGTCTGTCGTATTGATTTGACCTGTGGTTAAGATCTGCTTGTGCTCTGTGTACACCTCTTGCATCTGTCGAAAGCTTGTCGGCGTAATCCTTAGGAAGTTTACCTTTTTCGTCACGCATGGAAGACAGGTTGCTGTCCAGATTCTGGGAATATGCTTTCGCGCCTTTTACAAGATCATCAGTCCTTTGAGGGCCATTACGGTTAAAATCCCTGTTGTTGTCCCTGTTTCTATAATCATTGGCTCTGTCTCTGTCGCTGATCATCTGTTTGCGGCAATCAGACATGTCGTTTATGTTCTTATCAAGCTTGTCACGCTTGTCTTCTAAACTTTTCCTCTCATTCTTGCTAAGATCAGGATTTTTAAGCTGTTGATCAATAGCTTGTTTCTGAAGCTTGTCATTATCTATCTGTTCGGTTAAACGGTTAACAAGTGCTCCGCTCTTATCAGCCGACCTGTCGTAATTGCGTTTTGCAAATAAAGAGGGATGCTTTGTAAAAACGTTATCATTTTGCTTATGCTGTCCCTTAGCTTCTGCTATCAGATTATGTTTAGCCAACGCATCAGCATCATCAGCACGTGAAGCAAGATTGTCCGTACTTAAATCGGTTCCAACTTCAGGTTTGTAACTGGATTCCTTTTTAAATCCTGATTTAACAACACCGGGAACTGAAGCGTTATAGGAATCTCCTGGGAGGGAAGCTTCAGCACTCGATTTTAGCGGTGCATACTGGTTAGGCGCAAATGGATTAAACTTTAATGCATCGAATTCAGTGGAAGCGCTCGGGCCCAAACTGGTGCTAAAGGAAACTACCTTATGGTCATCATAACCGAGTTCTCCCTTAGCGGAACCAACATACGCTTTTGCACTTCCCGTAGGAACAATCTGTTTACCGCCGGCGGAAGCGGACACGCTGACTCCGGGGCCACTTAAACTTCCGGAAAGGACTTTGTGATCCTTTCCTCTCAATCTCAATGAAGCATCACCATCAAATTTGATGGTGTTTAATTGCGCGCTTCCGCTGGCTTTGGGAATGGTACTGGAAATGTGATCAGTATTGGTCTTGATCTCCAATCCGAGCAAAGAACCGCTTCCATGAAGTTTTACACCGTTCTTTTTACCGCCGAGTACCACATCACCATCAACACCGGCAAGTTCATACTTTCTGTACGAAGCAAAACGTGCACGTCTGCCGCTTTCGCCGCCTAATGTAGTGGTTTCTTCACTGTGTGCCTGAAGAAATCCGGCGCTCCCGCTGCGATCAGCTACCCAGTTCTTTGGATTCATCTTATCGAATAATGACATTTATTTCACCAAATACCAACCAAATGCTCTAACTGCCAATTGCCTTACTCAGGCACTTCGATATCCAAATATTCCTTCTTGGTCGATTCAAGGAAAATATGCATCTTCTCTTGCCAAACCAATTCATCTACCATTTCGCCTTTATAGACTTCACATGCCGCATCAAGCAGTTTTTCCGCACGCTGGAGCTCCCCTGCTCTTCTCATTGCATCCACGCCAAGGTAAAGGTCTATAAAAGATTCGTTTTCATCTGCGGATTTGAGGAAACAATCCGCTGCTTTCAATATCAGCCTCTGGTCTAATTCCATGTTCTTGAGTTCGAGATAGTCATAAGCTTTCGTATAAGCTATCCCGGCTTCTGTTAAGTTCTCATATGATTCGGAAAGAACCGCATATAAGATCCATTTCTTCAGGCCTTCTTCAATATCAGGATTCTTAAATATCTCCTGGTAATATTCTGACGCAACGAATTCTCTGTTATCTTCACTTACACCGTAATCAAACAGCATGACGTAGCCACACTCAGGACACATATCGATCAGGTCAAAGAACTCTTCTTCAGAATTGATGAGAGTACCGTAGTCGAACTCATAATCTTTTCCGTATCTGCTTATAGGAATGCTTACTTCCTTATTACAGCATGGACACACAATCTTTTTGTATTCCATATAACCACTCCTTTACATGCTTTGACCTGAATCCATGGACTCACCTGACGAAAGGTCAGGTGCACTATCAGATTGACCTTCTGCAGTTGTTGACATTCCTCCTGAATCACTCTGTGACTCACCGGAGTTTTGTCCGGGATTGTAATCAAAACCGGTTGTAGACATTCCGTCAGACGAACCAAGAGACTTGCCTTCACTTTCATTTGCACTTGTTGTAGACATTCCGTCAGGAGCTTCCTGAGGCTCATTTGTCATTTCATCTGCATTGGATGTAGACATTCCATCTGTAGTTTCCTGAGGCTCGCTGCTCATTTCATCAGAATTCTCAGTAGACATTCCGGGTGAAGTTGTTTCGTGCCCATCCGCATTAACGCCCTCTTCATCAGCGGCTTCATTTGACATGCCATCCTGATTACTTTGCCCATCCTCTTGCTGAGGCTGCTGATCTTCCTGAGATTGATCAGTATCCTGGCCGTCTTGACCATGTTGCTGATCTTGCGCTTCAGATTCATTTTCTGCTGTTTGAGGACCGTTTTCTTCACCTTCACTCTGAGATTCTTCAGGCGATGTTTCTTCCGCGTTTTCTTCAGCTTGCGATTCGGCCTCCGGAGTAGTCTCTGGACCTTCAGTCTGAGAGTTTTCCTCTGGTGCAGTTTCTTTACCGGCATTATTAATAGGTGCTTCTTCCTCAGGCGAGTTTTCTTGTTCTTCCGCTTGAGTATCTTCCTGTTCGTTATCTATGTTTTCATCTTCATCTTTAGTCTCTTCTTCGGGTGTGCCATCGTCTCCATCACCATTAACTGAAGTTGCCTCAGTAGGAGCTGCGTCTTCACCTTCTCCTTCAGAATTTGATTCTTCAACGGGGGTAGCATCGATACTGTCACCTTCGGAAGGCGCTTCTTCATCGAGAGATGTATCTTTCGTTTCATCTTCAGAAGATGTACCTTTTCCAGTTGATGCGGCTTTAGAATCATCTTCGGCAGAAGTTTCATCCTTGGTTGTATCTTTTCCATCTAAGTCCTTATCAGCCGCTTCTTCCTCAGGTAAAGAATCTTTGTCTTCACCTTCAGCAGCGTCTTTTCCTGTTGAAGTAGCTTTGCCATCATCAATAGTTTCTTCCGTTTCCGGAGGTGATGGATCGCCAGATAGAACAGTAGCCGACTTATCAATCAAACCCTCATCAGCCGTTTTCAGTTTAGTAGCATCGACATCCTCTGTAGTTGCCTTGGCATATCCATAATCAGGATCTGGCTGAGCAATATATTTACAATCTGGATTTTCATCTACGACTTGAGAATTAATCTGATCAGCTTTGGTTATGCCGGTTTCTTTTCTCTCAGCATACATTGCTCTTTCTTTTTTTCTGTCTCGGTGATACGCTTGCTTTCTATCAGTTTCATACTTACCCCCATCAAAATCGCCATAGTCAGCGGGGGATATATCCGTTCGATTAATCTTTTTGCCAACTGAACCATCCGCACTAAAGGATTCGGCTTCGTTATACTTAAATACGCCTGCTTCTTCAGCTTCCTTAAATGTTTTTGGGTCTATATAATACTGATTTCCGCTACCTGTACCATTATTCGTATTTGCCTTAGCCTGGCCATACGCAACCTTAATATCTCCGTTTCCACCACGTCCATCCGGGTTTGTGAGCTTATTGTATAAACTAGGATCTTCGGTTTTTAATTCATCTAATCTGCCATAGTCCACATCGTATGCAGAAACATGCGAATGCGCTTGAAAGTTTCCACTTGTGGTTTTGGTTTCATAATCAGATAATTTGGTTTGTAACAACCCATCTAATTCATTTGCATTTAATTCTCCTTTATGAATGCATCTTCCAATAGTATTTTCATCAGTAAAATATCCACTTGCTATTGGTTTGCCTTCACTATTGGTTTGTTTCGCCCAATTAGGTTTCCAACCCGCAATATAGATTCGACCACAGTCTCGGTTTAAAATTCCGTTTTGATAAGTATCATGTGCAGGATAATTTCTTCCTTTTCTGGCGCTTACGCCCTGGCATCTATATGCTGCTTCTGCAAGTGACTTACTCATAATTAATCTCCTGAGTGACACATACAGATTCATAGTCAACATCAATACAGATAGATACACTTCGGTCTTCAATCAAATATGCTGTGTATCTATCATCTGATTCCACAGAATCAAAACCCAGATTATCGATATAATTGCAAAAATACTTATAAGCTTTATAAACGCAATCATATAACCCATCTCTGTCGGCTTTGTCCAATTCGCTTAAATATCCCTTCAGACTAGGGGTATACTCGATTTGAGATAATTCTTCATCTTCAAAAGTAAAGCTGCACTTTCCAGTTAATTCGCCAAACACTACTTCATCGATGGAGAAATATGCCAATTCATCATCAGGTTTGATCACCTTCTCATCAGGCAAATTCAAGACTTTCTGTACTCGTTCCAACTCATCTCCAACCACAATAGACTCACCATTGTCCTGATTAACAAATTTAATTCCGTCAAACGTGTACATGAATCCTAATCCTCCAAAATGTTGTTTAGCCAATTAAATATAAAATAATGACTTCACATTAACCAAATGCAGCTGAAAACTAAAAAGATAATAAGCCTGCACAAAAGGCTGTACAGGCTTATTATTCATTTCTTTATTTAGTCCACTTCTCGATGGCGTAGTCGCCCTGCTTCTGCAGGTCATCGATCATTGTGCCAAGCTCATTGATAGCCATAACGGTATCTTCCCAAGGCAGGACTTCCGTAAATCCGGTACCGTCACCATCAAGCTGGCTGAAGATACGGCCGATAAGAGGCTTCTGGCTTCCGATGCTGATCGCGGGTGATCCGCTCTTGACATTGATCTTGATGACAAGATTGGGGACCATACATACAACGAGCAATTCAAATATCCACAAGGCAAGGCTGATCAGCAGCATGATGCCGAAGAAGATATAAAGGATCGTCGTTCCGATGTTCTTTTCAGGAATCATGGAAATGCCAAAGATCGAAATGGCAAAGCTCGGTGTAAGCAGACAAGCAAACAGGTACTTAAGCCAATGACGTCTGTAGATGAAGATCATTGCAGCAATGAAGGTGGTTCCTAATAAGAAACCGATCAGGATCAAAGTAGTCGGATTGAGGATCTCATCTGAATCAGATGAACTGGCGGAAACCATTGATGTGAAGTTAAACCAGCCGCCTTTGTTGGATCTCTTTCCGCCGCCAAAAGCCTGTGACAATTTACTCATAACAGTCCTCATCAGGATTATGAAGAGAAGAAGAGTAATTCCACGGTTTATAAACAATGCACCGATCAGGTTCAGGAAGCTGAACTTGTTATTCTTGGTGATCTCAACGCCTGCGATCTCTTCTATATTAAACTGGTGCTCTTCAAGAACATTGCTTGTCAGAGAGGTTCCTGCTACTCTGAAGAGCAATCTCTTGTTGGTGACCATCAGACGGCCGTCGCCCTTCATTCTCTTAACTCTGGAACGAAGCTTGGCAATGTTGTACTGCTTGATGACAACTTCGTTTTCTTCCGCATCAATGCAGTCAGGAACGATCGGGACATTGTATTCATAAGGATTATTGATGTTAGCCGAAGGCTCACTTACACCTGTGATCTCTTTAACAGATGTAATGAAATTCGGTAATGAGCTGAAATTGGGCTTTCTCGTGCGGATGAAGAACGGTGTACGGTTAGGACGTGCGGTCTGCTGCATCATCGGCTGCTGCGGGAACGGCTGCTGTCCGTACGGCTGCTGACCATAAGGCTGCTGGCCGTAGGGCTGCTGTGCATAAGGCTGCTGAGGATACGGCTGCTGAGGATACGGCTGCTGCGCATAGGGCTGCTGCTGATATTGCTGGGGCGGCATCTGCTGATTCATCGGAGGATAACCGGGCTGAGCCTGATCAACCGGAGCAGCCGGGATCGGCGCGATCGGTGCTATCGGCGCAGGGGCCGGTGCAGGCGCAGGAGAAGGAGCGGGTACAGCTGTAGGTGCAGGCGCAGGGGCTGCTTCAGGTGCACGGTTTACGGCCACTGTAGGAGAGTCAGGCTCAACAGCGGCAGACGCCGGTTTTTCGGGTTCTATGCTCTTACCACAGTTCGAGCAAAACTCGCTGTCATCTGGAATTTGATTACCGCAAAATGGACAAAACATAACAACCTCCCAAGAATTTTATCTAGCATATTGCATAAACCAACTTTCATTATAGCACTAAAAAATATTTTAACTACTGGAAAAATCAAGAATGGGAAGGCACGCAAATACAGGCGTTTTCCGTGTTGAAAACACCCTAAAGCGCATGCTTTTTAGCCTTATTTCACTTTCGGGATGATTATCTCGGCCGTAAAGCCGCCGCCTTCGCGGTTACGAAGCTCCAATCCGCCGCTCATTTTCTCCATGAAACGCGATGCAAGGTAAAGACCCAGACCGCTTCCGTCCTTACCTGATCCGGTTGCCTCCGAACCCCTGTAGAACTTGGTGGTAAGCATCGCGAGCTCGTCCTCCGGTACACCGGGACCCCTGTCAGATAAGATAACGCGGATGCTCTCGCTGTCAGAAGCGTATTCGACTTCAAGGTCCGTACCCGCATACTTGAAAGAATTACCCGCGATGTTGTCTATTACCTGCTCTAGCCTTAATTTATCGACAAGAATGAGGCACTGCGGGATCTCTCCCTTCTGGATGACATTGCCGTAGAAACGGAGATCACCCAGCATATCGATGATTATGAGAGAGCTTTCTTCCCTGGGCGTGACCTTGAGCTCATCAAGGTCATCCAATGTAGCCTTGAACATGTTGTCTACAAGGTGCTCTACCGATGAAGCCTTTGACTTGATGACCGATACTTTCTCCTGAACATCAGGGTCTTTATATTTAATCTCCATTACTTCGCATGTGGCCTTGATGGTTGCGACAGGCGTCTTGATGTCATGTGAGAGCTCTGCAACGAGTTCTTTCTTGCTCCTGTTTGCCGCTGCCTCACGCTCTGCCGATTGTTTCAGTTCTTCCCTCATGCGGTCAAAGGATTCAGTGAAGGCACCGAAATAGTTGTGTCTGTCCATGTTGAGCGGTACGTCGAGGTTACCCTTGGATACGCTTGCGGCAAAACCGGAAAGCTTGTTGAACGGCCTGATGTAGAAATACCAGATAGCTGCAAGCAATATGATCCCCGCAAAATACACGATACCCAGGGTCCACAAAAGCTGATCCTTTGAATTCTTTCTGATGGCAGCGAACTCTCCGTCCCTGGCGTCAAACGCGATCTTGCCCTTGATGACGCCGTCTTCCACGTAGTCGAAAACGGAAAAACCTTTCCTGATGAAATTGTTGTTTACAGATTCGTAGTTGTCATCCGACAGGAAAGTGATCTTACATACGTATTCCTTTTCCAGGGAATCCCTTGCAGCACCGGAAGACAACTTGTCCGTGATTTCATCAACCTTCGTGTTAAGCTCCAGCATGTCGATATCAAAAGCCGTTTCCTTATTGAGCCTGCCCCACAGGAACAGTCCGCACGCCAGTATTATCAGCGTGTAAAGAACGGCTATGACACGGATCTTCATTATTCGGTCTCCAGGATGTAACCCGTACCCCAGATGGTCTTGATGTATTTGGGCTCATTGGGATTTGATTCGATCTTTTCGCGCAGACGCCTGATATGAACATTAAGTGTGCTGTCGGAATAGAAGGAATCGCCCCAGACTTCATCGAAAAGCTTTTCCTTGGTGACTATGGTGTTCTTATGCGCGTAAAGGCAAGAAAGGAGCGAGAATTCCTTGGATTTCAGGGATACGGTCTTCCCTTCCACGGTACAGCTCATCGTGGCGGGATCGATCGTAAACTTTCCATCCGACGCCACTTTGACTGAAGGCCCTGCCTGCTTTACTGCTTCTAGCCTCTTTAACTGGACCTTGACCTTGGCAAGGAGGACGCTCAGCGTATAAGGCTTCTTTATATAGTCGTCGCCTCCGATGTTTAACGCGACCAGGACATCGTCATCGCTCTGTCGTGCGGAGATGAACAATATCGGTGTATCGTACTGCTCGCGGAGGGTCTTGCAGAGCGCAAAGCCGCTTTCGTTGCCGAGATTGATATCCAGAAGGAATATATCAGCGGTATTATCTTTTAAAAAAGATAGACATTCCTCTGATGAAGCACATACTGCACAAGTAACTCCGAACATTTCGAAGTACTCCTGCGTCATGCGCGAAAGATCTTGTTCATCATCGATTATTAAACAGTTATAATTCATATTTCGAAGTATATCATATCAATCCCCGTCGAAAACCTGTCTTAAATCCATGTAAGAAACAGTTAAGGATTGAGCAAGGCTTGCGTAAAGTATTCTTCCACTGTTAGCCGTACAATCGCAGTGTAAGAATTCTGCAAACCAACTGAAAGGAAGATAAGAACATGGCAACAGCTACAACAGTATTAAGAGCAACAGACCTCTGCAAGACATTCTCCAATGAGAGCGTTCAGCAGCACGTATTAAAGAATCTTAATCTTGAGATCAGGGAAGGCGACTTTACGGTCATCATGGGAGACTCAGGTGCAGGCAAGAGCACACTCCTTTATTCACTCTCCGGCATGGACCGTCCGAGCCTTGGAGCGATCATGTTCGGCAACGAGGATATCTCAAGATACAGCAACGACAAGCTGGCACTCTTCAGAAGAAAGCACTGCGGATTCGTTTTCCAGCAGAACTACTTGAATGACACCATGAGCGTCCTGGATAACATCATCGTATCAGGTCTTCTCAAGAGCCGTGACAGAAAGGCGATCGCTGCAAGGGCAAAGGAACTTTTAAAGCAGGTCGGACTTGATGAGAAATGCTTCAACAAGTTCCCCAACCAGCTCTCAGGCGGCGAAAAGCAGAGAGTCGCGCTCGTAAGATCAGTCATCAACGAGCCTGAGATCCTTTTCGCAGACGAGCCGACAGGCGCACTTAACTCACAGAATACCGAAGCTGTATTGGACGTTCTTACCGAGATGAACAGAAAAGGCCAGAGCATCGTAATGGTAACCCATACGATCGCTGCAGCTGAAAGAGGCAACCGCATCCTCTATTTAAGAGACGGCGTCATCTGTGACGAGATCACGCTTTCTCCTTACAACGGTCAGGACAAAGAACGCCACAAGGAACTCCGCGCATTCCTTTCCGATATGGGGTGGTAAAGATGAACTCATTATTTTTCATAGCAAAAAGCAACATAAAGAAACACAAAGGAGAGGCAGCCATTATCTTCGCGCTGATCTTCATCGCAGCGCTCCTCCTTTTCTCAAGCCTTTCGCTCATGCTCTCCGGATCCAACACCATCAAGGATTGTGATGAGAAATATCACATCGCAGATCTTATGGCTATGTCGGCAGGACTTAGAACGGACGATATGAAAGAAAAGATCAAGGGTCTGGACAACATGGAAAGATACGAGGTCGTGCCTTGCATCGAATCACCTTCAGATTACTACTACAGGGATATGGCAAAGGAAGATGCGATCTCTTATGTCTTCTATATGTATGACTCATCAAGACCTACATATCTCAATGCTTTCCCTGAAGAGTTCAATGATCTTAAGGATGACGAGATCGTTCTTCCTTATTACATGTCTTATCAGATAAGCAAAGGCGATCTTATCCATGTCAATGCAGCCGGCAAGGATTACACTTTCAAAGTCAAAGGCTTTGCCGAGAACCTGTATTTTGCAACAGCAATGAATATTTCCGGTCTTTATACCCTGGTAAGTCACGACACGTTCGAAGAGATCTGGAAAAATACCGATGACATGAGCAGATTGTCAGTAGGCATGTTCAAGGTAAATCCCGGGGCTGATATACACGGTTTTGACATGGAAGTACAAAGAGCGTTAACCGGCTCATCCTCATGGACCATAGACCGTCCGACCATGAACGTGGCGACAACGGGTATTACCAACATTGCAACTTCGATAGTATTTATCTTTACGGTAGTCCTGGTGGTCATGGCAGCGATCATCATGCACTTCTCCATCAGGAACTTCATCGAATTAAACGTTCAGAACATCGGACTTCTTCAGGCTACAGGATACACTTCGAAGGAACTCCGCGCGGCATGTGTCATAGAGCAGATGATCATATGTATCTTTGCCACCGCTGCAGCAGTTGCAGCGGGTGTCTTCCTCGCCAAGCCGCTGGCTGCTTTGTCAGGGATGATGATGGGATTGTCAGGCTTTACCGGGATTTCGGTTCCCGCACTCATCTCAACCGCAGCAGGAATTCCGGCAATTGTCTTTATCGGAGCTCTGATAGCTACTTCTTCATACAGAAAGCTCACTGTTCTCGAGGCTTTGAAGAGCGGTATAACTTCACATAACTTCAAGAAGAATCACTTCCCGCTCGAGACGAGCAGACTTCCTTTAAGCATTGCAATGGCCGGAAAGAATATCTTCGGTTCAGGGAAAAAGAGTGTTCTGATATCTTTGATCGTTGCAGGCCTTACACTCTCAACCTGTTTGGGATTTACGCTTTTCCAGAACTGGGCGCTCGATCAGGCAGCTCTCCTCAAGCTTGTAGGCTTTGAATCATCGGATATTCAGGTTGCAGTCGCAGGCAGTGAGGAATTCGTTGAGAAGATGCGCAATGATCCCGCTGTCAGAATGGTAAACACATGGACCACATTGTCTTCGATGGAAGTAACACACCTCGATAAGAGCACGTCACTCGGAATAGACGTATATGGAGACGTCTCCAAGCTTGAGAATGAATACATCTTAGAAGGCCACGCACCCAAAAACGATAAGGAGATCGTTCTTTCAACTGTCGAGGCAGACAACATCGGAGCCAAAGTAGGTGACAAGGTCAATATCAAAACGGTCTCCGGCAAAGGTACGGTAGCTTATACAGTCAGCGGGATCGACCAGAAGATCAACAATATGGGCAAGAAAGCAGTAATGACGGAAGAAGGAGCAAAGAGGCTCGATCCCGATTACAAGTTCTTAAATGTCCTCATCTATCTGAACGAACCTTCAAGGGCAAAACAACTTAAGAAAGAATGGGAAAAGGAGTATCCCGATTACCGGTTCACACTTGTTGAAGATCTTATCGGCTCAACTGTCAACACGATCACTCAGGCAATGGAAGCCATCTGTGTGATATTTATCATCGCAACATGCTTTGTAGTAATACTCACACAGGTCCTTTTAACAAGAGCGCAGATCATCCGCGAGAGGACAGACCTGGGAGTATCCAAAGCGTTGGGCTACACGTCCGGTGAACTTATGAGAAGAACGCTCATGACCAACATTCCGACAATCGTCATCGGCATGGTTTTAGGTATAGTCATGCATGTGCTGTTCACGAACCGCCTGATCCTCATAGGACTTTCAACTTTCGGCATCAAGCAGAACAGCTTTAAGACATCGCCTGTCTGGATCGCGCTTACGGCACTGATGATCTTAGTCTGCGCCGTCGTCTCAGCATTCTTCAGCGGCAAGGGCATCACAAAGCTTGAGCCTGTAAAGATACTTAAGGAAGAATAACAAAAGCAAACGGGGTGCAGGAAATTGCACCCCGTTCTTTCCGATTTATTGATCCAAACGCATTACTCTTTTATCTCAAGATCCGCTTCATTGAAAACATAATCCTTTTCCTTGGACATGCCGAAGTTCAGGTTTACCTGAGTTACATTGCCGTCTTTGTTCTTCTTGTAGAGATAAGAATTCATCGGCTTTTTGCCATAGAATAAGACATTGCCGTTTTTGATGTTTTCTTCCATCAGGCTCTTCGGAATGCCGTTTTTATCCCACTCAAGAACTACGGTGACCAAACTTCCGGAATCGTTTATCTCCGTCTTCCTGACCGTAAACTGATAGCCGCCCCAATAGTACTTTTTCACGTCTTTCTTTGGTCCGCCGCAAGCTGCCAAAGCGAGAAGCATCGTTAACATAAGTGTGACACAGATCGCCCTTTTTACCGATTGCATAGTTTGTCCTCCTTTTGATATTAGTCAGTCCTTTTCAGGATCAAACCCGTTTCCAATCCCTTATATCTTAATCAGAATATCAGAGAAATATTTTCATGCAGCATGATCCTGATCAGACCGATCACGATCAGGTGAGCCGGATAGTAAATGTAGAAAAACCATTTCATTCCCTTCCACTTTCCGCGTTCGCCGTTATACGAGGAAAGGACCGGGATCGTCAGGACCGTGAACATCTGAAGGATGGCGTACGGTCTGCTCAGGAAAATGAAGAAAACTGAAGCATAGACCGCCGTCCATATAACGATGTGTAATGCCTGCATTTTAAACTTTTCACGGTTTGCGTAAAGATAGAACGGGCACATGACCGCTATGGAAGACCAGTCTGAAGGGAAGCTTATTACACAGACCGCGATCACCATCAGGATCTTCGCCCAATGGGGGATCTTCTCGTTTCTGCATAAGATTATCAGCGTCGCAGCCCATGCAAGTGACCACATGACGCTCGTCTGATTGAAGACTCCCGTCGACAACGGAACAAAAGGAATCCCGAAAGCGAAACCGTATGCAAAATGTGAGATCAGAGCAAACAGGAAAAGCCTGCCGATGTATTTTCGTGCGTCTTTCGTGTAATGGCACCCTTCAGCAATGAAGAACCACATTATCGGTGCGGTAAGGCGCCCGATGATGTGCAGGAGCATTACGTACCACACCGTCTGAAGGCCCGGGAAAAATGCCCACGTAAGATGGTCTATCGTCATTGCAATTATCGCTATGACCTTTATCTGATTACCGTTTAAGACCTTCCTCATTTCTTTACTCCAAACACGCACAAGAGCGGTTTATTGTATCCCGCGAAAGAATTGGGTTCGGCATCATACCAGAAGACAAGATATTCATAAGAACTGCGGTCTGTGTTCTCATAAGTCTTCTTTGCATTGGTAACGCCGTTGCTTTCAAAGTACTCCTTGTCGAAGCTCCTGCATGTGGATACGGCTTCAACATCTCTGCCGGTATACTGGCTGATCATTTCACGGCCGTTCGACTGACCGCCGTAACTGACTTTGCATCGGGTGTATTTACTGAAATCGGTCTCGTTAAATACCTTATCGTCTTTATAGATATAGACGCTGTAAGTCGTATAGCTCTTGTTCTTGTACCTGAGCGCTATTTCCTTAAGCTTTATGAGCAGGTCATAGACCTTTTCGTAATCAGTCGAACAGATGAATACGTCCAAACCTCTGTCGGTACCGACGTCAACATAAATACGGTAATCTTCAAATCTTTCGTCCAACGCCTTGATGAACTCGTTTTTGACTATATTCTCGCTTTTCTTTCTTGAATAATCAGTATTGAATACCGGATCCTTTTTGATCCCGTCCGGATATTTCTTTTTATCGTAGATGATGTATCCGTCCTTGTAAGTAGCTGTAGCGGTAACGCTCTTGTCTTCGTTGTTCATGATCTCAAGTTTATATTCGCTTCCGCCCTTAACTTCCTGATAATTGATGCCTCCGTCAAGCCAGGCTGTGGGGACTCTCAGTTTTTCCTTTGAAACTATCTCTGCGGTAACATCATCGCCGGTCTCATCTTTTATCTTCTTTTCTACAAAAGCGATGACCTCGTATTCGGATAACGGATCGTCAGCCATGATCGTGTCATAGCCGCATCCGGCCATCAATACAAGCACAAATATAAATAGTAACGCCAAACAATTCTTTCTCATCTTTTCTATCCTAAATAAATGCTCAAGCCAAAGCCAGTTCGATAAGCTTTCTTATGTGTATCTCGACCGCGTCAAAACAGGCGACGGGACAATTGCCAGGATTAAGTATCTTGTAATACATCAATGTCGATTCGGGACCGGTCCCGCCGACCAAGCCTATTTTCTTCATTGTCAGTTATTTCCTTTAATCGTGTCCGTCAAATCTCGTTTCGATCTGAGGATCATAATAGGGGCAGCCAAAACCCGCCATCAGGTCGATGACTTTGTTCAGTTCCTTTTCGGACATCCTGAGACTGCAGTCGAAAGTCACGCACTGCGGAGTCGTATGGATAGTGAATGCGCCTTCCAGACCGCCGTAATTGTAGTCGTCGAGCCTCTCGTATTCCCTGAAGACCTTCTTGACCTTCATGAGGATCTCAGAGACAGGGAGCTCTGCAAGTCCCGTCACGTTCTTGCCTTCAGCTACAGCCGCTCTGTAAACCTCCCCGTTATTAAGAAAGATACCGTCTTCATACTTCCAAAAAACAAGCTGTCTTCCCATATTCCCTCCTAAATAATTAAGATAGTCAGGCATCTGCCGACTTCAATTATATAACATGTTCGATTTTTGTTGTGATGTACATAAAGATTACACACCGCAGATCTATACTCCAATTATCCTAGGAGAAAATGATGCAGTTTTGCTGTCCGGAGGAGGATCTCAGGAATGAAAAAGACATATTTAAAGATCACTATATTGATATGCACGCTGATACTCGTGGTGATGGTGCTCGGCTGCGCTCTCTTTACGTATTTTCAGGTCGACAGGATCAATTCGCAGTACATTGAAGACATATACAAAGCCGCGAAATCATCACCTTCAGAATTTGAAGAAGGTTCGACCGGCCGTTATGAAAGCTCGATCGAACAATATTATGCCAATAAATTTTTCAGGAGCACCTACGCTCATGAAGTCGGTTTCTACGGAAAGATCACATGGAAATGGACAACTTCGGAATTCACTCACGATATTGAATCAATTGACTTTAAACGTTCATCCGTTTATTTAGTCAATTCAAACAGTGAAAAAGGAACGATCCATTTCGTCATAGGTGATGACACACTCGGCAATGCCACTTATTATCTCAACGACAGAACGGGTGTGGGTGTATCGATCATTGCCCCTGCTCCCGGTACGGATTCCGGCTGGCAGATAGACCTTAAATATGCCTCTGAAGAATACACCGGGCCGGTAAACAGCAGCGAAAAGACCGTTAAGCTTGATCAGGAAGCAAAGCAGATATATGAAGAGCTTTCAGGAGATGCCTTGTTAAAACGCATCGACGAGGTAAAGACCGGATGGTTTACTTCTTACGTAGCGCTCTTCAATGAACACACAATGAACAATAACATCATTCAGATAAATGAATGTGACGTGCTCGTTTTCCATCCTTTCCAAATGGTATTTGCCAAGTACGGATATGTCTATCTTTTGTTCCTTCTCGTTCTGATCGTTCTTCTTTTCATCGCAGTGTTCTCGATGCGCAGGATGTACAAGAACAGGGTTCAGTTCGAAGCGAGGACAAAGAGCCTGACCAGGAGCTTTGCGCACGAGCTCAAGACCCCTCTCGCTGTTACAAAAGCTTATGTTGAGAACTGGGACCTGGTAGATGAGAATGACCGCCCCGATGTATCTGCAAAGATCAATTCCGAAGTCGATCATATGACTAAGATGGTCAACACGCTCTTGGACCTCTCCAACATTGATTCCGGCGATGTCTCCCTGAATCTCGAAGAAGTTGAGCTCTATGACCTTTCCATGTCCTGCTACAAGCATCTGGAAAAGATCGCAAAAGAAAAAGAAGTCGATGTTGTCTTCACCAAGGATAAAGAAGACGGCAAATACCTCGTTTCTGCTGATCTCAACATGATGCAGATGGTCATCTCAAATTTCATATCCAATGCGATAAAATATGGAAAGAAAAAGATCGGCATCTCCTTGTTATGCGAAAACAACAATGTTACCTTCAAGATAACCAACGACGGAGATCCGATCAGCAAAAAAGACCAGAAGAAGATATGGGATCTGTTCTACAAGAAGGACAAGTCCGGAACGGACCGTCTTAACAGCAACGGTATTGGGCTCGCTGTCAACAAGAGCATTCTTGAGCTCCACAAGGCAAAGTTCGGAGTGACAAGCAACGATACCGGCACGACATTCTGGTTCGAGATGAAAAAGGTTAAGTAATGGCAGATAGTGGTTATAAGATACTGATAGCAGAAGACGATGTGTCCTTAAGGCACATCGCCTCTGCTTTTTTCGCTAAGAACGGCTTTAACGTTGATCAGGCAGGAGACGGCCTGGAAGCAAGCAGTCTCGTATCCGAGAACCATTACGACGCGATAATCCTGGACATCATGATGCCTTTCAAAGACGGCCGGGAAGTCTGCAAGTTCATCAGGACCCGCTACGATGTCCCGGTCATCTTCCTCACTGCCCTGGGCAGCGAAAAAGACATCATCGAAGGCTACGGTGTAGGAGCGGACGAACACATTACCAAACCGTTTTCGACCAAGCTCCTACTCGTCAAGGTAAACGCCCTGATCAACCGCTACAGGGGACTTCTGGTCAAGGACGGAAGGATCTGCGTAGACGAAATCGCGATCGAGCCTTCTAAAAGGCAGGTCAGCGTAGACGGAACCGTAATAGAGATCTCACCCAAGGAATATGACCTCCTGCTCTACTTCATCGAAAACAAGAACCAGATCCTTACCCGCAGCAGGATCCTTGACGCCGTATGGGGCGAGGATTTTGAGGGCTATGACCGTGCCGTTGACACATACGTAAAGAAGCTCCGTGCCTCGCTCGGAAGCGCCAGCCATCACATCGAGACCATCATTAAGAGCGGCTATATCTGGAAAAGCTGACATCAGGTACGGACAATTTATTTTGATTGTCAAAGTATTGCCCTACATTTGCCCCACTTTGCCGTATTCCTTTTCGCTGAATAAAGATAGTATTGCCTCAAGGGATGGATGATAACAGGAGGCATACTATGAATTACGAAATATTTAACAACAACTCCAAAGAATGGGTATTGCTCATACACGGTCTGGGCGGAAGCATCAGGACCTGGAAATACCAGATAAAGGATCTTAAGGATTACAACATAATCGCCGTAGATCTCGAAGGTCATGGCGGTTCCTCAATCAAAAAGACCCGTCACCTCCTTTCAAGGTCCGCAGATGACATAAACGATATCCTGGAGAAAGAGAGCATCAGCAAGGTAAACGTCATTTCCCTGTCGCTCGGAACACTTGTAGCAATGGAATTTGCTTACCGTCACAAGGATAAGGTCAAGTCCATCGTTCTTGCGGGTTTCGTTCTGAACCTGGGAATCGGCTACAAGACGCTGCTTGCCGTTTTGGAAGGCCTAAAGTTCATTGTCCCCAAGAAATTCTTATATCCGCTGTTTGCCAACATCATGATGCCCCACAAGAATCACAGGAAATCCAGGGAGATCTTTATCAGGGAATCCGTGAAGATGAAATCCCTCGCTTTCAGGATGTGGCTTACCGAACTGTTCACTACACAGTTCAAGCTGACCGAATACATCAAGTCGATCAAGGAAAACCACCTTCCGGTTTTCCTCATCTCAGGCAAGGAAGATTATTTCTTCTTCAACAGCGTAATCGGCACTCACAAAAAACTGAGCGAAGCATCCTTGTGCCTGATCGAAAAGTGCGGCCACGTCTGCAGCATCGAGAAATACGAATTGTTTAATTCCCTGGTCCTGAAATTCATCAAGGGTCAGGATTCCACCGAGGCAGCAGCTCTCACCTGACATTAATTACCCAACAGATAAAAGAGGCAGCCTGATGATCAGGTTGCCTCTTTTATTGGGGTAGGGTGATATGTATGTATGAAGCTTAAGCTTAATATGACTTTTCAGCTGATTCGAAAACCTTGTACTGAAGAACTCCCATGAATGCGATGACTACTGCGAAGATGAAGTCCATTGCGGGTTTGAGGTTTGTGAAAGAAAGTCCTTCGTAAACTACTGCGAATAATCCTAAAAGGAAAAAGATTGCTCCGACTGCTGATGCGATGATAAAAAAGAATGATTTCATGTCCATGTTTTGTTCCTCCCGAATTTGTTTTTTGTTTTTGTTTTGGTTTTGTTTTGGTTTTGGTTTGTGTTTGGTTGATGGCTTCATTATTGCAACAGTCAAGGCCTTAAACCATCAGCAATGTAAAGCCGTTCTGACGTTTAAACGACAGAACGGCGTGGCAGTGTTGATTATCTGTAAAAAAGTTTGCGATTTTTGGGGGATCATCTCGGGAATTTCATTCTAAAATTCCATTTTCTTCACTTTGGAATGAATTTTTCGATAGCAGATCACGCTTTCAAAGGAAAAATTCATTCCAAACAACATGTTTTTGCGATTTGGAATGATTTTTCCGTTTTCAGAACCAGTTTTCGAAGGAAAAAGTCATTCCAAACAGCATATTATTGAGATTTGGAATGATTTTTCCGTTTGCAGAACCAGTTTTCAAGGGAAAAAGACATACGAAACAGCATGTTACTTGAGGTTTCGTATGCCTTTCTTTTTTGGGAGTTTCAGAAAAACTATATGGACATTCCCGCAGTGTTGATTATATGTGAAAAGTTTTAACGGGCAGGCAGGATTTACCCTAAAACAGGCAGTATTTTCTCTTCAATGAACTGTACCCTGTCAAAGATCAGGGGTTTGAAAGTGCCGGTAATGCCTACGGAAACATTCTCTTCCCCGTTTATGTAAATGATGTTCCCGCAGTCACCAATGGCAGCATAAACAGGCCTGTCCGGGTACGGCTTGTACCAGAGGTAGCCGTATTCCATATTCCCGAATCGATCACCGAGCTTTAGGGACGGCGTAAGCATCTTCCCTATCCATTCCGAAGACAATACCCTATTTCCCTCATAAACGCCGTCATTTAAGAGCATGGCGCCTATCCTTGCAAGGTCTCTTCCGGTTAAGCAAAGGCCCCAGCCCGCGGTTACGGTATCTTTCGGATCAGAGTACCACTCATTCTTCCTCGGGGTCTTGTTCATGAAGAAATCGAACTGGTCCTCCTTACTGCTGTCCCCGTGGATCTTATGTTCAGGGATCCCCAAGGGAGTAAACAGGTTTCTATTCGCGAAATCAATGCATTTCTCACCCGCTGCACTTTCGATTATCCCCGAAAGGATCTGGATCCCCAGCGTTGCATACTTGAACTCGCCCGTTATGCCTGCTCTTCCGCCCAAAAGGTCGAGAGCAGCCCTGGTCCAGTCATCCGAAGTGCATACCTTCTTCCACGGCTCCGACTTGTACTTATAAGGCGCGGTCATGGTCAGGAGGTGCCTGATGGTAACGTCATATATGGTCTTCTCTCCCCTTTTCACCTGGTAGCCGGGAAAGAAGCCGATAACCTTCTCGTCTACGCCTTTAATAAAGCCTTGGTCTACGGCGATACCCGCGAGTAGGGCCATCACGCCTTTAGTCACGGAATTGATGTTGATGGGATCTTCTGTTTTAAAACCGCGGAAACAGTCTTCATAAACCGTTTTGCCGTCTTTAATTGCATATATCTGGCAGATGTTGCATTCGTTGCCTTTGCTCTGAGAGATAAACTCATGCAGTTCTTCTTTGTTCATTTAAGTCTCCTTTTCGTTCAAGATAAGGACGTCCAAAAAGAGACTAATATGATTAAAAATTCTTTTCAAGGTCTATCTTAAAAGCTTTTGAGAGCATTTGACTTAAGTGGCTGTTCACGTTTTGGAACACGATTCTGAGCGTTTTTGTGTTCCGTTTCGTGAATATCGCCTCCGATTCACGTTTTGGAACACGATTTAAGTTGTTTTCGTGTTCCGTTTCGTGAACGGCGCATAAAAATGGCTGTGAACTCTCAATTTCACAGCCACTTGTTTAACTGAAACCAAACCGGATCTTCTTTTTACAGATCCTTAAGCCTCTGGCATGCCTCTGCAGTTCCTTCCGCGGAGCCGAAAGCCGTAAGCCTGAAGAATCCGCTTCCTGCTTCACCGAAGCCTTCACCGGGTGTTCCTACGATGCAGTATTTGGTAAGGAGCATGTCGAAAAACTCCCAGCCGCCCATGTTATCAGGGCACTTGAGCCAGATGTAAGGCGAGTTTACGCCGCCCGTAAAGAAGATGTTCTTGGACTTGAGGAGGTCTGCGAGCATTGCCGCATTCTTTCTGTAGTATTCGATGTTCTCCATGCATGCCTTGACTCCGTCAGGTGTAAGTACTGCTTCGGCAGCGCGCTGCACGGGATAGGAAACGCCGTTGAACTTGGTTGCCTGTCTTCTTGCCCAAAGAGCCGCAAGTTTTGTACCGTTGGCTTCAAGGCCTTCGGGAACGACCGTCCATCCGCATCTTGTTCCGGTAAATCCTGCAAACTTGGAGAATGAAGAAACTTCGATCGCACATGTTTCAGCGCCTTCTATCTGATAGATCGTGTGCGGAACGTTCTCTGTTATGAATGCCTCGTATGCAGAATCGAAAATGATGAGCGAACCTGTCTCAAGGGCATAATCAACCCAGGCCTTCAGGCCTTCAAAGCCATAGACTGCACCGGTCGGATTGTTAGGTGAGCAGATGTAGATGACCGCGGGATTGCCCTTCTTCTCGGGAGGCAAAGGCAGGAAGCCGTTATCAGCCGATCCCGGTACAAGTGTGATCTTTCTGCCGGACATGAGATTTGAATCTACGTAGACCGGATAGACAGGGTCAGGGATGATGATCTCGTTGTCGCCTAAGATGTCTACTATATTGCCGAGGTCGCTCTTTGCGCCGTCTGAAACGAAGATCGATGAAGCTTTGATGTCAGTGCCAAGTGCCTTGTAGTGGCCGCTGATGGCTTCTCTCAAGAAATCGTAGCCGTATTCGGGCGGATATCCCCTGAAGGATTCCTTAACGCCCATTTCCCTTGCAGCTGCTTCCATTGCAGCGACTGCAGGCTTGGGAAGCGGAAGCGTTACGTCTCCGATGCCCATCTTGATTATCGATGCATCGGGATTTGCTTCCTTGAAAGCTTTGACACGCGTGGCGATCTCCGAAAACAGGTAGTTCTGCTTGATCTTGCCGAAATTCTCATTGATGTTGATCTTCATTTTTATATTCCTCTCATCTTTCAAATTCACCGCGGATGTCTTCTTCAGGCGGCTGTTCGGGATAGTTGCCCGTAAAGCAGCCTCTGCAGATGTTTATGTTGTTTGAGACCAGGTCAGAGAGTCTTTCTTCCCTGAGATAGCCTAAAGTGTCAGCGCCAATCTTCTCCCTGATCTGCTCAACGGTCCTGTTATAGGCGATCAGCTGCTCTCTTGCAGGAACGTCAGTACCGAAAAAGCAAGGCCACAGGAACGGCGGGGAGCTTATCCTCATGTGGACTTCCTTAGCGCCTGCTTCCCTAAGCATCGAGATGATCCTGTCCGAAGTAGTTCCCCTGACGATGGAGTCATCGACTATTACAACGCGCTTGCCTGCGACAGCGCTCTTCATGGCATTGAGCTTGACCATGACGCTGTTTTCGCGCCTCTTCTGGCCCGGCTTGATAAACGTTCTTCCGATATAAGAGTTCTTAACGAAAACCTGTCCGAAAGGTATTCCTGAAGCCATTGAGTAACCCAGTGCGGCAACGTTTCCTGACTCGGGAACGCCCGCAACAACGTCAGCTTCTATCGGGTCATCCTCATAGAGGTATTTTCCCGCCCTGATCCTGGATTCATAAACGCTTATTCCATCTATGGTCGAATCGGGTCTTGCGAAGTAGATGTATTCGAAAATGCAGTGTCCGTGTCTTTCATTGGAAAGGCAGTTCGAGCGGTCGGAAATAAGTTCGCCTTCGGACGTGACAGTTACGATCTCGCCGGGCTCCACGTCTCTTACATACTCTGCTCCGATCGTATCAAGAGCACATGTCTCGGATGCGAAGATCCATGCCTTGTCGCGCTTTCCGATAACCAGAGGTCTGAATCCGAATGGGTCCCTCGCGCCAATGAGCTTTCTGGGTGACATTATCACGAGGCTGTATGCGCCGTGAAGCTTCTTCATTGCAAGCCTTACGGCTTCCTCAACGCTGTCAGACTCGAGGCGCTCCCTTGCAACGAGATATGCGATCAGCTCGGAGTCTATGGTCGTCTGGAAGATCGCTCCCGTGTATGCAAGCTCATCTCTTAGACTAACTGAATTGGTAAGGTTGCCGTTATGTGCAAGGGCAAGCGTACCTTTTACGTATTCAAGGACCAGAGGCTGAGCGTTCTCGCGGGTGGAGGAACCGGCTGTTGAATATCTTACGTGTCCGATCCCGATGTTGCCCGGAAGCCTGTCTATCTCTTCTCCGGTAAAGACCTCGTTCACGAGGCCCATGTCCTTGTAGGACTTTACCTTACCCTTCGCCTCTGAGGTGTCACTGACTGCGATGCCGCAGCTCTCCTGACCTCTGTGCTGAAGTGAAAGCAGTCCGTAGTAGACCGTATGCGCGACGTCGCCGCCGGCGATGTCATAGATTCCGAAAACTCCGCATTCCTCGTGGATCATGCTAATACCTCTTACTCCACCGTAACACTCTTTGCGAGGTTCCTGGGCTTATCTACGTCAAGACCCCTTGCGCAGGATACATAGTAACCGAGAAGCTGCAGCGGGACTATCGCGAGAGAAGCCGTAAACAGTTCGTTTATCTTAGGAACATAAACGACGAAATCAGCCGAATCCTCGATCGAATAATTTCCAAAGCTTGTCAGAGCCATGAGGTAAGCGCCTCTGCTCTTTGTCTCAACTAAGTTGGACAACGTCTTCTCGTAGAGTCTGCTCTGCGTGAGGACGCCGATTACGAATGTTCCGTTCTCGATAAGGCTTATCGTGCCGTGCTTGAGTTCGCCTGCAGCATAAGCCTCGCTGTGAATGTAAGAGATCTCTTTCATCTTGAGCGAGCCTTCCATGCAGATCGCGTAGTCAATGCCGCGTCCGATGAAGAAAATGTCCTTCTGTGCGGCAAGCTTTGATGCAAACCACTGGAGGCGTTCCTTATCCTCAAGGAGCTTTCTGATCTTGTCAGGGATCGTCATTATCTCGGTAAGGAGTTCCTGCCTCTTTTCCTCATCGATCGTTCCCTTTATCGAAGCGATCTCAACAGCCAGCACGTAAGACAGGGCGAGCTGTGCGCTGTAAGCCTTCGTTGTGGCAACCGAGATCTCAGGACCTGCCATCGTGTAGAGGACGTGATCTGCCTCACGGGCGATGGTGGAACCGATAACGTTGACTATCGCAAGAGTCTTGATTCCCGCCTCTTTGCACTTACGCAGAGCTGCGAGGGAATCTGCTGTCTCACCGGACTGGCTGATTATGATGACCATGGAATCCTTTGCAAAAGGCATGTCCCTGTATCTGAATTCCGATGCAAGTTCGCACCTGACGGGTATCTTTACAAGTTCCTCGATCACGTACTGGGAAGCAACTCCGACGTGATAAGCAGAACCGCAGGCAACAATGTAGATCTGCGAGACGGCCTTGATCTCATCTGCCGTAAATCCGGCCTGGGAAAGATCGGTCACGTATTTCTCGCCTTCAGGCGTAACGATTGACTTAAGGGTATCCGCGACTGCCCTGGGCTGCTCGTGGATCTCTTTCATCATGAAATGCTCAAATCCGTCCTTCTCAGCAGCAGAAGCATCCCAGTCGATCGTGACCTGTTCCTTCTCGATGACATCGCCGTCAAGGTTATAGAAAGTGGCTTTTCCTGCCTCGATGCATGCCATCTCGAGATCGGCGATATAGTAAACGTTGCGTGTATATTTGAGGATCGCGGGAACGTCAGATGCAACATAGGAAGCATCCTTGTCAACACCGATGATCATGGGGCTGTCCTTGCGTGCCACGAAGATCTTGCCCGGATGGTCCTTGAACATTACTGCGAGAGCATATGAGCCTCTGACACGAACCATTGTCTTTGCGAGGGCTTCGATCGGATCGTGGGTATATTTTTTGTAGTAGTAGTCGATCGTCTTGATCGCGACTTCCGTATCGGTATCGGAATAGAAAACATAGCCCTTGCGGATCATCTTTTCGCGGAGCTGCTGGTAGTTCTCGATGATGCCGTTGTGAACGCCTACGACGTTGAAATCATCGGTTACGTGGGGATGTGCGTTGTTCTCGGAAGGCTCACCGTGTGTAGCCCATCTTGTGTGACCGATGCCGCAGGTGCCTACCAGGGCTTTGCCGCCGTCAGTCTTCTCAGCCAGGACCTTGAGGCGGCCCTTTGCCTTAACGACGACAGGATCTTTTGCGTCATCCCTGATGGCAATGCCTGCAGAGTCATAGCCTCTGTATTCGAGTCTTGCCAGTCCGTCCAAAAGGATCGGTGCCGCCTTCTTCTTACCCGTATACCCAACAATACCGCACATTTTCTTGTCTTCCTTTCAAAAAAAATACAGGTCCCCCAGTATTCACTGCGGGACCCCATTGTCTCAAACTCAAATTGTGCTGTCTGAATTACCGGCAGTGAATACAAGCGCTTTTATCACAAGCGGATAATGCATACTCATAGCTGATAAACCAGATAATTTTCATGTGAGTATTTTATTCTTTTGGTTGTTTAATGTAAAGAATTATTTGCACAGACTACAAGACCATCAGACCTGATGTTTTGTGAGCAAGTACAAAGACCTTACTTACCGAGTTTCTTCTGGGTATCGTTAAAGAACGAGATAAATGCCTTACCCTTGTCCTTGCTGCCCGAAAGAGCCTTGGACAGGTCAGCCGAATAAGTTCCGCTGACGCCTGCCTTCTTGAGCTTGTTATAAGCCTTGGTGCCTATGCTCGAAGTCCAGGACCATCCGCCGCCGCTCTTGGCAACCCTGTAAACAATCAGGAAGTGGTTCTGATCCTTGTAATTGTTCTTGTAGATATTCTTTACGTAAGTCCTGAAATCATCACCTTTCAGGTTTGTCTTGACCGTATAGACAACGGGAATGATCTTGGTAGCCTTCTCAAATTCGGCAAGTCTGGCCTCAAGAGCCGCATCGTCCTTGATGACATTAGCCTCATCCTTTACGTGGGAAGCGATCTTTACCGAAGGCGTGGGAGCAGGTGTGCTCGTAGGCTTGGGAGTGGGCGTGGGTTTCTTTGTCGTCTCGGTCGTTGCAACCGTCATGAAAGTCTCTGACGTTGCTTCCGTATTGATGATCGGTGCGGGATAATCGTTTGTAGTCTCAACAGTGGTGGTCGTCTGCTCTGTAGCAGTCTGCTGCGTTACGACGATCACGGCGCTGCTGGCCTTAGGTTCCTTCTTCTTGCAGCCGGCAAAAACAGTTACGGCAACGGATGCCGCAAGCAGTACCGATATTATCTTTGTCCTCTTCATTGTTGTCCTCCAAAGTAATTGCTGCTTTTAACATATAAATCCCGGAGTGCAAAGTCAATCAACAATATTGGGCAAAAGTGTTGATTTTCAGTCTTTCGGGCTCTCAGCCGGTGTAAATTCAAGATTATCTTCACTCGCGTTGCGGAGGGCTGCGGCTTCATCTGCAAGTTCGATCAGACGCTGCTGTGAATCGAGCTTTTTCTTACCCCTGAGATCGAGTTTTGAGTAAGATCCGTCGGGATTCAGGAAGTTCACGCGGATCGTGTCGGCGAGCTCGACCTCGAGCACTTCCATGACGCGTGCCCTGCAGTCCTTGTCCTCGACAGGGAAAAGAAGTTCGACACGTCTGTTCAGGTTTCTGGGCATCCAGTCTGCGGAAGCCAGATACAGGTCTTCATGTCCTTCATTGTAGAAATAGAATATTCTGGAATGCTCTAAGAATCTGCCTGTGATCGAGCGTACGGTAATGTTCTCTGACATACCGGGGATACCTGCCCTTAAGCAGCATATTCCTCTTACGATGAGATCGATCCTGACGCCCGCGCAGGAAGCTTCATAGAGTTCCTTGATGATCACTTCGTCAACAAGCGAATTGATCTTCGCAACGATCCTCGCAGGCTGTCCGTTTCTTGCGTTCTGGGCCTCCTGACGGATCTTCTGGACAAAGTAATCCTTCATCCACAAAGGAGCGGGGACAAGCCTGTTCCAGGTCTGCGGGATGGAGAATCCTGAAAGCATGTTGAAGAACTGCGAAGCATCCTCACCAAAGCTCTCGGAAGCCGTGAACAGGCCAAGGTCGGTATATATCTTAGCCGTAATGTCGTTATAGTTACCCGTTGCCAGATGCAGATAACGCCTGATGCCGTCTTCTTCCTTTCTGACGACCAGGGTTATCTTACTGTGCGTCTTAAGGCCGACAAGGCCGTAGATAACGTGACATCCGGCATTTTCGAGAAGCTTTGCCCAGTTGATGTTGTTCTCTTCGTCGAATCTTGCCTTGAGCTCAACCAATACCATTACCTGTTTTCCGCTCTGCGCCGCCTCAAGGAGCGATGCGATGATCGGAGACTTGTCGGATACACGGTAGAGCGTCTGCTTGATCGCAAGAACATTAGGGTCTCTTGCGGCCTGCTTGATGAATTCGAGCACCGGCTCGAAACTCTCATAAGGGTGATGGACGATGCGGTCCTTCTCCCTGATCTGCGCGAAAATGTCGAGCTCGCTAACGGGACCGTCGAAAGAAGCCGGTTCAGCAGGCTCGTGCGGCGGATAGCAGAGACCGGGATGCTTTGCCTTGCATGCTGAAGTAAGCTTTGAAAGGAACGTAAGGTCGATCGGGCCGTTAACGCTGAAGATGTCCTTCTTGTTTACTCCGAGTTCCTTTGTAAGGTATTTGAGAAGGCCGGGATCCATGTCATCCCGGATCTCGAGTCTGATGATCTCGCCGAATCTCCTTCTTCTTACCTGCTCTTCGATCTCCTTGAGAAGGTCTTCAGCTTCGTCCTCATCGATGTCGAGGTCGGCGTTTCTCATGACCCTGTAGTAGCCCGTTGCGACTACCTTCTGACCGTCAAAGAGCTCATTTACGTTTGCTTTGATTATCTGTTCGATCGGAACGAAGATGTCTCCGTCGCCTGTCGAGATCTGATAAAGTCTCTTTACGACCGTCGGGATCTGGACCGTCGCATACATGTATTTCTCAGGCTCTTCCTTATCGGCGGATGCCTTCTTCTTTGATGCGGTCAAGCCTTCGTGGGCCTTATCCTGAAGCTTTATCCTGTCAGGCTCGTTCTCGAGCATTACGCAGAGATTGAGCATCCTGTTGTAGATCAGCGGGAAAGGCCTTGATGAATCGACTGCCATGGGCGTAAGTACAGGATAGAGAACGTCCCTGAAGTAGGAATCAGCGATCTCCTGCTCGGCTTTTCCAAGCTCATCGTAATCCTTAAGATAGATCTTCTCCTGTGCGAGCGCGGGAACCAGAGTACGTCCGTATGTCGTATACATAAGGGACATCAGAGCCCTCGTCTTCTCGTCGATCTTCTCGAGCTGCTCGCTGACGGTGAATCCCGCGATATCCTTTTCGGTGAAATCGATACTCAGCATGTCGCGCAGTGATGCAACACGGACGATGTAGAATTCATCAAGGTTTGAAGCGGTTATCGAAAGGAAGTTGAGCCTTTCAAGAAGCGGGTTCTTAACGTCCCTCGCCTCGTGCAGGATACGCTCGTCAAACTCTATCCAGGAAAGCTCGCGGTTGAAGAACTTAGCGTTCCCGCTTAAGAATGACGCATACTTCTCGGACTTGTATTCCTTTGTCTTCTCAGAGGCCACAGACGGCTTTTTTGCCGCTACCTTCGGCTTGGGTGCATTTGTTTTCTTTAAGGCGACCTTGACGGTCGGTGTCTTCTTTACAGCTGCTTTCTTAGCTGCGGGCTTAGCCGCTTTCTTTGCCGGTGCTTTCTTTGCAGCGGTCTTCTTTGCCGGTGTCTTTCTGACTGCCATCAGACTTCCCTCCTCCTTGCCTTGAGCACAGGCTTGATGCCCATGACATCTTCAAACATCTTGCCGCGGTTCTCGAAAGCCCACAGCTCAAATGACATGTCTTCCTGTGATTCGCAGACGGTAACAAACTTGTTTTCCCTGATGCTGCAAGTAATCTTCTTTGCCTTTTCCTTATGTGAAGCATCACAGGCATCGGCGATCTTCAAGATGGCCGTAAGCTTTGATACCGTGACCTTCTGGTTAGGCGAAAGAAGTGAATAGTAGTAACTGTCATACGGATTGCTGCGCGGATAAAGCCTTACGATCAGGGCGACCATGTTCTGCTCCTCGTGATCCAGGCCCATCAGGTTCGTATACTGGATGACCGAATAAGCCGCATCGCTGTGGTTCCTTGCATTTACGAACTTTCCTATCTCGTGAAGGATTACCGCCACCTGCAGAAGGAGCCTGTCACGCGTACCGAGGCCGCTGACCTCCTTAAGCTGGTCAAACATCATGAGCGCGGTCTTTTCGACGCACTCGACATGCTTCTTGTGTGATCTGTATCTCTTCGCAATGTGCCTTGCAGCCGAAATGATGTAGCTGTCTGGAGCAAACGGCGTCTTGAGGCCCAATGTCGTATAGCAATAGTGATAGACGATACCGTCAGAAAGCGATGCGTGCGGCATGTAGATGGAATCAACGCCCGTATATTCGAGCATGTTCTTAACGATGAGTGCCGTGGGCAGAAGGAGCGGCGCGATCATGGAAGGCACCTTGTCGATAAGCGTAAGGTCAGATGCGCGCGTCTTGAGAAGATACTCGTAGACCTTTAAGAATTCCTCTTTGGTAAGCTCGCAGGATCCCATTGAATCATGGCCCGATAGCTTCTTTATGAAGCCCATCTCGCCCGAAAAAGCGATGAGATTGCGGTATGTGATTCCTTTAGGCTCAACGGCATGATAGTCCTCCAAGTCCTGCGCGATGAACTCCTCGATAACGTCTTCATAATGCGTGGTCCTGCTCTGAAGGTCAGAGAGCATTCCGGAGATACGGAGCGAACCCAATACGAGGTTCTGGGAGAAAACGAATTCAGACTTGTCGTACACTGATGCCTGTAAGGATCCGGAACCGATATCGAGGATCATAGTACCGTTCTCGATCATCTTTCCGAAATCGGGATAGATCGCCTGAACCGCAATGGTCTGATAGTAGCGCTCCATGGAGTTATCAAGCACCTTGATCTTAAATCCGGTCCTCGTTCTGATCTTTTCTATTACGATATCGGCATTGGTTGCATCCCTGAAAGCGGAAGTCGCAACGCAGAAAACGCGCGTAACGCCGTATTCGCGGCACTTCTCATCAAACATCTTGAGGCATCTGCAAAGTTCATCGACCTGTTCAGGCTGGATCGTACCGGATCTGTAGCTTCTTGATCCGAGACCTGTGAACTTTCTGACTGCCTCTACTTCCCTGGGCTTACCCTTTGCATTGACTTCAAAGATCTTGATCCTTGCGGTCAGCGATCCTATGTCTATGACGGCTATCAGCTTTTTTGTCATTCTTTGGTTCTCCCTAAGATATGAATTGGTCTTTTATTCGAGGTTTGCGACTATCCTGTCGGTCATTTCCTCAGTGGTTACGAGTGTTATTTTCTTCGCGTCTCCGTCGCCATGCACGGCGATGTCCGGAGTACGGGCCCCATCTGCCAGTGTCTTTCTCACTGCTTCGAGTATGGAATCGGCAGCATCCTTTTCTCCCAGATGAAGCTTTAACATGAGCTGTACGGAAAGGATGGAAGCTATCGGATTGGCTTTGTTCTGGCCTGCTATGTCAGGTGCCGAACCGTGGATCGGTTCAAAAAGTCCCGGCATTCCGGGATTTCCCAAAGATGCTGACGGCAGGAGACCGACGGAACCGGTGATCTGGCCAGCGAGATCGGACAAAATGTCACCGAACATATTGGAAGTTACGATGACGTCAAATGAAGCCGGCCTGCTTACAAGCTGCATCGAGCAATTGTCAACGTAAAGGAAATCAAGCGCTACTTCCGGGTATTCTTCAGAAAGCGTTCTTGCGATCTGACGCCAGAGCCTGCTCGTACTAAGGACATTTGCCTTATCTACGAGCGTGAGCTTCTTGCTGCGCTTTAACGCAAACTCAAAGCCTCTTCTGATGATCCTCTCGATCTCGGCTTCTGAATAGGTCTCGGTATCGAAAGCAACCGTTCCCTTGCGTGTTCCGTCGAAAAGCTTTTCGGTGCTCTTATAAGCTCCCTGCTTGCCGAAATAGATGCCTCCGGTCAGTTCCCTGACTATGAGAAGATCGATGTTTCCGGGATTCTTCAGGGGCGATACGTCACCCAGCTCTTTCATGAGCGTCGCAGGTCTTAAATTGGCATAAAGGTGCATTCCCTTACGGAGCCCCAGGATAGCCTGCTCAGGCCTTCTTTCGGCTTCGATCATGTCCCATCTCGGGCCTCCGACGGCTCCCAAGAGCACCGCATCGGAATCCAGACAAGCCTGAAGGGTCTCACCGGGAAGCGGTACGCCGTAAGCGTCAATTGCACATCCGCCGGCTTTATATTCTGTGATCCTGGGCTCGAAACCGTACTTTTCAGAAACTGCTTCAAGCACTCTGACAGCAGCGCCGTTCGTCTCGGGGCCTATGCCGTCACCGGGTATCGAAACGATGTTGTAAGTTCTTCCCATAGATCCTCCTGTTCTGCTAAATGCCCGTCTGTTCTTTCGTATACTGAACAAGTCCGCCGCTCGCAATTATCCCGTTTATGAATTCAGGGAACGGCTTCGACTGATATTTCTCGTTTTTGGTAACGTTCTCGATTATTCCGGTATCGAAATCCGCCTTGATGACATCACCTTCGGAGATCGCTTCTGCAGCTTCAGGACATTCAAGGATCGCCAGGCCCACGTTTATGCAGTTGCGGAAGAATATCCTCGCAAAGCTCTCTGCGATGACAAGCGATATGCCGCTTGCCTTGATCGCAACCGGGGCATGTTCCCTTGATGAGCCGCATCCGAAATTCTTTCCTGCGACCATGATGTCACCTTTGCTTACCCTGCCTGCAAAAGACGCATCTATGTCTTCCATGCAGTGCTGTTTAAGATGCTCGGGATCGGCTGAATTGAGATACCTCGCCGGAATGATGACATCGGTATCAACGTTATCTCCATACTTGAATGCTTTACCGGTAACTATCATAAACAACCTCCGTCAGAGCTCGTCAGGTGTTCCCACGCGTCCCAATACGGCTGATGCCGCAGCAACCGGAACGCCGCTCAGGATGACTTCCGATCCGGTATCGCCCATACGGCCCACAAAGTTTCTGTTGGTCGTGGAAACGCATCTTTCTCCCTTTGCAAGAACGCCCATGTGGCCGCCAAGACAAGGTCCGCACGTAGGCGTCGAAATGACGCAGCCGGCATCATCAAAGATCCTGAGCCATCCGGCCTCCATCGCATATCTGTAGATCTTCTGCGAACCCGGGATGATTATGCATCTGACATTCTCATGGACCTTCAGTCCCTTAAGTATCTCTGCCGCTGCCCCGATGTCCTCAAGACGGCCGTTGGTGCAAGAACCGATAACGACCTGGTCGATCTTCAGGTCAGTACATTCGGACGCTTTCTTCGTATTGGAAGGAATGCTCGGGAGCGCGACCGTGAGAGGTATCTCCGAAAGATCTATCTCTATTGTCTGAACGTATTCCGCGTCTTCATCAGCGGTGTAGATCTTGTAATCGCTCGCCGAGAATCTCTTCGGATTGGTCCTGGCAATGTATCTGAGAGTATATTCATCAAACGGGAATACCGCGTTCTTTGCTCCGCACTCTATCGCCATGTTGCAGATGGTGAGCCTTCCCTCCATGGAAATGCTCTTTAAGCCTTCACCTTCAAATTCAAGTGATCTGTAGAGCGCACCGTCAACACCTATCATGCCGATGATGTGAAGGATGAGATCCTTGCCGGTAACGTATTTCCGGAAAGAACCTTTAAGGACGACCTTTATCGCCTCGGGAACACGGAACCATGTGACTCCCCTTGCCATTGCGCATGCAAGATCGGTCGAACCGACTCCCGTAGAAAATGCTCCCAAAGCGCCGTATGTGCATGTGTGCGAATCCGCACCGATTACCATGTCACCGGGTAAAACGATGCCGTTATCAGGAAGGATAACGTGCTCGATTCCCATCTCACGGCGTCCCAATTCGTAGAAATGACTTATCTCCTGTTCTCTTGCAAAACACCTCATGGTCTTGCAGAGTTCAGCAGATTTAATGTCCTTGTTGGGAGTAAAGTGATCCTGGATCAGACATACCCTGTCTTTGTCAAAGACCTTGTCCGCACCAAGCTGTTTGAATATCTTTATCGCTGGAGGAGTCGTAACGTCATTGCCGAGAACATAATCAAGCTTTGCCTCAATAAGATCTCCGGCCTTAACTTCAGGCACCCCGGCATGATCCGCCAGGATCTTCTGCGTAATCGTCATGCCCATATGAAGTACCTCGCTTGAAATGATATATAAAATTTTACAACATTATCATTCTATCTTAAAGAATAATATTAAGTATCATTCTTCACCGAGTTCGAAATACTCCTCATAAAGGCTGTTGAGTTTCGCGCTGATCTCAGCATATCTCTTGTATTCTTCTTCACCGGCATCATTACCGAAACGTGATTCGATCTGCTTCTGTTCCTCTTCGAGAGACTTGGTCTCCTTCTCAATGTCGGAAAGACGCTGACGGCGTTTTGCGGAAGCTTTCCTGTCCTCGTTTCTTTTCTTCGAAGGTTTGTCGGAAACTTCTTTTTGTATTTCTTCCTGCTGCTTAACGGGTTTTCTTACGGACTTTCTGTAGTACTCGTATTTCTCAAATTCCGTGGCGGTTCCGTCTGCAAATCCCAATATGTCATCGGCACATTTCTCAATGAAGAATCTGTCGTGCGAAACGCAGATAACCGCGCCGTCGTATTCCTTTACCGCATCCTCAAGGATCTCCCTCGAATTGATGTCCAGATGGTTAGTAGGCTCATCCAGAAACAATATGTCGGGACGTTCTCTCAAAAGGCAGCAAAGATATAGTCTTGATCTTTCACCGCCTGAAAGATCCTTTATCGTCTTGAATGCGTCATCGCCCCTGAATCCGAATCTTGCAAGAAGTGACCTTGCTTCAGTCGTTTGTATTCCTTCACTTCTTTCGACAAGTTCATCAAAACAGGAAAGGCTCTCGTCTTCAAAAGGAACGAACTGGCCCATGTATCCGCAGCTCGTACCGGAAGCTATCATTACCTTTCCCGTCGTTCCGTATGCTTTTCCCGCAAGCATCAGAAGAAGAGTCGTCTTTCCGCATCCGTTGGGTCCGCATAAGAACATCTTCTCATCTGCTTTGAGTTCAAATGATATGTCAGAGAAAAGATCGTGATCGCAATCATCAAACCTTTTCGATACGTCGGTAACCTGAAGAAGGATCTTATCAGATCTTCCGGAACGTTCGACAGGTATCGCGCTAAAGCTCATCTTCGCATACTGCGCGGGGAGCTTGGCGCGTTCCCTTTCAAGAATGTCAGAAAGTTTATCAACGACTTTCTCGCGCTGATGATAGCCTGATATGTTTCTGTGGGAAAGCATCGTCTGTTTGACATCAAGCTGATGCGAAAGTTCCGCTTCAAGATTTTCAATGACTGCAGTCTGGGTCTTCAGGAATTCTTCTTTCTGTATTACGTAATCAGAATAATTGCCGCGGTATTCGGTAATGCGTCCGCCGTCAAGTTCGATGACTCTTGTAGCGACTGCGTCGATAAAATGTCTGTCATGCGTTATTACGAAAACAGCTCCGCCGTAAGATGAAAGAAATCCTTCAAGCCATTCGATCGCTTCGATGTCCAGATGGTTTGTAGGCTCGTCGAGCATGAGGATGTCAGGATGTTCAACTATGAGACGAGCAAGACACACGCGCATCTTCTCACCTCCCGACAGAGATGAAAAATCCGTTCTCGCGCTGTTGACAGTCTCACCTAACCCGAGGCCTCTGAACGCATCTGCAAGTCTGTATTCGTAATCATAACCGCCGGCTGCTTCATACTCTGCACGCGCATTGGAATACTCATCCATCTTAAGTTTGAGTTTTTCCTGATCAGCATCCGAAACAGAAAGATCGGAGATCTCTTTCTCGAGTGATGCAAGAAGCTCATCAAGCTTTACAAGTCTTGAGGGTTTTAGTGTCGCAGATGAAAGATCCTGTTCTTCTATTCTCTGCGAAAGATATCCTGCAATGGTGTTTCCGTGAAGAAAAACATCACCGGAGTCTTGCGCAATGCTTCCCCTTATTATCTTGAAGAGTGTCGATTTACCTGCTCCGTTGTCTCCGATGAATGCGATCCTGTCGCCTTTGTTCACGCGGAAAGAAACGTCACTTAACACCTGACGCTCTCCGTAGTTTTTGGAAATGTTCTGTACAGTTAATAAAGGCATGAACAAAAGATATACATTATCAGCGATAAAAGCAACCATAAAAAAACTCCCGGATTGGATCCGGGAGTATCTGATCAAGAACAGATCGTGAGATTAGAAGAGGTCTACACCCTTGCCGCTCTCATCGTAAGCCTTCTTCTCAGCTGCGTTGACCCAGATCTTAGCAGCCTTGGGAAGCTTCTTAGCGATAGCCGCGTTAGAGATTTCCTGACCATCGATCTGGAAGAAGATCTCTACCTTCTTAGGAGCAGCAGCCTTCTTTGCAGCAGGCTTCTTAGCAGCAGCCTTCTTTGCAGCGGGCTTCTTAGCAGCAGCCTTCTTTGCAGGAGCAGCAGCTTTCTTTGCAGCGGGCTTCTTAGCAGCAGCCTTCTTTGCAGCGGGTTTCTTAGCAGCAGCCTTCTTTGCAGCGGGCTTCTTAGCAGCAGCCTTCTTTGCAGGTGCTTTCTTAGCAGCGGGCTTAGCAGCAACTGCAGGTGCCTTAGCGGGCTCTGCCTTTACCTCAACCTTTACATCTTTCTTCTCAATATCCATACTTAGAACCTCCGTGTAAATTTCTGTGTTGGATATTTTTAATCTACATTTTTTGTGAAATTATGTCAACGATTTTTTAAAAAAATGTATTTAGAAAAACAACGGCTGCAAGCCTTTTATTTGTTCACTTTACACACATTCGGAACATGTTGTTTTTTGTGATGGCACACATCGTTTACACCTTAAAAACATAATTGTTACCACTACGGTACGTCCGTTATACGTAGTGGTGCTTTCAATTTTCACGCAGATTATTGTAAAATCAGGCCATGGAAAAAACGTACTCGATATTTCGTTGGGAATTGAAAAAAATATTCTCAAACTGGCATAAGACCATCACATTATTTCTGCTTCCGGCAGTGCTTATGATGCTTGCTCTGAACATATTTCCGATACTTATCAATTATATGTCGACAGGTTCTTTTTCGAAGAAACCGATCGTACTTATCGGTGCACCGAAATCATTTCACGACTATGTAAAAGAAACTGCAGATGCCAATGTTTATACCTATACCGAAATGTCATACGGTGAGCTCGCAGAATGTTTCAGAAGCGAAGGAAAGATGAAAGAACTTCTCAAAGGCGGAACCATTCTTTGCTATTTCGGTTCTGATGCTGAAGACAATGCATCCTTTGATAATATAGTTTCGGAATACTATACTGAGCTTTCCAAAGGCAACAGCAAAGCCAAGAGCACTGCAGTCATCTATCTCGGATTTGACGGCAATTCGCTTACGGGACAGCTTCGCGCAGAGCAGTTCAAACAAGGCGTTCTCAACAGTTACAAATCAAGTCTCATCGACAGGCTCGGCGGTGATTATGCAAACATCGGAAGCAATCTGTTCTCAACCGATTCTTTTAATCCCGTAACCAAACTCATGGATAACAGAACGCCTGCTGATGTTGCGGCTTCAAGGATCGTTCCCGGAATGCTTCTTATAATGATGTACTATTGTGTATATTCTTTGGCAAGCGACATGTTTGCTTCAGAAAGAGAACGCGGCTTCTGGGCAAAGCTGATAATGACTCCCGTATCATCATCAAAGATATTCTTAGGAAAGATATTAGCGATCCTCTTCATAGTATCAGCCGCAACATATCTCACTGCGCTTTTGTTGTTCTTCACATCCTGGATGAATTCGAGCAATGACGCAATGTCTCTTCTTCCTTTCGGAATGATGCTGACTCCGGCTGAGGTTTTGATAGTGGCAGTAACCATCCCGTTCACGGTATTTGTCATGACCGCTGTCTGCATATCAACGATATTCTCTCTTAAAAAGATGCAGGACATCACTGTTAATCTGCAGCTCCCATTGATCTTCTTCCTCGGTGATTTCTTCATTCAGATGTTCCGCGGAACAAGACCCATGACAATTGAATACTTCATCCCCATGCATAACAGTCTGGCTCTGATCGGCGAATCCTACATGG
>SVJC01000140.1 GCA_015069215.1 Oscillospiraceae bacterium
CGTTGACGTAAAAGCAGGCGACTATTTAGGCGTCATAGACGATGACATTATCGTCTGCACGGCAGGCGACCCCGTAACTGCGCTCGTTGAGCTTACAAAGAGCATTCCGGGAATAAAGAATGTTGAATCCGTAACGGCATTTGCTTCAACTGACGTTCTCGTTACGCATGTCCAGGGTCACATAACCGGAATAAAGAGTTCCTGCCCGGATGCTGAGGTATCAGTAGCTTACGGCGGTCAGGGCATATATGACTTAGTGGTGCTTTATCAGTAATATGAAAAGAATCTTTCTTGATCTTTCAGGCGGAGATAATCCCGCATCGGTAATCAGTGAAGGTGCTTTCAGGGCTCTTGAGAAGAACTCTGATCTTCACGTTACCTTCGTAGGCTCCAAGAAAGAGTATGAGGAAGTATTTGCATCACACGCTGATCTCAAGGAGAGGTTCGATCTGATCCCCTGTGACGAGATCCTGACCAATGAAGACAATCCGATGCTGGCCGCAAAACCCGGTGCAGGCTACACGATGTCAGTCGCCCTGGAAAACCTTTCCAAGTGCGAAGATACATCTGCAGTTGTAAGCGTCGGCAACACCGGAGCCCTGATAATCGCTTCAGTAATGAAGATAGGACTTGAGAAGGGCTGCAAGAGGCCCGTTCTCGCAGCGCTCCTGCCTTACGGCATTGAAGACAGGGTGTGTTTAGTTGACTGCGGATCTTCTTTGGAGCCTACGCCTGAGGAAATGTTAAGTTTCGGCGTTCTGGGCTCAAAGCTCATGGAATCCAGAGGTATTGCTAATCCCAAGGTTGCCCTGATGAACGTCGGCAGGGAAGACTGCAAGGGCACAGAGTCCATGGTAAGCGCATTCAAGCTCCTTAAGGAATCAGGACTTAATTTCATCGGAAACATAGAACCCGACAATCTTTTGACGGGTGAGACGGATGTCGCCGTATCTACGGGACTGGTAGGAAACGCCTTGCTGAAGGGCAATGAGAGCGCAGGAAACCTTGTTGCGGACAGCATCATGAAAGGGCTTAAGGAACGACTATCCGGCGACAGCCTGAAAGCAGCAATGGAAGTGCTTGAAGAGACTAAGTGCCTATACCAGTACAACGAGTACGGCGGCGCGGTGATCCTCGGAATCAGAAAGCACATCGTGAAGGCCCACGGAAAAGCAGACGCCAACACGATCTACAGCTGCATCAATCAGGCAATAAAGTCGATTTAATGTCGGCTTTATTTGATTTACAAACTAATCCTAAAACGATATAATTTAGCGATTCTTTATTTGGAGGTGGTTTTATGAAAACTTGTTTTTCAACACTTGCCTGCCCAAATTTCACCTGGCAGGAAATCTACTCAATGGCTAAGGATTTCGGTTTCGACGGAATCGAGATCAGAGGACTGGGACAGGATATCTTCTCAGTCAAAGCAGCACCTTTCACAGATAAAGAACTACCTAAGACCATCGCCAAACTAAAAGACCTAAAGCTGACAATTCCGTGCCTTTCTTCAGGTGAGCCCGTAAACAATCTTGAGACAAAAGATAAGGCTATCGCCGAGATCAGGGCATACATCGAGCTTGCTAACAAGCTCGGAACATCTTTCATCCGCGTATTGGGCGACAGAAACCCGGCTCCCGAGAAGGAGATCGATGACAACGTCGTCATCTCCATCATGAGAGAGCTTATCCCTTACGCTGAAGAGATGAACGTTACTCTCCTTATCGAGACTAACGGTGTTTATGCTGATACAAAGAGACTCAAGAAAGTCCTTGATGAGATCAACAACCGCAAGGTCGCAGCTCTCTGGGACATGCATCACCCTTACAGATTCATGGGTGAGAAGCCTGAAGAGACAGTTGCGAACCTCGGCGAATACATCAAGCACGTTCACGTAAAAGACTCCGTCATGGTAGACGGCAAGGTCGCATATAAGCTCATGGGAGCAGGTGACATGCCTCTCAAGGAGATGTTCGATTCCCTCCAGGCGATCGATTACATCGGCTATATTTCTCTCGAGTGGGTATACAGATGGTATCAGAACCTCGAAGGCGCCGGCATCGTCGTTCCCCAGTTCGCAGGCTACATGGAGTCTTACCGTCCGAAGGAGAAAAAGATCGAGCTTCAGACGGACAAAAGGGGAACAGGCTACTATCCCTGGCCCAAAGAGACATTGATCGACCTGACATTCCCGGATGTGTTGGACAAGATCTGCGAGCTTTTCCCGAACCAGTATGCGTTCAGATACACGGAGCTCGACTACACAAGAACATATCCTGAGTTCAGGAACGACGTAGACAACCTTGCAAGGGCATTCCTCGCAATGGGATGCAAGAAGGGCGACCACATCGCAATCTGGGCAACCAACGTTCCCCAGTGGTATCTGACTTTCTGGGCAGCAACCAAGATCGGATGCGTCCTCGTAACGGTCAATACCGCATACAAGATCCACGAGATCGAGTACCTCTTGAGACAGTCTGACACATGCACGCTTGTCATGATCGACAAGTTCAAGGACTGCGACTATCTGCAGATCATCAACGAGATCTGCCCCGAGCTCAAGGACTCAGAGCCCGGTAAGCTCGAGGCCGCAAGACTTCCTGTGCTCAAGAACGTCATCACATGCGAATCCAGAGTTCCGGGATGCTTCCATTGGGATGATCTCCCGCAGCTTGCAGAGACAGTTCTCTACAGCGATGTTGAGAAGATCCGTCGTACGATCGACAAGCACGATGTCTGCAATATGCAGTACACGTCAGGCACAACAGGATTCCCCAAGGGCGTCATGCTCACGCACTACAACGTTGTCAACAACGGTAAGGCGATCGGCGACTGCATGGATCTGTCATCCTTTGACCGCATGATGATCCAGGTTCCTATGTTCCATTGCTTCGGCATGGTCCTCGCAATGACCGCATCAGTAACACACGCCGTCACGATGTCTCCTATCACCGCATTTTCACCCAGAAAGGGCCTTAACTGCATCAACCAGGAGAAGATCACATGCTTCCACGGTGTTCCCACGATGTTCATCGCAATGCTCGGACATGAGAACTTCCCCAAGACCGACTTCTCACACATGAGAACAGGCATCATGGCAGGATCACCTTGCCCGATCAAGACAATGGAAGAGGTCATCGAGAAGATGCACATGCCTGAGATCGTTATCACATACGGCCAGACAGAGGCATCTCCGGCTACAACGATGTCCAAGACAACAGACACGATCGAGCAGAGAGTCAACACCGTAGGACCTTCCATTTTCGGCGTTGAGACTAAGATCGTTGATCCTGAAACAGGCGTTGAGCTTCCTGACGGTGTTCCGGGCGAGTTCTGCGCCAGGGGATACAACATCATGAAGGGCTACTACAAGATGCCTGAGGCAACCGCTGCCGCTATCGACGAAGACGGCTGGCTCCACTCCGGAGACCTCGCTCTCAGAAGACCTGAGGACGGTTACTACAAGATCACGGGCCGTATCAAGGACATGATCATCCGCGGCGGCGAGAACATCTACCCGAAGGAGATCGAAGACTTCCTCTATACACATCCCAAGATCCAGGATGTCCAGGTCATCGGCGTTCCTGATGCTGACTACGGTGAGGAGATCCTCGCAGCAGTTATCCTCAAGCCCGGTGAAGAGTCATCCGAAGAGGAGATCAAGCAGTACGTCATGGATCACATGGCCAAGCACAAGGTCCCGAGATACGTTGACTTCGTTGACGGATTCCCGATGAACGCTGCAGGCAAGATCCTCAAGTACAAGATGAGACAGGAAGCAGTGGAGAGGCACGGCCTCGACAGCGCCAACAAGATCGTTACCGCGTAAGTATATTGAAGAACACCTCGTCTGAGGTGTTCTTTTTTGCCATCTGTAAGTGTTTATTAGCTGAAAGGGTATCTGTTCCGAATAAGACAGATACCCTTTTTGATAATTTAGAGCATAGTAGCTGTTTCGCAAGCTGTTCTGAATTAAACAGATACCCCAATAGCTAATTTACGACCTTTTGTTATAAATACTTTCGACAGCAGTATTGATAAACGCAGAAATGATCCTTTTAATTGTATCCTGAGACGGCAAATACGTTTCTGATCCGCATAACAGGATCAGGTCTCTGTTTGGAAGTACGCCGTTACGCATGTATTCGTCGGTTTTCCCGTAGTTGAAATTGATATATTCTTCTTTATCAGTCATTCCAATGAATTCAATGAAAAAGCAACGGCCGATCAACGGAATAGGGAAGGAGTAGTCAGGGTGTATCTTCCGTCCGTTCTTTAGAACGAGACACGGTTCGTATTTGGCTTCAAGGCCAAGAACTTTTAATGAATTACCAATAAGCATCTCACCGCGGGAGCGTACATGGTAACCATAATCGTCATAGTAGTCAGTACGTATCTCGTGTGAGTTAGAGCAGGGAACAAGCGTGTTCCAGAATGCCAGATTGAAATCAGAATTGTCATTCTTAATGCTGAAGCTGCCAGGTATATTCAAGTGCCGCCGCTTGATCTCGTTGAAATACAGTTTCTTTAGTGTATGGCAATTGTTGTACAAAAGAAGCTGCTTATGCATTTCTCTATAACCTCGGCCACTTTCGAAAGCAATCCTTTTGACGGTTTCTGTGCCTGTTCCTTTGTACTCGCGGATCACAGAACGGCCTTGGTGAGTACCGGCTTTATATCTTGGCATGGCTTCCAACATACTCTTCAGGCGAAGGTATTCGTTAATGATATATGTGTCGCAAAACAATGATAGTTCCATGTGAACATATTAAGTGCTAAAGGGATAAGAAGACGCGACAAAAAACTACAAAAACCGACAAGCGGGAAAGCGGTCTGAAGACAACATTAATTAAAAGAAATTACTATATATGCAAAAAAAGACCGCACCCGAAGGCGCGGTCTTGGAAAAAGCAAAGAACAATATCAGTTCTTGTGCGGCATTGCTGAATAAAGGACCATTGCCGTCTTGGAGATAGGCATTGTCTGGATGGTGATGTGGCCGGGACCTGTGAGGGTTGTATTGAAGAGGCCTTCACCGCCGAGGAGAACGTTTGCAACGCCCTTAACCATCTGAACGTCCATTGTAACTGTGGAATCCATCATTACGACGTAACCTGTGTCAACGATCTTTGTCTCGCCGGGTGCGAGATCATACTCAACAGCAGAACCGTCTACTTCGAGGAATACAGTACCGTTGCCGGTGAATTTCTGCATGATGAAGCCTTCACCGCCGAAGAAACCGCCGCCGAGCTTCTTCTGGAAGCCGATGGACATTTCGACGTCACCAAACATAGCAAGGAAAGAGCCCTTCTGGCACATAATAGAATTGCCATTGAGCTGGATTGCGATGATGGAACCGGGGAAGGAGGATGCGAAAGCGATCTCACCAGCGCCCTGTGCCGTGTAGTGGTTGAGCGCAAGAGACTCGCCTGAGATCATACGGCCGAACATCTTGCCGATACCGCCTGTCTTTGTCTCCATCTTAATGCAGTTGTCCATCCAGCTCATTGAACCGGACTCGCACTGGATTGTCTCACCGGGCTGAAGAGAAATAACGACAGCGGGCAGATTGTCACCAACAATTTTGTACTCCATAAAAGTACCTCCTGAGAAAATTGTATTAAAAATACTAATACATTTTATAAATATATGTTTTTAAGGTCAATTGTTTTTGTGATATAAGCACAAAAAACGCCCCCGCAGTCTGCGGGGGCATCTTATTGACTGATTTGATTCAGATCTAGAAGGATCAGAGCTTAGGACCAGCCTCAACGAGTGCCTTACCGGCTTCGTTGGTCTCGTACTTCTTGAAGTTCTTGATGAATCTTCCAGCGAGATCCTGAGCCTTCTTATCCCACTCAGCTGCATCAGCATATGTATCACGAGGATCGAGGATCTCTGTGGATACGCCGGGGAGCTCAGTAGGTACTTCGAAATCGAAGTAAGGGATCTTCTTTGTAGGAGCGTTCTTGATAGAACCATCAAGGATAGCGTC
>SVJC01000141.1 GCA_015069215.1 Oscillospiraceae bacterium
TCTGTATTTGAAAGACTCCTGCACGATCAGAATGACAAAGTCAGGATGGAATCACCTGAGATTTTCCGTGTTCTCGGCAAACGCAGGCCTGAGTTGGTACTTCCTTTTGTGGATCTGCTGCAGAAAATTTCGGAGACAGATGAGAACCATGTCGTTAGGATACATAGCTTGGGTGCTATCAAAGCGGCCGAAATGAGCAGTAATCCTCAGAAAAGATAATCGTGAATTTAATTTACTAAAGCTCAGAGAAATCTGAGCTTTAATATTCCAATTCAATAAATGCTTGCACTGTGAATAACTGTATGATAATATTCACGGTGAATATATCACTATAAATGTTCATAGAGTGCGTATGGCTGGCGGATTTACTGAAAAAGAAAGAGAACAGATAAGAATAGCGTTACTATCGGCAGGCTATAAGCTCAGTGCTGAGTGCGGAATTAAGAAGATGACTGTAGCCTTGGTGGCGAAGTCTTCCGGTGTTGCTGTAGGGTCTTTCTATAATTTCTTCGACTCAAAAGAGGGTTTTGTTCTAGCGCTGATACAGGAAGCCGAGAAAGAGGCTGAAATTAGGATGGTTTCTGCGTTTGCGAAGGATGGAACGATTTCTTTGAAGAAGTTCCTTCAGACTTTTCGCGAGAATTTCAGACCTGAGACAAATTTCTTCCTTAAGATCAGCTTAGAAGACTGGATGTGGCTTAAGTCGCATCTTACTGATACTACTTACTTTAATACATCGAGCGATCTTCAGAAGATCGAGTGGCTCCTGCCGAAGATTAAAGGTGTAAGAGAGAATATTGATCCAGGCGTCGTAGTCAACTTCATCAAGTCGATATATGCGATGTACCAGAACAGAGAGACCTTATTTGAAGAGTCTTTGGAAACAAATGTGGATCTCATATTCGAATCGATCTACCGATATATGAAAGCCTAAGGTCAAGAAAGGGACACGGAAATGATATTAGCGTTTATTGAAGGTTTGGTATTAAGCTTTATTCTGCTTCTGGTTTGTGTTATCAACATCAAAAATGGGCCCGTAGGCGGGGTTCATTACTACGAAGAACCCGTGAAGGAACGCGTTGTCGAGATGGGGCTTATCACGAAGGCGCAAATCAAGAAAAACATGTTATGGTCAGGAGCTGTATTCATGTTTGCATTGATTATCGCAGCCCCGCTGACAGTGTTCTTCGTTAACAAGGCGGCCGGGTTCTCGGAAAGCTTTATACAGCTTGCGATTATGTATATGGTGTGCGGTGTGTTTGACCGTGTATTTATAGATTGGTACTGGGTCGGACACACCAAGGCCTGGTTCATTCCCGGAACGGAAGATCTCATGCCTTACATACATAAGAAATCCTGGATCAAGAAGATAGGCCAGACTATAATACTTTACCCTGCGCTTGCAGCACTTCTGGCACTTGTATTATCTAAGCTGCCATGAACCTCTATACTTTTTTATCAATAGGATATGACCTTCTGGATAAGATATGGTTGTCTGAGAAAGGCAGAAATCAGAGAGATGTTATCGAGGAACTGATTCCGAACGAGAAGTGTAAAGTCCTGGATCTGTGTTGTGGAACATTCACAAACGGTCTTTTCATAGCGAAGAAGAATCCTAAAAATCTTGTGGTAGGACTAGATCGATCCGAACCGATGCTTCGCGAAGGCAGACGTAAGATTGATAAGGCCGGAATCAGTAATGTAGAGTTGATGTGCCTTGATGCAACAAAAACCGGGATAGAGGAAGAGTCTTTCGATTACGCGATCATCGGATTGGTCCTGCATGAATGTAATCCGGAACTGTGGAAAAGTATCCTGGCAGAAACACGAAGAATCCTTAAACCGAATGGTCGCATAATAATCCTTGAGTGGGAACGACCGGATAATCTAAAACAAAGAATAAAGTTTGCTCCGCTCTATATCACCGAAGTGTTATGTAATCCCGGGTATTTCAAAGAGTTCTATCAGGCAGATAAAACGGATTTCTTCAAAGGATATGGATTTGAGACGGAACAGCGTATCGGCTGTAACTATACGACGGTATTGTCACTGAAGAAAAGGGAACTATAAAGGGGAAAACTGAATGCAAACAAGGCTCACGGTAATAGTTGACAACATAGCAAAAAATGGAATCAAAGGAGAGTGGGGTCTGTCGATCCTTGCCGAACATCGCGGTAATCGCATACTTGTTGATACCGGAGCATCAGATCTGTTTGCCGATAACATGAGCAAATTGGGATTTGATATTAATGATGTGGACTATGGTGTGCTTAGTCATGCTCATTATGATCATGCTAATGGTATGCCCGCATTCTTTGAACGCAATTCGAAAGCACAATTCTATCTTCGTGAGACAACTGCCGAAGACTGTTATTTTAAGAAATTGATTTTCCGTAAGAATATTGGGATCCCGAGGCATATCATAGAGAATTACCGTGAACGAATTACATTTGTTTCCGGTAACTACAGTTTGTGTGACGGAGCATACTTGATACCGCATACGACGAATGGTCTTGAGAAGATAGGAAAAAGGGAGATGATGTACAGGAGAACGACAGACGGCTGGCGTCCCGATGATTTCTCGCATGAGCAGAGTCTGGTCCTGGATACGGACAAGGGATTGATAATCATCAACAGTTGCTCACACGGCGGTGCGGTTAACATCATAAATGAAGTAAAGAAGGTTTTTCCAGATAAGCATATATACGGGCTTGTTGGGGGATTTCATCTCTTTAACAAGAGTAATGAAGAAGTGCGTCGGGTCGGCAAGGAGATCAAGGAAACAGGGATAGATTATATCTGTACCGGGCATTGCACTAAGGACAGGGCCTATAACATTTTGAAGGAAGAATTAGGGGATAGGTTAGATCAATTGAAAGTTGGGTTAAAAATATGATATTAATGGTCGTATTCTTAGTTATATTAATCTTGAATATAATCTACTAAGAAGCCTGCGAAAAAAGACTCGCAGGCTTCAATAATTTCGGGTTGTTTTACAGCGGGAGATCATCAATGCACATGTAATAAACACCTAGTCTCTTGATCCGATCCCCCTCATCATGCTTGATGCGGGTAACCTCATAAGGCTTCCTTTTTAGCTTAGCCAGGAGAAGAGCCAGTGTTCCGCCCCAAATAATCGTCATATTATTAGTTATTTCCTTACTGTTCGTTCATGTCCTTTATTGTTGCTTCACTACTTCTTGGTAAGATTCCTTGTTTCGAGGATTACTTCACTCATTTTGTCAGTTCCTTTCATTTTGATACTGACAGTCTACAGAACGAACTTAAGAGAATTATTCACCAATCCTAAAGAAAAACTAAAGGTTGAAGATTCAATTCAGTTTCTTTACAAATCCGACTTCTTCGAGCTTTTTCATATACACGCTCAGCCTTTCATAGAGAGGCTCGGCTTCATCGCCGAATTTCTCATGAACAAGCTGCCCGATCTCATAGACAGATCGCCTGCCGTCAACACAAAGGAAGATGAAGCTTCCCATTCCTTCAAGTTTGATATGTGATACTTTGGGTCTTTTGAAGAAGCGCTGCGCCACTTTATTTGTAAAGCCCTTGTTTTCCATGTCAACGGTTACCTCGCCTTCGTCCGAGCAGGTAAAGACAAGTCCTTCCGGATACGCGAAAACATAATCAAGAAAATTATCCTTATTTTGCATTTTTCTTTTTGCCGGAGATCTTCTTGCCGTTGGCTGACATAAAGAACACGACTGCGCTTACAGCAATGAGAACGATCAGTGATGTTATGTTTCCTGTAGGAAGATATGAACTTACGTCTATCTTGTCCGTAATACCTGTAACCGTAAGGATGGCAAGTACTATTCCAAGGATGCCTTCGCCTGCGATAAGTCCGGAACAGAACAGGATGCCTTTGCCGGAGTCATCATTCTGCTTGCCGTAGATCTTCTCAACTAACAGCTTGACGAATCCTCCGAGCATGATCGGAGCGGAAAGCTCGAGAGGGAGGTAAAGACCTATTGCAACAGGAAGAGCAGATATGCCCAAAAGCTCGATTACAACTGCTATGAACACACCTATGAAGATCAGTCCCCAGGGGAGATTGCCATCCATAACACCTTCAATGATCATCTTCATCATTGTGGCCTGTGGAGCTGCGAGCTTGTCAGTGCCGAATCCGAAAGCGGAATCAAGAAGCACCATTACTCCGCCTATGGCAAGTGCAGCCGCGATCGTTCCCATGATCTCACCGATCTGCTGTTTCTTAGGGGTTGCACCAAGGATATAACCTGTCTTTAAGTCTTGGGACGTATCGCCAGCCATACATGCTGCGATGCAGATGATTGAACCGATGGCGATAGCACCCTGCATGCCGTGGACACCGGTATCGCCTGTAAGCTTAAGGCAGAAGGTCGCGATAAGGACCGTGGCGATCGTCATTCCGGACACCGGATTGTTGGAACTTCCGACAAGACCTACCATTCTTGAACTTACGGCACTGAAGAAGAAACCGAAGATGACCACAAGCAGCGCACCGATGATCGTGACAGGGATCGACGGGATCAGCCAGATAAGAAGGACAAGAACAGCTATTGAGATAAGAATAAAGCGCATATCGATGTCCATGTTGGTGCGCTCGTTCTTGGTCTTGCTTCCGTTGTTTTTCGAGAGGCCCTTAAGAGAGCCGGTGAATGCTTTTATGATAGTCGGGAAAGTCTTGATAAGGCTGATGATGCCTGCAGCTGCGACTGCACCTGCTCCGATGTATTTGATATAGTTTGCCCAGATCGCAGGAGCGCCTCCGTCAGCATAGAGCTCTGCAACGGATACTGTTGCAGGATACATGACCAGATCAGTTCCGAACAGGACTATCGCAGGAATGAGAACGAACCAGCCCAGGATACCGCCGGCAAACATATATGCGGAGATCTTTGGACCGCAGATATATCCTACCGAGATAAGAGCAGGATATATCTCAGAAGAGAACTCTGTCTTAAGTGCGGAGAGTTTGAAAGTTACCACCGATCTGACAGCGCAAAGACCGTCGGTTACGAACTTGATCACAGCGCCGATCGCCATACCGATAAATACTGATTTTGCAGAAGATCCGCCTTTCTCACCGGCAAGAAGGACTTCAGCGCATGCAGTGCCTTCAGGATAAGGAAGTACGCCGTGCTCTTTTACGATCAGTGCGCTTCTTAAAGGCACCATGAAGAATACACCGAGAAGACCGCCGACCAGTGCGATGATCGTGATAGTGATAAGGGCAGGCTTTTCCATCACGCCTTCTTTTGCCCATATGAAAAGTGCAGGCATGGTAAAGATCGAGCCTGCAGCCAGAGATTCACCCGCAGAGCCTATTGTCTGAACCATGTTGCTCTCAAGTATCGAATCCTTGCGCATGATGATCCTTATGACCGTCATTGAGATAACGGCAGCAGGAATGGAAGCTGATACCGTAAGTCCGACCTTAAGGCCGAGATATGCATTTGCAGCACCGAAAACAACTGCCAGTACAATGCCGAGTATGACCGATGCCGGTGTCATTTCAGTGGTAACTTTGTCAGCAGGAATATACGGTTTGAAGTTTTTATCCATGTCTGCCTCCCGTGATATAATTATTCTAATTTAACATATATATGATACTAATTGCAGATGCGGATTACCCCTAAATACAATAAAAACAGCAGGATCTGTCGTTTCAGAATATAGACGAGGAACTACAGAATCCGGCTCGTAAATATACTGCACCAGAAGGAGAAATAGACATATTTGGAGGAAAGAGATGTCTCTTGCAAAAACGCAGACCTCTGAAAGCTTTAGACTAAGTGCGTTGCTTTCATTTTCGGGAGGGTTACAGGACGCATATACTTATAACGTGAGAGATGGAG
>SVJC01000142.1 GCA_015069215.1 Oscillospiraceae bacterium
GTAGCCAATATAACACCTGCAAGTATTCCCGGAACTGCACAAGGCAATATAAGTTTGAATATAGTGTATAATTTACCTGCGCCCAATCCGAAACTGCCCTCTCTGTAAGCATCCGGTACTGAAATCAATGCTTCTTCCGTTGTTCTGATTATAAGAGGCAATATCATAATAGCCAAAGTAACTGCCCCGGCAATAAGTGAATAGCTCCATCCAAGTGCTATAACAAAAAGAATATACCCAAATAATCCATATACTATTGACGGTATTCCCTGAAGAGTTTCAGTCGCTGAACGCATTATTTTAACAAGTCTGCTTCCGCGTTTAGCATATTCTACAAGATAGATTGCCGAAAACACGCCAACTGGTACTGCCATCAAAAGTGACAAAATTGTCATATATATAGTCGTTACAATCGCCGGCATCATTGACATATTATCAGTATTATATTCCCATGCAAATAATTCAGGTTTCAGATGTGAAACACCATTTGCAATTATATATATAATCAAGGAGAAAAGAATGCATGTTGTGATAACTGCAGATAATATGACACAAATAAGTAAAACAAACGAACCCGGCCTCTTTTTATATGTTTCAATCATCAGTTAGCCCTCCTTTTTAGTGCTGAGAATGACAGGTTGATAATTAATATAAATACAAAGAGTACAACAGCTGTTGCTATCAGCGCTTCTCTGTGAAGTCCAGAAGCATATCCCATCTCAAGAACAATATTGGCAGTGAGTGTTCTAACACCTGATGCAATCCCCTGCGGCATTATCGCCTGGTTACCGCAAACCATAACCACAGCCATTGTTTCGCATATTGCTCTGCCTATTCCCAGAATAATACCTGCAAAAATCCCCATCTTAGCTGCCGGTAAAACTGCCTTGAATATGCTTCGCTTTTCGCACCCATCGAGATCTACGGCAGAAAGAGGATCGCGCTTCAGATATTCAATCCTGACCAGAAGAAGAAAAAGCTGATCATCGAGGATTTCGGCGAGGCTGAGATCAGACAGCAGCTTACATGGCAGAACATCGTCCTGAACTACAACGATGAAGGTCCCATCAGGTTCTCGAAGCTCAGGATCTACATCGAAGACAACGACCGTAACGGCGAGATCTACATTGACAGCATCAGTTTTGTCTGATGCGGGAGGAAGAAGATGGCTAACAAACTCCTTTCGGCGATCGAAGACGAGATCCTGATGTCAGCGGGCTCACTGCCTGTGGTCATAGAGGGCATTGAGCACATCTACGATACGAAGGATTCACTTCCTTCGGAGAGTTCTCATAACTCACATGAGCTTTTGTATCTGCGTTCGGGCAAGATCGAGGTCTCGGTCGAAGGCGGCGGCAAGATAACGCTCGGCAAGGGCTCCACGATCGTAATCAGACCTTTGGTCAAGCACAGCCTTATTATCAAATCAGGAGAGGCAGATCTTCTGAACCTTTATTTCGGCTTCATCCATGATGCCAAGGAGCTTTCCGCAGCCAGGGAAGGCAGAGGCCGTACATCCGACAAAAAGAGCGCCAAGACAAAGAATGCAGGCCCTTCCGTGGTGATCCCCGGATCGATGGCAAGGACTTCTTTGGAGAGCTTCCTTAAGTTTGCAGACTTAGGCCTTACCGAGGACAACGAAATGACGAGCCAGCCTTGCTTCGTCGTTACGGGCAACGAAAAGACCGAGATAAGCATGCTCGCAGAGCGCATCGTTTCAGAGATGGGCGATGAAAGATATTCGAAGGAACTCATGATCCAGACCCTCACGGTAGAGCTCATGATCAATCTCTCACGCTCTATGCGCAATGAGTGGGAAGAGAACATCAGGGTCAAGACTGGCAAGGCAAAGGAGCTGGTCGCCATCGCAAAGCAGTACATGGACGATAATTTCGATCAGGGCATCACGGTCGCTCAGGCTGCCCAGTATGTATTCCTGAGCCAGGGATACTTTACGAGGGCTTTCAAGGACGAGACCGGAATAAGCCCGATGAACTATCTCATGAAGAAGAGGATCGAGCGTGCTTGCACGCTTCTCGAAAATAACGAGATCAAGGTTTCTGCGATCTCACTCCAGTCGGGTTTCTCATCCCCTCAGCGATTCAATGTCGCATTCAGAAAGCTCATGGGAATGACCCCGATGGAATACAGGAAAAAACACTTGAAGTAAGGAAGGTTTTGGATAAATGTACGATTACGCGAACGATAACGCCATCCCGGAGGAAAGCCGCAAGAACATGGATCTCCCGAAGATTGAGAATGCAGTCAGGGAGATCCTTGAAGCTATAGGAGAAGATCCTGACAGGGAAGGCCTCCTTGATACTCCCCAGCGCGTTGCCAGGATGTATGCAGAGGTCTTCGCGGGCCTTCACAGGGACATCACAAAGGACATCAAGGTCTTCCACGAGGAAGGCAACGACGAGATGATCCTGATAGGCGACATCCCGTTCTATTCAATGTGCGAACATCATCTTCTTCCGTTCCACGGAAAGGCTCACGTAGTCTACATTCCGCGTGACGGAAAGATCTTGGGATTATCCAAGGTCGCAAGGATCGTGGATACGCTTTCCAGGAAGCCCCAGCTTCAGGAGAGATTAACTTCCGAGATCGCTGACAAGATAATTGAGGCAGTCGATGCAAGATCCGTCTGTGTCATCATTGAGGCTGAGCACCTCTGCATGACCATGAGAGGTATTAGAAAGCCAGGCTCAAAGACTGTTACTTCTGCCATGCGCGGCGGCTGCAGGACTGACCTCAGAACGCGCAACGAGGCGCTCGCACTGATCAACAGGCAGCGTTCCGGAATCTGATGATAGCTTCAGACAACAGATATACGGGCATCTACAGATGCCGTGACAAAGAGATCTTAATTGGAAAGAAGACCCTTGTAATGGGTATTCTCAACTGTACGCCTGATTCATTCTCGGACGGCGGAAGATTTACCGATGTTGAAGCTTGCATGCGACAGGCAGATCTTCTCATATCTTCAGGATGCGACGTGATCGACATCGGAGGAGAAGCGACAAATCCCAAAGTCCAGCCGATCACCGCTGAAGAAGAGATCTCCAGGATAATCCCGGTAATCAAGGCCATCCGCGGCAAGTACGACATCCCGCTTTCCGTTGACACCTATAAGGCAAAGACGGCAAAGGCTGCGCTTGAAGCAGGCTGCGACATAATAAACGACATCACGGGCCTTTTCGGAGACAGCGAAATGGCCAAAACAACTGCTTCATATAATGCCGGCGTCATCGTGATGTTCAATTCCAGGATCTTCGGAGCGGCAGAGAACAAGCCCGATCAGGACATTCTCGCACGTGCCGAAGAAGAGGTTTCCAAGAGTATTAAGATCGCAACTGATGCGGGAATCTCCCCGGCTTCCATAATGACTGATCCAGGAATAGGATTCGGCACGAACAGGGAGCAGGACGGGGCGCTTACAGAAGGGCTGATCCGTCTTGGCTTTGACGGCAAATTCCCGGTGCTTTATGCGGCATCACGCAAGAGATATGTGAGATCGCTTGCCGGGAAGGACGATGTTACTGAGGAAGAACTTGACCGTATCACGTCAGGATTGTCCGTAACCGCCGCCGCAGCCGGTGCGGCAATGGTAAGGGTCCACGATGCGGCAGGATCAAGACAGGCGCTCAACGCTTTTGACAGCGTTTTTTACGGCAGCTGAAGGAGTAAGACATGGACAAGATTACGCTTAAGAACATGGTCTTTTTCGGCCACACGGGATGCCTCGAAAAGGAGAAGCAGAACGGACAGGAGTTCGTGGTCACGGTCGAGGTGTTTTTTGACCGCATAAACGGCTGCGATTCTGATAATCTTGAAGATACGGCAGACTATGCGGTCCTCTGTGACAAGGCTAAAGAGATAGTCGGGAAAGATTACGGCAATCTCATAGAGCATCTTGCGCAGCAGATAGCCGACATGGTGCTGAATGAAGTCCCGGAGGCTGATTCCTGCGCGGTAACGGTAAGCAAGCCGAATGCGCCTGTAGATGCAGTCTTCGAGACGATGGAGGTCAGGATTGAAAGGTCGAGATGAAGTCAGGGTACTGCTTTCCATAGGAAGCAACATGGGTGACCGCGAAGCCAACATCGCGTTTGCCGAAGAACGCCTTGAAGCATGTCCTGAGATCAGTTCCCTCAAGAAGGCATCGCTGTACGAGACGGAGCCCGTGGGATATACGGACCAGCCTGATTTTCTAAATACCTGCGTAAGCTTTCTGACGACCCTGGGACCTGAAGAGCTCCTTGAACTGACCAGTTCGATCGAGAATGACTGCAAGCGCAAGAGGATCATCAGGTGGGGTCCTCGGACACTTGACATAGACATCATCTTCTACGGGGATGAGACGATCGATACGCCTGATCTTACTGTGCCTCATCCCAGATGGAAGGAGCGGGCTTTCGTGATAGTTCCCGCGAAAGAACTTGAAGACATTGACGTTCCTGTTCCTGAAGGCAGCGGAGTAAAGCTCTTCCGGTCCAGAATTTGAGTTATCAGGCGTCAAAGTTTATAATTAAGCGTTTAAGGAAATAAGAAAAAGAGTTTTGGAGGATAACATGGCTGAAAACACTGCCGGTACACCTACAGTTCCACAGCAGGGCGGCGAGATCCGCAGAAACCGCAACCACCGCCGCAGACACGGCGGACAGGGCCAGGGCCAGCGTCAGCAGCGCCCGAATGACGAGAACCGTCAGCGCCAGGGCGAGAAGGGCCAGGGCCAGAAGGGCAACCGCGAACCCAAGGAGAAGAACGAGGGACGCGAGAACAGACCTGAGCAGAAGCGCAAGAGACAGATAGACGGTCAGAATACGGTTCGTGAGCAGAAACCCAGACGCGAGAAGCGTCAGAGGTTCCCTGATGAAGAACGCGAGATCCAGCCTGCAGTCAAGAAGGTTGAGACCGTCGATGATATCAGGAGCGACAACGCCAGGATCACCAAGGAGATCTATCAGGTGATCGCGTCCATGAAGGACATCACCATTGAATGATATGAAGGGACTGTTCATAACATTCGAAGGCATTGACGGCTGCGGCAAGAGCACGCAGACCGGTCTTTGCAGGGAGTGGCTCGAAAGTCTCGGAAGAGACGTTCTCATGGTGAGGGAACCGGGCGGAACCAAGATCGGCGAAAGGATCAGAGAACTCCTTCTTGATAAGAAGAACAGTTCCATGGCTCCCATGACGGAGCTGTTCCTTTTCGAAGCGGCCAGAGCCCAGATCGTCGAAGAGACAATCAAGCCGGCATTGGCTGAAGGCAAGGTCGTGATCTGTGACAGGTTCTTTGACTCATCCTATGCATATCAGGGCTGTGCCAGAGGATTGGGCCCCGAAATGGTAAGCCGCCTCAACATGGATGCGACTGGAGGATTGGCTCCCGACATAACTTTCTTCCTCGACATCAGCGTTGAAGGCGCGATCAGGAGAAGAAACAGCAGAGGCGAAGAAAAAGACAGGATAGAATCCGCAGGTGACTCGTTCCAGGAGAAAGTCAGAGACGGCTTTATCCGTGCGGCTTCAGAGGATAAGAGGATCGTTACGATAGATGCTTCTTTGTCTCCCGAAGAGATCTTCGCCAGGATAAAGGAAAGAATCGAAGCAATAATCTAA
>SVJC01000143.1 GCA_015069215.1 Oscillospiraceae bacterium
TGAGCGTTGCTCTTGCAGTTGTCGGTTTGATCAACCGTGCAAACGGAATGCTGATGCTGATCCTCGCCGGTGTAGGAATACTTCTTGCGGTCTGCTTCATTCTGGTCTTCTGCCAGACTTTCCTTGTAGCAAAGTTCAGAGTTGCTGTTGATTACAACAACAAGAACATCGTTCTCAGATACCGTTACAGCAAGATCAACATTCCTTTCGAGAACTTTGACGCAAGAGACGGATCTCCTGATCAGGCTGAAGCCATGATCGACAAGAACTTCAACAAGGAAGGCAATGCATATCTCGTTCTTGATGACGTTTTCGAGGATGCCTGCTATCAGACTTCCATTGCTGATCTTGAGTCAAAGGAAGATTTCGAGAAGCTCAAGGAAGACTGCTTTGCCATCGCTGAAGCTTACGGTGCAAGAAACAGCAAGGATAAGGTCAAGTTCTACTATGAGAAGGACGAGGAGTCGTCCGGCGGTGAGTCTGACATTGATTCTCTCATCAAGGAAGCAAGAGATGAGCAGAAGGCCGCTAAGGTCATCAACAGTGAAGAAAACGCTTCTGACGAATCTTCAGAGGGTGAAGATAAGGAAGAAAAATAATCCGGCGTGTAGCCCGACCAATGAAAAGAACCGCTCTTTGAAGCGGTTCTTTTCATTTTATTCCTTTAAGAAGTTCTTTCTTCTCTTCGGCTGTAAGATAGCGCCATTTACCGACTGCAAGGTCACCCAGTTCAATGTTGATGAAACGGATCCTCTTAAGCTTGGTGACGCGGTAACCTAAGTATTCGCACATCCTTCTGATCTGACGGTTCATTCCCTGTCTCAGTATTATCCTGAAAGTCTTGGAATTAACAGGGAAGACCTCCGTGGGAAGAGTCATGCGGCCGAGCACGGGAACGCCTGAAGACATGTTCTTGATGAACTTGCCGTCATAAGGCCTGTCCAAGGTAACGACGTATTCTTTTTCGTGACCGTTCTCCGATCTCAAAAGCCCGTTTACTATGTCGCCGTTGTTGGTCAGAAGGATGAGTCCTGACGAGTTCTTGTCCAAACGTCCGACAGGGAAGATGCGTTCTTTAAAATCAATGTAGTCGATTATGTTTGAAGGGTCTCTGTGATCAGTCGTGCATGTGATCCCGAGAGGCTTGTTGAATGCTATGTAGATCGAGTTATCCTCAGGAATCACGGGTTTGCCGTCAACAACGACCACGTCGCATTCAAAAACACGTGAACCGAGATCAGCCGTGACGCCGTTGATCGTGACTTTGCCTGATTCGATCAGTTTGTCTGCTTCACGTCTTGAGCATATTCCTGATGAGGAGATGTATTTGTTGAGCCTGATACCCTCAGACGTCGGGTTCTCCAGGTCACTCCCAGACATCTATGTTTTCCGCCTTGGAAAGAGTGAATGTGAAGGTGGAACCTTCTTCGTATTTGCTTGTAACCTTGATGGTCTCGCCCATATAAGTGAGAAGCTCCTTGGCGATGGAAAGACCAAGGCCTGAACCTTTCTTACCTCTTGCACGGTCAGCTTTGAAGAACCTGTCGAAAATGTGATCTATGTCATACTCGTGGATTCCCTGTCCCGTATCGGCAACGGAGATGTATACCTTTTTCTCGTTCTCGATGTAGTCGGTGATGATGGTGATCGACTTGCCGCGCGGAGTGTACTTCTTGGCGTTGTCGAGGAGAATGACGAGGATCTGCTCAACACGGTCAGGGTTACCGTTAACGGTAGGTAACGTACCATATGTGTTCTGTACGGAGAACTTGATGCCGGCCTCAGCCATGATGGGCCTGAACCTGATCTCAATGCTGCTGATGAGCTTGTTCACGTCAAAAGGATATGTCTTGAACGCGAGCGTCCTTGACTGGAGCTTTGAAAGCTCAAGCATGTCGTCGATGAGTCTTGAAAGACGCATCGTCTCGTTGAGAATTATGCCGTAGTAACGCTGACGGTCTTCCTCTTTCTTTACCATTCCGTCAGCCAGAGGCTCGATGAGACCGCGGAGGGTCTGCAAGGGGGTACGGAGCTCGTGTGAGATGTTTGCGACGTAATCCTGTCTGAAATGCTCGTTTTTCTGGGCTTCATAGATATCGCGGAAGAATCCCGTTGCTCCGATGATTCTTGTCTTGTCCTCAGAATCGTATTTGGGGATTATCGTTGACTGATAAGCGTAGCTTCTGTCCTCGATCGTCCTTGTCTTTGTCTCGCCGGTGGTGATGCAGTCCTCGAAATCACGCCAGACCTCCTCGAAAGGAATCAGCTGGAGGTGTTCCGTGAACATGTTGTTCTTTTCGGCTCTGTTGAAGAGGGTCCTTATGGCCTTGTTGGTGGTTACGGGGTTTGAATCCGCATCGACAACGACAATGCCGTCGGAAATGACGTCAAAGATCTCCTGGAGACGGTTCTTTTCGTTAGTGAGGTCGCTGATGGATTTCGAGAGCTGATCGGCCAGATAGTTGAATGACGCACCGAGTTCTCCGATCTCGCCCTTATGGCTTTCATCCGCTCTGACGCTGAAATTGCCGCTCGCATATTCCATTGCTATCTCGTTCATTTCCTGGATAGGGAGGATCATTCTGTTGACCAGTGCATAAGCCGGAATGAGCATGAAGCATGCGGCCATCAGTGTGGAAAGGACCAGGATGTTTATGTATTCGATGATCAGGTCGTTATAAGCGTTAAGATATGAAAGTGAAAGGAGAGTGCAGGTCTCGCCGCCGTAGTTAACGGGTTGGCTGATGGCGATGATGGCTCTCATCGGATCTGATGTGTCGAAACGCTTGGTTGAAAGACCGTTGCTCCTTGCCTGAAACTCCCTGAAATTAAGGGTGTTGTTGACATTGTTTATGTCTTTTGCGGAAATGTTCATCTTGTCGGTTGGGGTGGAAGCGATGAGCTTGCCGTCAGTACCGATAAGGAAATAGTCATGTCCGGATGCAAAGGATGTATTGAAGAATGTTGCGCGGGATACCTCGTCGTTTAAGATCTGAGGTTCGTTGTGGAATAGTTCCTGATAAACGGCATCCTGATTGACAGCATTTGTCGTCTCGATATCTATGGTTGCGGTTCTTCCTGCAACGATAAATGCAATGATAGCCAATACCGCTGATGCGAGCAGCGATATGATGACAAGTGACATTGTTCTTTTGAGCAGGGTGCTCTGAAACATCAGTCTGCCTCGAACTTATAGCCTACGCCGTAGATCGTCTGGATGCTCCAGGAAGCACCTTCGAATGAGATCTTCTGTCTGATGCGCTTGATATGGGTGTCAACTGTACGGTAATCACCGCTGTAGTCGAATCCCCATACGGATTCAAGGATCTGTTCTCTTTCATAGACCTGACCCGGATGTGAAGCAAGAAGATAAAGGATCTCAACTTCCTTCGGTGTGCAGGGAACGGATTCGCCTTTGACCTTAACGGAATAGTTTCCGAGATTGATCTCAAGGCCCGGGAATTTGAGTACGGAAGAAGACTGCTGGGTATCGCCGAATCTTCTTAAGACAGCCTTGATCCTCGCGATTACCTCACGGGGAGAGAAAGGCTTGACGATATAGTCATCCGCGCCCAGCTCAAGGCCCAAGATCTTGTCGATCTCTTCGCCCTTTGCAGTAAGGATGATGATCGGTGTGGACAATGATTTACGTACTTCACGGCAGACGTCAAGACCGCTCATTTCGGGCATCATGACATCGAGAAGGATAAGATCGGCACTTCCGGTCTGAGCCATGTCCAAGGCTTCTCTGCCGTCGTATGCATCCTCGTGGGTGAAATTGTCGTTGTCGAGGTATATGGCCAGTGACTCGTGTACTACCGGGTCATCATCACAGATAAGTATGTTTGGTTGTCCGTTCATTGGTGAAGATCATCCTTTTAAGGTTTTATTCATTATATATTGTTTTATGCGTAAAATACAAATGTAAGGTATAATTAATTAAATATTGCTATTTCTTGCATTTTTAACAGGCAGAGATTACAATTTTTCTCTAATCAGGAGGAAAGATTATGAGTTCAAGGATGATTACCAGAAAGACGGGAGCAGTCCTGCTTATTTGTTCGATGTTCCTGTCTCTTTGCGGATGCAATGCATTAAGCAAGAAAGATGTCGTTGCCGCGGCTAAAGAAGTTGCAGAGAACATTGAGGACTTTGATGCCGACAAACTCCTTGATCTGTCTACTCTGAGCAAGAAGAGCGATAAGGCCGAAGACCTCCGTAAAGGTCTTAACGGCGAATACTTAGATGAGAATACAAAGAAATTCTGCACGGCAGTCCGTAAGACATTTACTTATGAGATCCGTGAGGATTCCTTCTCCATCAGCGGTAACGAAGCTTCGATCGACATCGATTTCACCATGGCTGATTACGAGTCAATTCTTAAGAAGGATTATAAAGACATCGATGAGCTTGTCTCCGCGGTCAAGAACACAGACGACTTTACGACTGTCACTTATACCGCAAGATTCGTAAAAGAAGACAAGGAATGGCGCCTCGATAACCTCATGAGCTCGAACTTCCTCAAATTGTTTGCTTTCATGGATGCTGACATCGGTGCTCTTGCAGTTGATTTTTCTAAGCTTGTCAACACGAAGCGTTCCACATGGCAGGGTGCTGATAATGACACGTACAAGAATACAAAGAAGCTCTCTTTGCTCGTTTCGTTCAACGAAGAAATCTCCAAGCTCAAGGGTAAGGGCGTCAAGGTGACCTATGATGTTGCCAAGGACGGATTCGACGTATGGAAGAGCGATCCGATCGAGATCGGCGACAAGAATACGCTCCTGCTTGAATACAGCAAGGACATTGATCCCAATGCTGAATTAAGATCAAACTATCTTTCAGCCGGAATGTACGGATTCACGCTCAAAGCTGATAACGGCACGTTCCTTTATGCAGCTACCGTTAATGTTGTTGTTGCCGTTACGGAGACCCGTTCGGGAACCGGTAATACGAATTCAAACGGTTATAAATTCTATGACAGCGAGTTCGCAAGCAGAGTCATGTCGGCAGCGTGGGTCAATGTTGACAATAAGCGTGTAAATGCAGTTTCCTACGGTTCTGACGCAACACGCATTTCGTTCCAGATGCAGATGGATCCTTCAACCACAGAACCCATTTACTTCGCATTCTATTATGCAGTCAACACTGCCGGTGCGCTTAAGATCAATGTCAGGACTGACACTCCGGCGATCAGCGGTGAGGGAACTCCGATCGTAAACAGCAATGGTACTTTCTTTGCACTTGGACTCAAGTCGAAGACCGGACAGTCAATGAAATCAGGTATCTACATTCTTGCAATGTTTTCAAGGGACAAGCAGACGCTCCTGGGCATTGCCGAGTGCCAGATCCTTCCTAATCCGACTTCCGCTTATCAGTGATCTGAAGTCAGAAAAACGGTAACAATCGAAAAGCTGCCTCAAGGCAGCTTTTTTGATCTTTCTCAGTGGCGGATGTACAGGAAATATGCACCTGCGGCAATGAGTATGAACTGGATGATCATTGAGACGGGAACCAGTATCCGGAATGATGTATGCTTTGTCTTGTGCCTGAAGAGCTTCATTCCGAGAAAGGCGCCTAGACCGCC
>SVJC01000144.1 GCA_015069215.1 Oscillospiraceae bacterium
CCAACATGGCAGGCCGTGGTACCGATATCATCCTGGGCGGTAACGCTGAATTCCTCGCACTCCAGGAAATGAGAAAGCTGGGTTATCCCGAGGAACTGATCGATGCTTCAACAGCTCATAACGAGACTGACGATGAGATCATACTCGAGGCAAGAGAGCGTTTCACGACACTTGAGAAGAAGTTCAAGGAAGAGCTCGCTCCTGAGGCAGAAGAAGTCAAGGAACTCGGAGGCCTCTTCATCGTAGGTACTGAAAGACACGAATCAAGACGTATCGATAACCAGCTCAAGGGACGTGCAGGACGTCAGGGAGACCCCGGAAGATCCAAGTTCTTCCTTTCTCTCGAAGATGACCTCCTCAGGATCTTCGGCGGTGACCGTGTTACGAGTCTTGCTGATACCCTCGGTATCGAAGACGACATGGAGATCCAGTTCAAGTCCCTGTCCAAGATGATCGACAGCTCACAGAGAAAACTTGAAGCTCTGCATTTCTCATCACGTAAGAGCGTCCTCGAATACGACGACGTTAACAACGTTCAGAGAACGATCACATACGAGCAGAGACGTCAGGTCATCAACGGTAATGACGTACATGACATTTACCTGCAGATGGTTGACCGCGTAGCTTCACGTATCGTAAACACATATGCTTTAGACGGCGTTATCTCATCTTCTGAGAGATACACACTCGGAAGACAGTTAGAAGAGATCTTCGGCGATCTTGATATCGTTAAGAAGGTTCAGGATGACGATTTCGAGCTTCCTGAAGCTGATGATCTCGCTGAGCAGCTCGCAGAAGAGGCTAAGGAGATCATTGCCCAGAAGGATGAGGAAGTTACGCCTGAAGTCTTCAGAGAGGCTGAACGTCAGATCCTCCTGCGTACGGTTGACCTCAAGTGGATGGATCACATCGATGCATTGGATCAGCTTTCTTCAGCTATCCGCATGAGAAGCGTCGGTCAGCACGATCCTGTTGTTGAATACAAGCTTGAAGGTTCTGCAATGTTCGAAGAGATGAACGAAGCCATCCAGAATGATGCCGTTAAGTTCATCATGAGAGCAAAGTTCACACCTGAGTCCGATTTCGAGGCTAAGGAAGTAGCAAAGAACGTTTCTGAAGGTAAGGGCAAGGAAGTCACACCCGGATCCGCTTCAAAACCCATCGAGGGAACGGCTGCTTCAAATGAGACACAACAGCCTGTAAAGAGAGACGCAAACAAGGTTGGAAGAAACGATCCGTGCCCTTGCGGTTCAGGCAAAAAGTATAAGGATTGCTGCGGTAAGAAATAATGATCGAAGATAAAGAAAAATACCTTGCATCAGTAAAGCACGCCGGAGATTACATCAAAGGCCTTCTCGGCGGACGAAAGGTACCTGAGATCTGCATAGTCTTGGGTTCCGGTTTAGGCCCCCTGGCCAATACCTGTGAAGAGTATTTTTCCGTACCTTATTCGGACATCCCGGATTTCCCTAAATCAACGGCTCCCGGTCATGCGGGAAAGCTGATCGCGGGATCCCTGTCCGGCAAGGACGTCTTCATGATGAACGGAAGATTCCATTATTATGAAGGTTATCCGATAGAAACAGTTGTTTTCTATATAAGGGTTCTCGGCATGATCGGAGTTAAGACCCTGATCCTTACCAATGCCGCCGGCGGAATCAAGAGTGATATGGTACCGCCTGAATTCATTGCGATCGAAGACCACCTGACATTCTTCATCGAGTCTGTATTGAGAGGACCCAACATCGAGGAATTCGGTACAAGGTTCCCTGATCAGAGCGCTGTTTACGACAAAGAGCTTATCGCTCTTCTTGAGGATTGCGCAAAAGGCCTCGGAATAAAGGTTTCCAGAGGCATCTACGCATACATGAAGGGACCTCAGTATGAGACACCTGCTGAGATCCGAGCCCTCCGTACACTGGGAGCAGACTGCGTAGGAATGTCTACGGTCCCTGAAGCCGTCTGTGCTTCACACATGGGCATCAGAGTGCTTGGCATGTCCTGCATCACAAACATGGCTGCAGGAATCAACAAAGGACCTCTTTCCGAGAAGGAAGTGCTTGATACTGCCGCAGCTGCTTCAGAGCAGAGCTGCGCACTAATAAAGGAACTCATCGGACGCCTGTAATTGAAAGGAGCTTGATCAATGTTTAATCATGAAATCAAGGATATAAGCCTTGCACAATATGGTCTTGAGAAGATCGAATGGGCATACCGCAATATGCCCGTTTTGCGTGCTATAGAAGCCGAATTGATCGAGAAGCAGCCGTTTAAGGGCAAGAAAGTCGCTATCTCGGTTCACGTCGAAGCAAAGACTGCGTGTCTTGCCAGAGCTCTTGCCAGGGGCGGTGCTGAGGTTGCAATTACCGGATGTAATCCGCTGTCTACGCAGGATGACGTAGCTGCAGCGCTTGCTGCAGGCGGCATGATGAGCGTTTATGCGGTCCATGGTGATTCTGAAGAAGCTTATTTCGGCCGTCTTAAGAAGACTCTAGAATTCGGACCTGACATCGTAATCGATGACGGCGGAGACTTGGCGCTCCTGCTTCATTCCGAGATGAAGGATCTTGCACCCAACGTAATCGGCGGATGCGAAGAGACAACCACGGGCGTTCACCGTCTTGAGATACTGAAAAAGGAAGGCAAGCTCGCTTATCCCGTAATCGCAGTAAACGATGCAAGATGCAAGCACCTTTTCGATAACAGATTCGGTACCGGCCAATCCGTATGGACCGGCATCATGGCTACAACAAATCTCGTTGTCGCTGGCAAGACCGTTGTCGTAGCTGGCTACGGCATGTGCGGCAGGGGAGTTGCCATGAGGGCAAAGGGACTTGGTGCCAGGGTAATCGTTACCGAGATCGATCCCGTTAAGGCTTGTGAAGCTCTTATGGAAGGATACACGGTAATGACCATGGACGAGGCAGCTCCTTTGGGAGACTTCTTCGTTACCGTTACGGGCTGCAAGGACGTTATCGTCGATAGACATTTCCTTGCAATGAAGGACGGCGCTGTATGCTGCAATGCAGGCCATTTCGACTGCGAAGTCAGCGTTGCCGAACTTAAGAAGATGGCTGTCTCTTCAAGCGAACTCCGTCACAACATCATCGGATACAAGCTTTCCAACGGAAACACAGTCTGCATAATAGCTGAAGGAAGACTCGTTAACCTTGCATCAGGCGACGGACATCCGGTCGAGATCATGGACATGAGCTTTGCTCTGCAGGCACAGTCTGCAATGTACATCGCAACACAGCCCGGCCGTCTCCCCATCGATGTCTACCAGACACCTGAAGTCATTGATAACAGGGTTGCAGAGATCCTTCTCGCTACTAAGAACATCAAGATCGATGAACTTACTGAAGAACAGAAGAAATACATCTCTTCTTGGGAGTTTTAATGCCTGAGAGTCCTGAACTCGGTATTAACGGGCTGACAATATACGAAAGTCTTAAGAATAAGGCTAAAGAGTATAAAGATCTTACCGCACTTGAATATTACGGTCATAAGATCTCATATTCATCTTTGATCGATCACATTGATAAATGTGCAGTATCCATGTATCTGCACGGTTTAAGGCGCGGCATGCACGTAGCCGTAATTCTTCCGAACATCCCGCAGGCGGTATTCATTTTCTATGCATGTTCGAAGCTCGGCGCTGTCTGTGACCTTATCCATCCGCTTTCGTCCGTAAGGGAGCTTGAAAGCTTTGTTGCTTCAACGGATCCTCAGATCGTATTCGTCTATGACGAGCTTCCTGCTGGGATCACATTCCTTTCAGGCAACGTCAAAAAGGCCGTATTAGTCAGTCCTTCAGAGTATCTCCCGAGGATGGCCAAGCTTGCATATAAAGTAAAATCAGGCGTCAAGACACCGTCTTTCATCCGTTTTGAGACATTCCCCGAATTCATGAAAAAGAGTTCTGCGCCTGTCTCGTTCAAGAATGAAAAAGCAACACCTGAAGACCCTTGTGCGATGCTTTATACGGGCGGTACGACAGGCAAGGCAAAAGGCGTTTTGCTCTCGTCTGTTAACTTCAACAGCAATGCAGAAGACGCAGTTGAAAGCTGTGAATGCCTTGAAAGAGGTGACAGGTTCCTGGCAGTCCTTCCGATCTTCCACGGATTTGGTTTGGGAGTAGGAATCCATACGGTCCTCATGTTCGGCGGAACGTCTGTGCTCTTGCCGATATTCAAGGTAAAGAAGTTCATTTCGCTCATTTCTAAATACAAACCTGCGGTGATCGCGGGCGTTCCTGCCATCTTCGGTGCAATCGTCTCAGGTGACGTAAAGGACATGGACATGTCCTTCGTAAAGCTTGTCATTTCAGGCGGAGACAGGCTGCCTCCCGACATACAGGATGACATGAATGCACTTCTCGAAAGACACGGAAGCAAGGCGGTTGTCAGACAGGGCTACGGCCTTACGGAATGCCTTTCCGGAGTCAGTCTTATGCCGCCCGGATGCAGGGAACATAACTGCATCGGAAGACCTTACAGACATACAGAATTCAAGGTCGTTGATCCTGAAACGGGTGAAGAACTCCCGAACGGAACAAACGGTGAGATCCTTATTTCGGGTTCTTCAGTCATGATCGGATTCTTTAATGAGGAAGAAGAGACAAAGAATGCTTTAGTTACTGATGAAGACGGTAAGATCTGGCTTCGTACCGGTGACTTGGGAAGGATAGGTGAGAACGGTCTTCTTTATTTCGAATGCAGGATCAAGAGGATGATAATCACCAACGGATATAACGTTTATCCCAGTGTCATCGAAGACATAATCCGGTCATGCCACGGAGTCGCTGATTGCTTTGTTGCAGGCGTTGCCGATGAATTAAGGGGTGAGATCGTAAGGGCTTATATCGTTTTCGAGAAGCAGGCTCAAAAAGACGGCTCTTTTGATGACGCATTGAAGGCAGTTAAGAATGAATTGTCCTTGTCGGTATCCCGTTTTGCAATGCCCAGGAGCTATGTGATCGTTGACGAGATCCCCCGGACTAAAGTCGGAAAAGCAGATATTGAGGCTCTTTCGGACATGGCGAAAGGTGACTGAAGGCATTGAATACTTGCCGATGCGGAGTTTGAATCATATAATTATTTATATTATTTAATGAGGTAGATCGATGGCTTTAAGAAATCTTGTATTAGAGGGAGATCCGCTGCTTCGTAAGACGTCACGTCCCGTTGATGAGATCTCTCCGAGAATAATCAAACTGCTCGATGATCTTGCAGATACCATGTATTACGAGAACAGGGGCATAGGCATTGCAGCTCCGCAGGTCGGAGTATTAAGACGTGTCTTTATCGTGGATGTCGGTGATGAACACGGTAAGATCGAATTTATCAATCCGGAAATTATCGAAGCTTCAGGTTCACAGGTAAGCGGCGAGGGATGTCTTTCGGTTCCCGGAAAGACCTGTGAGGTTGAACGTCCTGATCACATCAAGGTTAAGGCTTTGAACAGAAACGGCGAAGAGTTCATCTTAGAGGCTACGGATCTTCTTGCAAGGTGCATCTGTCATGAGAACGATCACCTT
>SVJC01000145.1 GCA_015069215.1 Oscillospiraceae bacterium
ACCACGGCCTGCCATGTTGGTTGCGATCGTTACTGCACCCTTACGTCCTGCCTGAGCAACGATCTCAGCCTCGCGCATATGGTTCTTAGCATTGAGTACGTTATGCTTGATGCCGTACTTTGTGAAGATCCTTGAAAGGAGTTCTGACTTATCAACGCTTACCGTACCGACAAGTACAGGCTGTCCCTTCTCGTGAGCTTCCTTGACAGTACGCAGAAGTGCTGAATACTTACCGTTCTCTGTCTTGAAGACCGCATCGTAATCGTCTTTTCTGATAACCGGCTTATTTGTCGGGATCTGGATAACGTCGAGGTTATAGATCTGTCTGAATTCCGCTTCCTCAGTGTAAGCAGTACCGGTCATTCCGGAGAGCTTTGTGTACATTCTGAAGAAGTTCTGGAATGTGATGGTTGCAAGTGTCTTGTTCTCGCTTGCGACCTTAACGCCTTCCTTGGCTTCGATAGCCTGGTGGAGACCGTCACTGTAACGGCGGCCCGGCATGAGACGTCCGGTAAAGTCATCAACGATGATTACCTCGCCGTCCTGAACGATGTACTGCTCGTCCTTCTTGAAGTTACCGTTAGCCTTGAGGGCGTTGTTGATATAGTGCTGGAGATCGAAGTTGTCGGAATCGGAAAGGTTCTCGATGCCGAAGTACTTCTCGGCCTTTGCGATACCGTTGGCTGTAAGAACGGATGTCTTTGCCTTCTCATCGATAACGTAGTCAGCATCGCCTACAACGTCATCCATGTCGACCTTGTCGTCTGTCTCGACAACGGTGTAAGACTTGAGTGTCTTAACGAAAGCGTCTGCCTTCTTATAAAGGTCTGAAGACTCAACTCCGCGTCCTGAAATGATGAGCGGGGTTCTTGCTTCATCGATGAGGATCGAGTCGACCTCGTCGACGATGGCGTAATTGAGTTCTCTCTGAGCAATCTGTTCCTTTCTGACGACCATGTTGTCACGGAGATAGTCAAATCCGAACTCGTTGTTTGTTCCGTAGACGATGTCGCAAGCGTACATTGCCTTACGGTCACGGTTGGGGATGTCGTGGATGATGAGACCGACGGAAAGACCAAGATACTTGTAAACCTTACCCATCCACTCGGAGTCACGCTTTGCGAGGTAATCGTTGACGGTTACGACGTGAACGCCTTTGCCGGTAAGAGCATTAAGGTAAACAGGCATTGTAGCAACGAGGGTCTTACCTTCACCCGTCTTCATTTCCGCGATTCTTCCCTGGTGCAGGATGATACCGCCGATTACCTGAACTCTGTAAGGTCTCATTTCCAAAACTCTTGCAGCGGCTTCCCTGACGGTAGCAAATGCTTCCGGAAGAAGGTCATCCAAAGTCTCGCCATCAGCAAGTCTCTTCTTGAACTCAGCTGTCTTGCCCTGAAGCTGCTGAGGTGTAAGATTCTTATACTCTTCCTCATATCCCATTACAGCGTCAACAAGGCCCTTGATCCTCTTAAGCTCGTGATCGCTGTGCGTACCGAAAACTGATGTTAATAAACCCATTTACTCCGATTTCTCCTCTTGTTCTTTATTATCTCGTTCGTTAAGTCTTTTAAGTGCCGTTCTGTATCCGCCGTCGGGATTGATATAGCATGTCTTGACCCTGGAAATGGTCGTGGAACTGACTTTCGTGCTGCTTCTTGCCTTGCCCCTGACTCTTCCCGCACCGTGTCTGGCATCTGAAGGATTTCCTGTTTCCTCAGTCTCAGGCGAACCGGAAAGCTCCTTGATGATCTCTTCGTAGCTCTTTCCCTGCTCGATCCTTCTTACTATCTGCCAGCGGTGAAGAAAAGAATGAAGCTCATTTACGGAACAAAGATCCTTGAAGAACTTATGGATCTCGTCGGGAGTCTCCATGGTAAGGATGGCTCTGTAAAGGTCCATCAGCTCTTCCATCTCGCTGTCCGTAAAAGCAGTGGCAAACTTCAACTCGTTCTTGTCAATGTTCTTGATCATGGCGATCACCCGACTGCATTGTTTACGTAGTCAAGAAACGGATTGGCATATCCCGTAAAGAAAGCAACAAAAAGTGCCGTTAAGATAAGGACTGCCATGATGCCCATAAGACACCTCGAAAAGAAAAGGTTCTTCTTCGCCTTTCTCAAAGTGTCTCCAATAGACAGATTTGCACTGCTGTCTGTATTGATTCTTGAATTCGCCAAGCTTGGCGTTCTGACTGTATTCTCGTGTTTCAAGTGAGATACCTCCAAATTTACCGATATATGATAACGCAATATTCAATTTAATACAATAAATTAAATAAAAAGGAAGTATCAGCAAAAACTCGGTTTTCAGCTCTTTCCGGAGTATTTGGAAGAATTACCGTATTCCTTGATCTCCAGATTGATGCCTTTGCTATGGGCATATTCCTTCAAAGACTTGATGATTTCCTTCCTGTCCTTGGGAGAATTCTTAGGTATTATCACCTTCAGAGTCTTGCCTTTGATATTGTCCACTTTATACTTTTTTCCGTCAATCGTCTTTTCGCCGCTATTAAAAGCGCTGAGCTCATCGATGTCTTTCTTGATGCTCTTCTTTATCTTGGACTTAGACTTGTAGTAAGGCGCCGTCAGGTCGATGCTCTTGAAGGACGTCGCATTCCCGTTCTCATAGTTATCGATCACCGGATAAGTCTTAGGCAGATTGGAGCCGAAAATGCTCCTGAAGCCGTCTCCCCTCTTGAAATTATCCAATCCCCAGATGTCTCCGCTCCCGTTCTTGGGGTCATCACCTTCAAGGATCAGCGAAGAATCGCCGTACAAAGGTATAACGGTGTATACAGTACGCTGCTTCCTGCCCACGATCGTAAGCACGGAATAATCTGTTGTAACCTCGATGACGTGCCTTTTCGTGCTGATATCGAGCCTTACGTCAATATCGTCAGGACAAAAGAACGACGAGCCGCCGTTCCTTTGCTTGTAATAACTCACGATGTTTTTGGCCATGGTACCGGAAAGAACACCTTCCAGGACCAATTCCTGCAGTTTGTGGTCCGAGAACCGGTCAAAGCCTACCGCAAACTTTGCCACGGTGCTTATGACCTTGGATGCTTTGGTCCCGTCCAATGCCGTATCCGGGAAGGCATTCAACACGACGGAAGCCGCGTCTCCTGCCGGTACGCTCAGAGGAAAAAGGAGCGAGACGTTCTCGCAGCACTGGTTGACAGATCTGGTCATGAGGATGTCGGTCCTGTAGAAATTCAGGGCGCTGATTATCCCCGCTATCAGTATCAGCACTATCGTAAAGCAGATCGCTGCTTCTACCGTTACTGTCCCTTGTTTGTTTTTCATGTCCGTTCACCCGTACAATGCGTAGTTTCTTGAAACTTCGATCTTCTTAAATGCCGTAGAGGCACTTCCGGTAAGTCCCTGATAAAGCTCTCCGTAGTCTCTTTCGAGGATCAGGAGGGCCCTTTTCTCCATTAAGGGGTCAGGAACCACCTGCATGAACAGGAAGAGAAAGTCCCTGTAACCTGCCGTTATTGCTTTTTTGCCCTTGGTCTCATAGAGTTTTACCCTTTCTCCTTTTCTCAAAGTGCCGATATCCTTTGCAGCCTGGAACGTCGCTATCAGGAATATCAGTGCGACCGTGATTATCCTGTAATCGATCTCGACCGTACCTTCAGATACGGCTGCGATAATCGCAGAAAGGATCTTGGAGACCACGTCTACCTTCGCCCTGAAATCCTTATCCAGATAGTCTTTCAGAAAATTCGATCCCGTAAGGGCCTGCGTTAAAAAGAAATTCACTGCTGCTATCGACTTGGCTCCGGCAAGCCCGGTCAAAATGTATTCAGCATCGTCTGAGCTCTTGCCGTGTATGTCGGAAAAAGACGTGCCGTTGATCGATGCATCTATTTCCTGCTTCAGATAACAGTCGAAATTGTAAGAAAAATAGTTTGCCTCAAGCACATGAGTCAGGAGCTTGAAATCCGCCTTTCCCAAGGATCCGTGAAGTTCTATCAGGCCGTCTATCAGCTTGATCCCCGGCTTCATGTCCTTTAGCCCTATGTTGAAAGACAAATCCTTCAGGTCATTGTCCTTGCCGCCAAGGATCTTCTTGAATTGGTCGAAAGTGTCCAGATCGTTTTCGTAATCCTTGATGTTCAGGGCATCGCCGGCTTTCTCGAACCATTCGGCTATCTTCTCAGATCCCTGGATTATCTCGGTCACATACCCGGCTGCAGGGCTTGAGGTATATTCCTTGAGTTTCTTCAAAACTCCTAAATTGATGAACTCTTCGATTATCTCTGAAAAAGCATCGGCTATCTGGATCAAGGCTATTCCGGTTCCCCTGTACGAGTAGTACATGTTTATCGCGTCTCTTAAAGCCTTGCTGTCGACCTTCTTATATCCGCCGAGATCCAAGACGGGACCTTCCTCATAACCGCAGGCAAGGAGCGCTTTCCTGTATATGTCATCGTCAACGGCATTCATCGTAAAGGCATATATGCCGTAAACGTCAAAGAGCTGCCTGTTATATTCGCACATTATGCTTTCGATCTGGGCATCAACGGCGTTATTGACCTTTATGTTGTAATCCAGTTCCCAGACAAATGTCAGGAACGTGCATTCGATAAGGATCACAGCTGACAGTACGATGCCTAAAAATACTGACGAAGCCCCGTACCTGTTCCTTCTTTTCTTAACCTTCTTCCTCATTTGAATCCACCCCGCTGGCTAAGCTTGCAGCCTTTCCGTAGATAAGACGGAAGTTGTCTGAAAGTCCCGTAAGATAAGTACAGAGTTTTTCCGGAGAAGTATCATAAGATACGGCAGATCCGATCTTCTTTTCGGAATATAGCTTTTTGTCCTCATTCTGGAAAGAAGACTCCTCAAAGCCCATTCTGCAGTCGCTTAACGCCTCCATGGCGGTCTTTTCGGGAGCCGTCACAAAGAACGTAAGCATTGTCAGTATTATCGTGAATACTACCGCGGTCTCAAGTGTTGACATAAGTTCCACCCCCTGAAGATTATTTAGTTAATCCTACAACGGATGGGCCTTCGAATTACCCGACAAAATACTACAAAAACCGACAAAGAAAAACGCCCGGAGATTCCGGGCGTTAACCGCTTAAAGCATTTAATTCATTGGATCACAAGGCAGTTTTCGTCTCAAACTGTGCTTTATTACCTATTAAACGAATTTGCCCTTTAAGCACGGAGCGTGATCCCGTACTTTTCGCCGAGGTTGGCAAGGATCTTCGAAACGAATCCGTCGATGACCTCAGGCTTGAACTCCTCATCCTTAGGCGTGAAGACTACGCTGAATGCAAGGCTCTTCTTGTTGACACCGAGCTGGATGCCTTCATAGATATCGAAGAGCTCGATCTTGGTGATGTACTCACAGGACTCCTTGATCGTCTTCTCAACATCTGCACATGTAATGGCCTTGTCCATGACGAAGCAGAAGTCTCTCTTCTCTTCAAGGAACTTCGGAAGCGGAATGAACTTTCTTTCCTTGCCGTAGTACTTGCTCAATGTGCGCAGATCGATCT
>SVJC01000146.1 GCA_015069215.1 Oscillospiraceae bacterium
TAAACTTTAGCGTAAACTTTTGTGCTCAAAAGTTTACGTTTGAGTTTATTTTTTTGAAAAGTAAAGTTTTTCGTAAACATTGAAGCCGGTTTTGTTTACGAAAATGTTTACGCAACAACAAAAGCTGATCCGGCGTTCCGCGCCGGGCGTGAAGATGCGCCTCCAAGCAAAATGAGACAACTCCTTTTCTTCTGATCAGATCATTTCAGAAGTAATATCAGTCCGATAAACTCGGCAAATATCAGCACCGCCAGTCCGATGAGCGAAAAGGTCAGCTTTCTGACATCGGTAAAAAATGACGGATTGCCTGCATCATAAGCGGATTTTGCGTGAACCGGCTCTGCACCGCCCGCCATCAGGTCGGAATTGACCATGAACTTATGACCGTCCCTTGTAAATACGGAAGGGCCATCTTCTGTATGGATCTCTTCTTCCTCATCGTCAAAATCCTCGTCAGCCTCAAAGATCTTGGTCTGATAAGACTCAACGCCTGACATCTTACCGGTGTTCTTGGGTTTGACTTCGCCCGAAAGGAGCGCCTCATCCTCAAAAGGATCAAGGGCATTCAGTGAGTTAACTGTAAATTCCGGAGTAACGCCTTTGACGGGATCCTGGAATTCCTCTTCATCATCGTAATGGACGCTGATCTTAAGATCCTCGTTAGGAGTCTTTCCCGGAACGGGAACACCACGCCCCGGCGAAAGCCTGCCCGGACGCTCATATAAAGGCTTAAGACTGTTTCTTTTAGATTTCATAGGTGGAATTATAACAAAACCCGGCAGAAAAATCTCTGCCGGGTCTTAAATTCATTGGTTTTGTTCCAAAGATCAGATCTTGTTGTCGGAACCGAGAACTTCCTTGATCTTGTGAGCAACGATAGCCTTAACGTTAGCACGGCCGTCACCAAGATACTGACGGGGATCGAAGTGATCAGGATGCTCAACGAAGTGCTTTCTGATACCGGCTGTCATACCCAGACGGAGGTCAGAGTCGATGTTGATCTTGCAGACAGCGAGCTTAGCAGCCTTACGGAGCTGATCCTCAGGGATACCGATAGCATCAGGCATCTTGCCGCCGAACTCGTTGATGATGGAAACGTACTCCTGAGGAACGGAAGAAGAACCGTGGAGAACGATCGGGAATCCGGGGATTCTCTTCATGCACTCTTCGAGAACGTCGAATCTGAGCGGAGGAGGTACGAGGATGCCCTTCTCGTTTCTTGTGCACTGCTCGGGTGTGAACTTGTATGCGCCGTGGGATGTACCGATAGCGATAGCGAGAGAGTCAACGCCTGTTCTGGAAACGAATTCCTCAACCTCTTCAGGTCTTGTGTAGGACTCGTGTCCTGACTCAACCTTAACGTCATCCTCGATGCCTGCGAGAGTACCAAGCTCAGCCTCAACGACTACGCCGTGATCGTGAGCATACTCAGCAACCTTCTTGGACTCTGCGATGTTCTCTTCAAAGCTGTGGCTTGAATAGTCGATCATGACAGATGTGAAGCCGGAATCGATGCAGGACTTGCATGTCTCGAAATCTGCACCGTGGTCAAGGTGAAGAACCATAGGAACTTCAGGGTGAAGCTCAACAGCAGCCTTTACGAGGTGAACAAGATAGTCGTTGTTAGCATACTTTCTTGCGCCTGCGGAAGCCTGAAGAATTACAGGTGACTTGAGTTCAGCAGCTGCTTCGGTGATGCCCTGAACGATTTCCATGTTGTTGACATTGAAAGCGCCGATTGCATAACCGCCGTCATAAGCCTTTTTGAACATTTCGGTGGATGTTACTAATGCCATAAGCGTTACGCTCCTTTAAATGATTTTTGTAAAAGAGTTAGACGGAGGTAACCTCCGTTTTTCATTACCGCTTTATAATACTTTTCAAGATAAGGCAAGTCAACAATAAGACCGCCTAAATTTACCTTGTTTTCACTTTATTAATTTATACCGGAAGGCTTTATGAAGCCGTTATCGTCAACATTGAGTGCATCCTGCCTGAAAGCATAGTCGACAGCCTGGTCACAAAGCTTGTAACAGTCAGTATTTGACGCTGTCCTGCTAAATCCCAGGGCCTTGGCAGTCTCGGTGATCAGGCTTTCCCTGGGCAGTCCGAATTGTGCCTCTGCAGTATCGATAACTGCTCTTGCCGCTTCCTGGACGGCGATATCGTGAGCTTTTCTGGGTTTTCCGCCTATAACGGGCACTCTGTAGAAAGGACAGATACCGAGATAGGCCTCTTTATCGGCCCAGTAGATATTCGTTCCTTCGTCTTCCCCGTCGAGCATCTGGGTAGTAAAAGGCAGTCTTGAAGCCCTTGCCAGATAGTCGCATCTGGCCTTGATCTTGGCAGAACTCTTTGTAATGCCCAGCATTTCGAGCATTTCAGAAGACAAAAGATCAAAGCTTATCGGAGATTCAGCCTGAACTATCCTGACGACAAGCTCAGTCAGGGCCTTTGTATATAAGGGATCACAGAATGTCTCAGGCGACATGGGCTTGAGCGGTACGCCAAGCCTCCGGTAAACCTGGGCATGAGGCGTCAGTTCGGGGCCTGATTCAGAGTTTTTTTTTGCTCTTCGTCTTCGGCAGGAGCTGTCTCCTCTTCAACGATGGGTCCTGTTCCGTCAATGATGGGAATCTCAGGCTCAGCAGGTTCAGCAGAAGCTTCCTCTGCCGCGTTCTCTTCCTCTTTTGCTTTCTCTGCCGCTTCTATCTTTTCGATGCACTGGGCAATGACCGTATCGGGATTCTCCCACCATTCAAGTGACCAAATCCTGATGACGTTCCATCCGAAGCCCTTCAAAACGGAGATCTGGGAGATCTCACGTGAGGTCGTTGTTCCTGCTTCGGCATAGCTCTTGCCGTCAAGAAGGATACCGAGGCAGTATTTGCCCGGATCTGTCGGCGAAATGACGCCGATGTCGACCTTGAAGCCTGACTTACCGATGTTGCGGTCTGTCTTATAACCGAGTTTTGAGAGCCTGTCGCAGATATCGTCAGCGATGCCCGTAAACTTAAGGCTTCTGTCGATAATGGGCGTTGAAGAAACGGTATTGACGTTTTCTCCGTCGGCCATCGCATCCCAGACTTCGCTGCCTGCAGCATACTGAAGGAATCGCTTAAGTGCCCTTACGCCCTCCGAGGAAGACTCGCTGATCCTTATCTGATCTGCAGTGATCGACGAGAAAACCTTCATCTCGAGACGTGAACGCGTTACCGCAACGTTAAGTCTTCTCCAGCCTCCGTCACGGTTCAAAGGTCCGAAGTTCATTATCATCCTGCCCGTCTCGTCCTGGCCGTAGCCGACGGAGAACAGGATAACGTCTCTTTCATCACCCTGAACGTTCTCAAGGTTCTTGATGAATACCGGCTCCTCTCCGCTGAACGCCCAGCTTTCAAGTTCCGGATCGGTCTTGCACTTCTCATCAAGAAGATCCTCAATGAGTGACTGCTGCTGGATATTGAATGTAACGACTCCCAGACTCTGCTTCGAACGGATGGGATCATGGCAGCGAAGCGCGATCTCGTTGACGACTGCTTCAGCCTCTGCCCTGTTGGTCCTTGAATTGCCGCTGTCAAAAGTACCCTGGATCATTTCTAAAGTTACCATTGAATTGCGGTCGTCAGCAGACGGGAACGTGTAGAGCTTTCCTTCGTAGAAAAGCTTGTTTGAGAACGTGATAAGGCTCTCATGACGGCTTCTGTAGTGCCAGAGCAGGTGAAGCTCGGGCATTCCGATGGCGAGGCAGTCGTCCAAGATACTCTCAAGGTCCTCTATCTCATAGTTTTCGTCATCGAAGACCATTTCCCTGAAGAATGACGTAGGCGGCATCTGCTTGGGATCGCCGACGATAACGGCATTCTTACCTCTTGCGATAACTCCGACAGCCTTGCATGTGGGAAGCTGCGAAGCCTCATCGAAGATGACCACGTCAAACGGTGATTCCGCGTTAGGTGCAAGATACTGAGCGCATGACAGAGGGCTCATGAGTACGCAGGGACAGAGCTTGAGCATTATGTTTCCGATCTTGGAGAACAATGTCCTTATGGATACTCCCCTGCCGCCGCTCTTTATCGCATGCTGCAGGATGCCAAGTGCGGATTTTGCATTGACGTCCTTGCCAATGTCGGGAAGCGTCTTGGCGATCCTTAAGTAGATCTCCTGACGCGTAAGCTTTTCGAATTCTTTACCCAGAGCGTTAAGTCTCGCTATCTTCTCTTCGAACAATGATGCGCTGAAATCCCTGAAAGTCCCGGAATTGTCTATTATCAGAGTAATAAGGGTCTTTGCATATTCTTTCCTGAATGCAGGAACAAGCATGTTGCCGTCTATCCTGCCCTCCTCATAAGCCCTGATCAGACCTGTGATCTTATAGTTCATGCACTTGCCGGATACTCTGTTGAAAGTAACCTTGGATCTGATGAGGTCGGCGTTTTCTGCGAGCTCGTCGATCATGGCCTTCTTATCGGTCAAGAGTCCGTTATCGGGTGCGAAAACCTCTTCCTCAAATCCGTAAGTCTGCTTCAGGACATTATATGTTCCTTCAAGGTTCGTGCCGGCAGCCATAAGAGCGGATGCTGATGCACATGCACCCTGGTTTGAAGCAAGTACACATCTTGCATTTCCGGAGATATCGTATGAATCTGCCTCGTTCATGAGTGCAAGACTTCTCGCATTCAGGCTTGATACGGTGTTGATATCAAAGCACGGAAGCGCAGTCTGGGGATTGTAGAGTCCGCCTAATGAAGCAGCGTCCTGAGCAAGGCCCTGCTTGATCGATGCTTCCGTCCTCTGGAGGGCGACAAGAGCATCAAGCGCTGCACCTAAGTTTTCTTTGCCTGCACCGGTCTTATCAAAGACCCTTACCTGCTTATATACGCCTCCGATGCCCAGTGTCCTTCCCAGACCGCCTTTGGCATTAGCGGCATTGTATTCAGCCTGAAGCCTTAAACCTTCACAGGCTAAGAATCCTTCAGCCCAGCCTGCCAAAAGGGCATTCTTCTGCTGGATATAGGCAGTTCCTGCAGCGCAAAGAGCATCAAGTCTTGCGGAAAGCGACCTGAAGTCACGGCTTGCAAGCCATGACGCAGGAAGCCCGAGCGTTGAAAGCTGATATATTGCCGAAGCGAGCCTGATGCAGCTCTTCTTTTTCTGGTTGCTGCCATCCACGCCGATGATATTGCATCCTGCCTGGCCGGTCCACTGCATGAAGTTGTTTAAGGCAGCATCGAACTGTGAATATGCGTTATAAAATGCCTCGCAGGATCTTCCAAGGTTCTGCTTGGACTCCTGTGAGAACTCCGTTGCCTTGACAAACGGGAGCTTGCCTCCGAGGTCGCCTGACGAAGCGATCAGCTCACCCAGGCTTGCTTCTATCTCATTAACGCGGGACTCATTCGCCTCATTAACGAATCCATCATCGAAAGGCACCGTGTCAGGAGCATTCTTGTTTGTGGCGAACATGTTGATGAGCTCGAAAAGCGACATTCCGCAGCCTCTTCTGACGTGA
>SVJC01000147.1 GCA_015069215.1 Oscillospiraceae bacterium
AGAAATACGGCCCGCATCCATTGTTCCGGTCCAGAGATCCATCCTTGAAGCTGCAGACATCTGCCTCAGGGAGGGCGGTGAGATCGTTTATTCGACCTGCACTTTCTGCGAGGATGAGGACGAGCTCATGATCAGTTCTTTCATCAAGGACCATCCGTCGTACCGCATAGTTCCTCATCCGGAGATTCAGGGGATCGCGCATAATCCTGACGGCACCATGAGGATCTGGCCGCACCTTAACAAGGGTGACGGACATTTCTGCGCGCATCTCGTTAAGGGTGACATAAACGCTGAAAGAAAGCCGCTCCCGGGGTCCGTACGCTCCAAGAAACCTCTGAAGGCATCTGAAAGAAGGGGATTTGAACTGTCAAGGGAATTCCTTTCCGGGATACTGACAGAAGAGGGATTTGAGAAACTTACCCGCGTCCCTTACGTGAATCACGCAGGCGGCGTTTTCCTGATGGATTTTGACGAAGAACTTTTCAGGGGCCTCAAGGTCTGCAAGACCGGGCTTTACATTGGAGACTTCAGGATGACTTCATCCGGAAAGAGCGTTTTCGAACCGTCAAACAGCATTGCGCTGGCTCTTTCGAAAGACTTGATAAAGCCTGACCGCTTCCTCTCGCTCGGACTGGACGATCCCAGGCTCGAAAGATATCTGAAAGGCGAGACCATTCAGGTTACGGGAGAAGATAACGTGACTTCTAAGGGAACCGTAGTGGTCGGTGCAGGCAAAGCTCCGCTGGGCTTGGGCAAGATCGACGGCTCGCAGGTCAAGAATATGTATCCGAAAGCATGGAGGCTTATATGAGATTAGTTATCGCAACTTCAAATGAAGACAAGGTAAGAGAGATCGACGAGATCCTTGAGGGGACCGGATACAAGGCCATATCCATGAAGGAAGCGGGCTTTTGTCCTGAGATAATCGAGGACGGAAAGACTTTTGAAGAAAATGCTCTCATCAAGGCAAGCGCAGTCCATGCCCTGACCGACGGAACGGATTACGTCATGGCTGACGATTCAGGCATCTGCATTGATGCATTGGACGGTGCTCCCGGCATATATTCCGCACGTTTCTGCGGTGAGAATTCAACATATCCCGAGAAGTTCGCAAAGATCTTCTCCATGCTCAAGGACGTTCCCGAAGAGAAGAGGACCGCACGCTTCGTCTGCGCGATCGCCGTCGTAAGGCCTGACGGTTCGAGCTTTACCGTAAGAGGCGAGGTTGAAGGCGTTCTTCATGAAGAGCCCAAGGGCGAAAATGGTTTCGGATACGATCCTATCTTCTATGTGCCTGAATTCGGCATGACCACGGCCCAGATGCCGCCCGAGCAGAAGAACTCGATAAGCCACAGGGGCAGGGCTTTGAGGAAGATGGTCGAACAGCTTTCCAAAGAAAACTAATACTTTTATTGAAAAGAAGACAATATCATGCTAATATTGTCGGGCACGTACAAGTGTCCGCGTGAGACGGACGGTCTGCGGAGGGTGAGGTTAATATGGAACAGGACATTCCTGAGTATTACTTGGTTGACAGAAGAGTGCTTCCTGAGGTTTTCATAAAGGTTATGGAAGTCAAGCAGCGCCTCAACACGGGTGAATCCGTGTCGGTCAACGAGGCTGTCCGCAAGACCGGACTTTCCAGAAGCGCTTACTACAAGTATAAGGATTCTGTAATGCCTTTCTATGAGGCGACTTCTGGCAAGAAGGTCACGCTCCTTATCACGGTCGAGAACTTTCAGGGGATCTTGTCATCGATAATTACCATAATCGCTGATTCTCACGCAAATATCCTTACGATAAACCAGAACATCCCGATCAACGGACTGGCTGACATCTCGATCTCCATCGAGACAGTATCCATGTTCGGAACAGTAGATGACATCATGAAGGATATCGCCAAGCTCGCCGGCGTAAGAAAGTGCGAGATATTAAGCAGGGAGTAATTTGGAGGTACATATATGAGAACGGATATCGCTATCCTTGGCTTCGGTGTAGTAGGAGCCGGAACCGCAAAGGTTCTTGAAATGAACAAGGAAGAGATCGCAAGGCGCACAGGCACTGAGATCTATGTTAAGCATATCCTTGATCTGAGGGATTTTCCTGACAGCCCTTTTGCTGACAGGGTTACGCATAATGCTGACGAAGTCTTTGGCGACAAGGACATCAAGATCGCAGTCGAGACGATCGGAGGCGCAAAGATCGCTTACGAATACACCAAGAGAGCTTTGTCTGCCGGCATTACGGTTGTAACGTCCAATAAGGAACTTGTTTCAACTCATGGTGTTGAGCTGCTCAAGATCGCGAAGGAAAACGGATGCCAGTACCTCTTTGAGGCTGCCGTTGGCGGCGGAATCCCGATAATCAGGCCTTTGTACAGATGCCTTGCAGCTAACAAGGTAGTCCGTATCGCAGGTATCGTAAACGGTACGACAAATTACATCCTTACGCAGATGAAAGATAATGGCATAAGCCTTGAAGAAGCAGTCTCCCAGGCACAGCAGAACGGTTATGCGGAGGCTAATCCCGCTGCAGACCTCGAAGGCATCGATGCCCAGAGAAAGCTCTCGATCCTTTCAACGATCGCTCTGGACGGTACTTATGTAGCGCCTTCTTCGATCGATGCGAAGGGTATTACTGAGATCACGACCGACGATATAGAGTTTGCAAAGAAGATCGGCTGCGAATTAAAGCTCATCGCACTTTTCGAGAACAAGGGCGACAAGCCTTCCGCATATGTCGCTCCGACATATGTTTCGAAGGAGAGCCTTATCGCTTCCGTTGAAGGCGTATTCAACGCGATAATGGTTGAGGGCAACGCATTAGGCGAGGCGCTTTTCTACGGCCAGGGTGCAGGTGCAGTTCCCACGGCTTCCGCTGTATGCGGAGATATCCTCGAGGCTGCCGCAGGCGGTAAGATGCCTGACTCCAGACTCTGGGAAGACAAGGGCGAGGCAATCGAAGCTTATGACGATGTCAAGGCTTCCATCGTGGTAAGGGCTCCCGAGATCCCTGTTACGGCTTTCTCCGAATATGACAGCGTTCGTCTTGACGGTGCAGTTATCGTTAACGAAATTGCCCATAAGGACATCGAGCGTCTCATCGCCGGCATTCCCGGTGCGAAGTGGATGCACTACCTCAAGTAAACGATGTTCGTAAGAAGAGCCGTTACAAAGGATATTCCCCAAATAGCAAGGCTTTTGTATCAGGTCAATAATGTCCACGCTGACATTAGGCCTGATCTTTTCGTGCATGACAAGCGAAAATATACCGACGAGGAGATCGAAGCGATAGTGAAAGACGATGAGACGCCTTTATTCGTATGCTATGAGGACGTCAATTCCGGAGAACTCCTCGGCTATTGCTTCTCGGCGTTCGAAAAGAAGCACGGACATTCGCTGCAGCCAATAAAAACGCTTTATCTTGACGATATCTGCGTTGACGAAAATGCCAGAGGCAGGCATGTCGGCACCGAGATCTTTAACTACGTGAAGGATTTCGCCAAAAAGAACGGCTGCTACGACATTACGCTCAACGTTTGGGAAGGCAATGACAGCGCGAAGGCCTTCTATGAAGCGATGGGGTTAAATGTCCTCAAATACGGCATGGAAATCGTGCTGTAAGTAAATAAAAACCATCGGATTTGTGATATGATTTTAGGGCACGGGTAACCGTGCCTGTATTATTTCCAACTGATCGGAGGATCATTTCATGAAGGTATTGGTTGTCGGCGGCGGCGGAAGAGAACATGCGATCTGCACTGCTCTTAAGAAGAGTCCCAAGGTTACGGAGCTTTACTGTGCTCCCGGTAACGGCGGAATCGCCGAGATAGCGACCTGCAAGAACATAGGCGCTACGGATGTCGATGCAATGGTCCAGTACGCTAAGGAAGAGAAGTTCGATCTCGTTTTCGTAGCTCCTGATGATCCGCTCGTATTAGGCATGGTCGATAAGATGCAGGCAGCAGGCCTTCGAGCTTTCGGACCTAACGCAAATGCAGCCATCATTGAGGGTTCCAAGGCTTTTTCCAAGGGCCTCATGAAGAAATACAACATTCCTACGGCAAAATATGAGCTCTTTGACGATGAAGCAAAGGCCATCGGGTATCTCGACACGCAGAAGGCTCCGATCGTCATCAAGGCTGACGGACTTGCTTTGGGCAAGGGCGTAATCATTGCCAAGACCATTGAAGAAGCAAAGACTGCCGTTCATGAGATGATGTCTGACCACAAGTTCGGTTCTGCAGGCAACACCGTAGTCATCGAAGAGTTCATGACAGGTCCTGAGATGACGCTTCTTGCTTTTGCTGACGGCAAGACATGCGTTCCCATGATCTCATCCCGTGACCACAAGAGGGCAAACGACCACGACGAAGGCCTCAACACCGGAGGCATGGGCGCTGTCACTCCCGGTGCAGACCTTACCGAAGAAGACAACAAGAGGATCTACGACGAGATCGTCGAGCCTACAATGAAGGCACTCATCGCTGAGGGCAGACCTTTCAAGGGCGTAATCTATTTCGGACTCATGCTCACACCCGACGGACCCAAGGTCGTTGAGTATAACTGCAGATTTGGTGATCCCGAGGCGCAAGCGATCCTTCCCAGACTTGAGACTGATTTCATGGAGATCATCGATGCGTGCATCGACGGCAATCTCGATAAGGTAGACATCAAGTGGAAGGACTGCTGCTCATGCGTAGTAGTTATGGCTTCCGGCGGATATCCTTTGAGCTATGCAAAGGGCTATGAGATCACCGGCATCAAGGAGTGCGGCCATATCGTTTTCCAGGCAGGCACCAAGCTCAATGATGAAGGCAAGCTCGTTACCAGCGGCGGCCGTGTCCTCTGCGTTTACGGTGAGGGAAAGACCTCTGACGAGGCCATCGATTCCGCTTACGAGGGCGTGGCAAAGATCTCCTTCAAGGACATGCACTTTAGACACGACATCGGACGTACGCTGGGCAATAAATGAAGATAGGCATTTACGGCGGATCTTTCGATCCGATCCATAACGGACACATTGCGCTTGTCAGGGACGCCCTGGCTTCAGGTTTTATCGACTGCGCCATTATCGTCCCGTCCGTAAAGAACAATTTCAAGCAGTTTTCGATGACGCTTCCCGCGCCATACCGTTATTACATGACTAAAGCCGTCCGTGACGAGCTCGCTGAAAAAGGCCTTGAGAACATCTACGTCTGTGACGCCGAGTTCGGGATAAAGGGCATCAGTTATACTTACATGACGCTCGAGATCATGACCGATCCGGATTACATGACCGAATTCCTTAGAGACCAGGGCGTCAAGAAGAAAAAGGCTGAAGGGCCTCATGAATACTACTGGATCATGGGTTCTGACACTCTGGGAACCTTTGAGACATGGTTCAAGCCCGAAGCGATCTTAAGGCATGCGACGCTCCTTGCGGCTGAAAGGCCCGGCGACGGTGTTGACGTTTATAAGGCTGCTGATTCCATT
>SVJC01000148.1 GCA_015069215.1 Oscillospiraceae bacterium
TGCCTGTTTTCCTGACCCTAGACACAGCTTGTCTATCCGTTATTATACTACCTACATTGTAACTTCCCTGTCAGCGACCGCTTCGGAAAAGGTTCTGTCGTGCTCTACGAAGAGCATTGTAACATTGTTACACTTGACCAGACGCTCGATCTCCTGCCTCAGATAGACGTCTATGTAGTTCAGAGGTTCGTCCCAGAGATAGAGGTCAGCGTGCTCGCAAAGAGAAAGGGCTATCATGACGAATTTCTTCTGACCGAGAGACAGAGCGGACACGTCACGGTAGAGCATTTCCTTGGTGAATCCCATCTTTATGAGTATCGTCGAAAAGATCGTCTTGTCGCATCCGCGTTCCGTCGTGATGTCATAGAGTGAACCGGACAGGGAAGATGTGTCCTGACCGACATAAGAGATCTTAAGGTCGTTCGCGATATAGATATCGCCCTCCGCGGTAATTCCTTCGTCTTCGCCTAATCCTGCCAGATACTTGATGAGCGTGCTCTTGCCGCAGCCGTTCTTACCCTGCAAAGAGATCTTGCTGCCGCGCTCCACTGTCAGGCTGAAGTCTGAAACAACAGGCTCGCCGTAACGCTTCAGGGTAATGTCCTTCAGGATTATCGGTGTCTTGTTGTGGTGCTCTGTGCCCGTGAGCTTGAGCGTCTCTGTTTTTTCGAGGTCTTTTAGCAGACTCTGTTTCTCGTCAAGTTTGCGCTCGTTGCGCTTTTCGAGATTCTTGGCGGCAGACATGAGCTTTCTTGCTTTTTCGGCCTCATATGCTCTTCTGAAATGATCCTCCGCGACTTTTGAAGGCGCTTTGCTCCTGTTTTTGTAGCCTTCTGCCTTGGAAGACCACTGTGCATTTTTCTTCATTGCGGCATCGATGGAGCTCATTTCTTTCTTGAGCTGGTCGTTTCTTGCCTTTTCGCTTTCCATGCGCTGCTCGTTGTTCTGCCACCACACGGAATAAGTTGCTCCTACAAGCTCAAGCCCTGTTTTGGTAATGACCAGAGTGTGATCCGTGCAGCGGTCAAGGAAGGCGCGGTCGTGCGATATCAGGATGAAGCCGTCCTTTGAAGCAAGATAGTCTGCAACGGCTTCACGTCCCTGCCTGTCCAGGTGATTCGTAGGCTCGTCAATAAGAGGGTAGATGCTGTCTGAAGCAAACAGATTTGCGAGCATCAGTTTTGTCCGTTCTCCGCCGGACAGCGTATCCATGGGGCGCCACATGATGTCCGGGTCGGCACCCATCATATTGAGTTCTTTTCTGACTCTCCAATCTTCGTTGTCAGGCAGTTCATCCATGGGAAATATTACTGTCTCAGGCACTCCCGTGATCGTTCCGGCGTAGGGGAGTTCACCTCTGAGAAGCTTGAAGAATGTTGTTTTGCCCCTGCCGTTCCTTCCTGCGAGGGCAAGCTTCCAGGATGTGTCCAATACGATTGAGACGTCGTCAAACAGGACCTTTTCAGATCCGTCGTATCCGAAAGTTAAGTTGTTGATGTTTATTATTGGCATAGTGATTCCTTTCAAGGGGATCCTCAGCCGGATAAATCAAAAGCCGCGTCACAAGGAAGCGGCGCGGCTTAAATAATAATGCAATATAAATGAACACACAAAAAGACTTATCCGCGAGGCAGTTTATTAACTTCAGCAGATCGTCTTTCTCATCGGTGTTCCTCCGTTTTTAGAATTCTGATGTGATGATACAGCAGCATTTTTCGGCCGTCAAGATGCCTTTGTAATCTGACTGTCACCGGTTTCACTCAAAAATACCTCAACATTGCCCCTTCATTAACACATGTCTCAGTTAAGCTTTATGTATATTGAAATAGGCAAATGGGAAGCGCCGTTCATGTCAGTATATCTGGAGAAGGACAGCGCTTCCCGGAGTGCCGGTAAGCGGCTCTATGTTGGAAGGACACTTACTTTTATGATCTTTATCATCTGCATGATCTGCATTAAACTGTTCGATATGTTTTCAAAGACCTGAATTCCTTTCGGGTTTATTTTTGTTCTCAGGAATTAACGTCATCCTTCAGAATATTTTTATCAAGGCCCTTTTCTGATACAATTATCTTGGCTTTGTATGAACAAAGCATGGGATAAGGATTTGAATTGTTAAGGAGTAGGGGAAATGGCAGACAACAGAAGGAATGACACAACCGTCGGTGATGTCCTTAAGGATCATTTCGGAATCAGCAATATTCAAAGGAGAAGGGAATTAAAAAACGATTCTCTTGAACAGGAACGCATAGAGGAAATGAATGTTGCTTACGGCAATGCGCCCAGAACGGCAGCGGCTCCGCAGGCTCCTGTTCAGAATGCGGCACCGCAGCCCGTGGTTCCGACAGCCGGAGTTATCCATAATGAGTCAACGATGGATAACAAGTGTCCGTCTTGCGGCGGAACGCTTTCTTATGATCCTTCAACAGGAGGACTCACCTGTAATTTCTGCGGAAACAAAGTAGAACTTAAGACCATGCCTGCGGCACCCGGACTCGGTTACTCGCTTCAGGAGCTGCAAAACAATGTCGGAAGGAAACTTCAGTCAACTGCTAAGCAGGTTGAATGCGGAACCTGCGGTGGTAAGTTCCTTGCAGAATCGAGCGCCATATCAGGTCTTTGCCCTTATTGCGGATCGAATTCCATTACCGTTGTAGGTGAAGCTACGGGTACGCTTGAGCCGACCGGAATCATTCCTTTCAAGATCAGCAAAGACGAAGCGCAGGAGATGTTTAAGAGCTGGATAGCCGGCAGAAGGTTCTCTCCGATGGATATCAAAAAGAACTCGGAGATTACTGAACTTGTAGGCGTTTATGTTCCTTACTGGGTATTCGACTGCGAAACGTATACGCCTTATAACGGAAAGTTCGGAAGAACTTACGGCAGCGGAGATGACTCGTATACGAAGTATCATAAGTCATCCGGCGTCTGCAAGATGCCCGTCAAGAACCTGACACTTGTTGCTTCGAGCCGTCTTGCCAACGATTCTTTCTGGAAAGCAGTATCCAAATTCGACATGAATTTCATGAAGAGATATGACCCGAATCTTCTTGCGGGTTTCTGGTCAGAGAGCTATACGGTCGACGGTCCCTCTACCTGGCAGACAGCCATGGGCAAGATCTACGACATGATCAAAAGACAGATCAAGAACATGGAATCCGCAGATGTCATCTCGAAGCTCGACATGCAGCCTCAGGCGACACAAATCCGTGCGAAGTATGTCCTGGCGCCTATCTGGATCACGTCGTTTGATTATCACGGAACGATCTACCGCGTACTCATAAACGGTCAGACGGGCAACATCGTAGGAACATGGCCGAAGTCACTAAAGAGATTCTTCATGATATTCGGAATCATTGCAGGAAGCATTTTCGCTTCGCAGTTCCTGCTTGCTCTGTTCCGCTCATTCATCGGCTGGATATCCGCCAAGTGATCTGCAGGCCTCCGGCTGGGGATTCAAAACAAGACGTTGTTTTAGAAGTTTTAACAAATTGTTTGTTTGACGCATGCTGTGTTATGTCCGAAAATATAGGCGTAACTGATAGCCCCAGGGGGATCTAGATGCGGAGGATCAGTATATGACTGCACAGGAATTTGCTCAGGCACTCAAAGATGAAAAAGAAGGCATGCTTTCTTCATATTTCGGCCGCGGAGAATCTCCTGCCGGCTCTCTTTTGAAGAATCTCGGCGCACCGTCAGCCGATGAGAAGATCCTCAGGGATTTCATAGACGGAGTTCTTACTGATGCGTTCTACACAATGCTCTTGGGCTTTGACGGTGAGACTGCATTGGGAAGAAGCGGACAGCAGGCTTACAAGATTACCCTGGCCGACGGCTCAGTCGTCTCCGAGGGTAACGGAGAAATGTCAAACAGCGCATATACGGCCTTCTACGGCGAAGAGTGATATAGGCATCTTTGGTGTTTTTTCGCGATTTTATAGACCGCGCCTTAAGAGGGTGTTATATTATTCTCGGATTTAATATCGGAGGATATAAGGGTGAAGATTGCGAAACTTATAATATGGATCATGGCCCTGGTGCTCACGGTAGCACTGGGGTTTTCCGTTATTTCGATTTCCGTAAAGGGTTCCGGAAAGAACAGCGGTCAGGTAACGACCAAGAGCATTAAGAAGAGCTCTAAGTTTACTGACGGCTTGCCTAAAGAGGATCTCTTCAAATATGAGACGAAGATCAGCAAGGCGGGTACTTACAGTATTACTCTGGATCCCACGATATCGACCAAGACATTTGCCGTAGGCAGTGAGGTCTACGATTGTGACGGCAAGCTTCTTGGCGCGTTCGTTCTTTTCAACGGTGAGCAGGTCAAGGCTGAGTACAAGTATAAAGAAGGAACGTGTTCATTCCTTTTCAGATACCTGACAACGGAGGAAGATCTAAGGGATTTCATCGAAGAATACGAAGCTTCTTACAATGCCAAGAGCATCAGGGAAGCGGTCAAAAAGGTAAAGTTCGACAAGTTCAATGAGAACGGAACCGCATCATTCTCATGCAATGTGAGTATCGGTAAAGCGTCTGTTTCGAAGTACGGCGTAGCTGACCTTTTGGTGATGACCGGCATCAGCATATCTCTTATCGCGGTAACGATAATCCTTGGCGCGCTCTATAAGCAGGAGAAGCCTGCAGAACCCGAAGTTTATGACGGAACTGCTCCTGTGATACCGGAGACTCTTTCTGTAAAACAAAATGCAAAAACTACGGCACAGCCCGCTCAGTATGGATACCCGCAGGCCCCGTACCAGAATCCCTCTTCTTCCGTGTGGGTATGTCATGCGTGCGGTGCTAATACCAATGTCGGAAGGTTCTGTGCAAACTGCGGACAGCCGCGTATCTTTGCGCCTCAGGTTACTTACCAGGCTCCGGCATATCAGCTTCCCGCATACAACGTTCCCGTTCAGCAGTATCCCGCTCCGGTAACATATCAGATGCCTGTGCAGTATGGCTATCCTGGCCAGCCGGTTCAGTATGTGCAGCCCGGATTTGTTCCTGCACCCGTGCAGCAGTATCCCGTTCCCGCACAGCAGATCTATGCTCCGATGCCGCAGCAGGCATTCGTACCCGCTCCCGTGGCAGCACCAGCACCTGCACCGAAGCCTGATTACAGTCTCAAGCCTAAGAAACCGGAACCTGAACCTGCAGATCCCGAATTCGTTAACGGCCTGAAGAACCGTATCCCTGCGGTTGGTGCCAGATACGCGGCTTTTTGTGTTGTATTTCTTTTTATCCAACTCGCGGGTGCCATGCTCCTTACGCTGTTCGCACCTGATTTCGTAAGGCAGTACAGAACGGCGCTTTCTTACGGTCTTATCGTGCTGGCA
>SVJC01000149.1 GCA_015069215.1 Oscillospiraceae bacterium
CTTGTAGTTTCTGTAAAGACCTTCCTGGGTGCACTTGTTGTAGTAAGGAGTGACCAGGAGGAGTGCATCGGCACCAAGCTTCTCAGCACGCTTGGAAAGGTCTAAGCAATAAGCGGTATCATTGGATCCGGTTCCGGCAATGACGGGAACGCGGCCTGCAACTGTATCAATAGCGCACTTGATGGCAGCCTCGTGTTCTTTATCAGTCATCGTGGCAGCCTCACCGGTTGAGCCGCAGATAATGATGGAATCGATTCCGTTCTCGATCTCGAACTCGATCATCCTCTCAAGTTCCTTGAAATTTACGTCGCCGTTCTCGAAAAAAGGTGTAACGATCGCAACTCCGGCGCCGACAAAAACAGGCTTAGACATATGGATGCCTCCTTAAAAAAATAATACTCAATAATAAGTACACTACGGAATTTTATCAACGAAAAAGCATATAGTCAATTATGCCCACAGGGTGCACATTTGTACTCGGGACACGTACAATCAAAGCGTTTGAGAAGGATTGGCGCCTGTTAGTGTCACCCTGACGGATCGTTATCGTAGGACAGCGGATATCTGACATGGTCAAAATCTTCCATGACATGCCTGAAAACGGCGTTTATGGCTGATTTGTTGGATGCCTTGATCATGAACGTGAGCCTGTATTTTCCTCTCAATTCGTAGATCACCGCGGGCACCGGACCGTAGAGTTCAAACCCGAACGACTTATCCTGGTACGAAAGGAAGTCCGAAAGGTAATGATAAAGGTCTCTTCCGCGCTCCTGGAGGGCCGACTCGTCCTCAAGTGAAAGCGTAAGATCACCTATTGCCTTGAAAGGCGGAAGGTTCATCTTCTCCCTGTATGCTATCTCTGTATCATAGAAAGCCCTGTAATCCTGTGTGCAGGCATATCTGAACAAGGGATTTTCGGGATCGTAACTCTGGATGAACACCTTTCCGGGGTCATCTCCTCTTCCCGCCCTTCCGGCTGCCTGCGTGATCAGCTGGAAAGCACGCTCTGAAGCCTTATATGACGAAGCCGAGATCATGAGGTCAGCGCCAAGAACGCCAACCACCGTGCAGTCAGGGAAATCCAAGCCCTTGGCAATCATCTGCGTTCCTATGAGTATGGACGCTTCCTTACGTGCGAATCTCTCGATTATCTCCCTGTGCGCGCCCGGCGTTATGGTAGTATCCTGATCCATCCTCAGGACCTTTTCGTGCGGGAATACTTCGTGAAGTAAAGTCTCAAGCTGCTGCGTACCGAATCCGGCCTTTGTGAAATGTCTGCAGCCGCAGAAAGAACACTGGGCCTCCGAGGCATTTATCATGTATCCGCAGTAATGGCATATCAGGCTCTGCGAACCAGTTCTCCTGTTGTTATGCAGCGTCATTCCGACAGAGCAGTTCACGCAGCTGACGGGTTTACCGCAGTCCTCACATACGAGTGTCCTCGCATATCCCCTCCTGTTCAGGAACAAGAGCACCTGCTTCTTCTGTGAGAAAGCAACCGCCATCGCCTGACGTAAAGGTATCGACAGGATGTCACCTGCTCCGAGCTTTATCTGTTCCTTCATGTCGACAGGAACGATCTCGGGGAGTTTTGCTGCCGTTCTGGCACGAGACTTCAATTCGATAAGGTCATAGACTTTTTTATTTGCCGCATAGAAGCTTTCGATCGAAGGCGTTGCAGAGCCTAAGATCAGTGCTGCACCGTTCTTGTTTGCCCTCATTCTCGCGATGTCTTTTGCTGAATATCTAGGATGCGATTCTGATTTATAAGAACCGTCATGCTCCTCATCGATGATTATGAGCTTGATGTTCTCCGCAGGCGCGAAAATACCGCTTCTCGGAGCAACGACCACCTTGGCCCTTCCGTTCCTGATCATCTCCCACTGCGAAAATCTCTGCCTGTCGGTAAGTCTGCTGTGAAGCACTGCGACCACACCGCCCAGGCGTCCTTTTATCCAGCTTATCGTCTGAGGTGTAAGCGAGATCTCCGGAACAAGGTACAGTACTGTTCCTCCGCCGTCTATTACCGTCTGGGCACACTTAAGATAGACCTCGGTCTTTCCGCTGCCGGTAATGCCGAACAGGAGATGAGTTCCTGAAACGACCTCACCGTTTTCTCCTACTATCTTCCTTACCGCTTCCTTCTGCTCATCGTTCAGATCATAGGTCTCGGAGAACTTGCCGTCGACAGGGACATCATCAAGAAGATCCGAACTTTCAACAGATTCGCTTACCTCTTTTGTAAACCTTATAAGGCCCTTTTCCTCTACTGCTTTTACCTGGGCCGAAGATGCTGAAACGGCAGCCTGAAGCTCTTTCCTGCTGCACTTACCGCATTTAAGGAGGTATTCGAGTATATTGGCATGAACCGCCGACCTGAGGATTCCTGAAGCAAGTACATCCTCAGCTGTCTTTTTATCAACGATCTCAACAAACACCTCTGTCGGCACCTTGTGATTTTCAACGCAGGAAGGGACCATCAGTTCGATGACATCACCCTTTGTGCAGTTGAATCTCTCGGAAAGCGTATCGACCAGAGATAAAAGATCCTGCGTAAGAACGGGATAATCAAGAATGAGGTTTCTTATCTCTTTGATCCCCTTTATTCCGTCACCCGCATTTTCGGAAACGGACATTACCACTGCGGTCCTTGTCTTATTGCCGAACCCGAATGGCACATTGCAGAAAGACCCCGGAACGACCTTCCCTTCAAGGTCTTCCGGAATCTTGTAAGTATACTGACGGTCGGTCTCTCTGACAGCGCCTCTCAGGATAACGCTGCAATACATCACATACCTCCGAACAGGTCATCAAGCGACATCTGTGCGCTCTCCGGCAGATCGTCCAATATTCCTCCGTATGCTACCAGCTTCTCGGTAACCGACTGACCCAATCCGGTTCTCTTCATGAAATCATCACGGTTCTTGAACGGGCCGTCGGCTCTTGCCTTCTCAATGGCTTCACCGTTCGCAGGCGATACGGAAGGGATCGCGCAGAAAGGAGGTCTTATGAGCTTCGGACCTGCTTTTGCGAATTTTGTGCCGAGTGAATCCTCGAGCGTGATCGGAGCAAAGGTTATGCCTCTTGCATACATCTCCTCGACCAGCTCGTAGAAATAGTACTTGAGCTTGGTGTTGGGATCGCCCTTGGCATGCATCTCCTCATTAAGCTCGATCCTTCTCTCCTTAACCTTTTCGGGGCCGCTGCACATGTCCTCTGCATTGAACAGACCTTCGCCTCTGTGGGTAAAGAACGAGCAGTAGTATTCCTCAGGATAGTAGACCTTGAACCATGCAACTCTCAAGGATGAGATCGCATAAGCGGCAGCATGTGCCTTCGGGAACATGTACTTGATCTTCTGGCACGATTCAATGTACCAGTCAGGCACGCCGCAGGATTTCATCTCCTCAACGTATTCAGGCCATTTCTCAACCTTGCCTGCGGCAACCTTACCCTTACGTACGCCTTCCATGATGTCGAAAGCGTCCTTATTGGGAAGTCCCCAGTAGATAAGGCTCGTCATGATGGAGTCACGGCATCCGATGACCGAGTTAAGGTCACACGTACCGTCCCTGATAAGATCCTGGGCATTGCCTGTCCATACGTCAGTACCGTGTGAGAGTCCCATGAGCTGAACAAGGTCGTAGAATCTCGTCGGCTTCGTCTCCTTGATCATTCCGCGCGCCATGTTCGTTCCGAGCTCGGAAAGGCCTAAAGTTGCAGCTCCTGCATCGGTTGCTTCGATCGGGAAACCCAGGGCATCCGTACTCTGAAGAAGGCTCATTACCTTTTCGTCAGGGATCGGGATGTCCGTTATCGTTACGCCCGTGATATCACTGAGCATTCGAAGAACCGTAGGATCTGCGTGTCCCAGGATATCGAGCTTCAGGATGGTATCGTGCATCGCACGGAAGTCGAAATGCGTTGTTATTATTCCGCCGTCCGTTTTGTTTGCCGGGAACTGGATGGGAGTGAACTCATAGATATCCATTTCCTTGGCGATAACGACGATACCGCCCGGATGCTGTGATGTCGTTCTCTTAACGCCGATTATGTCTCTGGCCATGAAAGCAAGATGTGCCTGGGTAAAGGGTTCTCCCTTCTCCTCGCAGATCTTGCGGCAGACACCGTATGCGTTCTTGTCCTGGTAAGCGCCGATCGTACCTGCCTTGAACGTATGCGTGCCTCCGAAAAGTACGCCTACGTATGCGTGAGCTCTCGGCTGATATTCACCGGAGAAGTTAAGATCGATATCAGGCTGCTTGTCTCCCTTGAATCCGAGGAAGGTCTCGAACGGGATGTCCTGTCCGTCGGGGATCAGCTTTTCGCCGCACTCGGGACAGTTCTTGGGCGGCAGATCGTAACCCGATCCGTATTTACCGCTGTTATCGAACTCGGCATAGTTGCACTTGGGGCACCTGTAATGCGGAGGCAGCGGATTAACTTCGGAGATACCGCACATCGTTGCGGCAAACGAAGATCCGACTGAACCTCTCGAGCCTACTACGTAACCGTCGTTGTTAGACTTTTTAACGAGCCTGTACGCGATATAGTACATGATCGCATAACCGTTACCAATGATGGATTCAAGCTCACGGTCGAGTCTCGCCTTAACGACCTCGTTGAGGACGCCGTTATGGCGGTATAGTCTGTTTGCCTTTGTATAAGCTATGTCTCTGACGTCTGCTGCTGCTCTTGCGATCTGCGGCGGATAAGATCCGTCCGGGAAAGGCTTGATGCCGAACTCGATCAGATCGGCAATCTTGTTGGTATTGTCGATTACGACTTCTTCAGCTTTCTCTTCGCCAAGATAAGCAAACTCATCGAGCATCTCCTGTGTGTTCCTGAAATACAGATCGCTCTGCATCTCGGCATCATCAAAGCCCATGCTCATCAGCATGTATTTTCTGTACATGCCGTCTTCCTTGTTGAGGAAATGCGAGTCTGTCGTGGCACATACAGGCATGTTGTGATCATCGGCGGTCTCAACAAGAAGCTCATCGATTATCCTGATGTCGTCCTCATCCAGCGGAACATTGCTGCCATACTTTGCAGGAGCCTGTCTTGTTAAGAACATGTTGTTGCAAAGCGGCTGGATCTCAACGTAGTCATAAAGGCTAAGGAGCTTTCTGAATTCCTCTGAGTCATTGAGGACTTTCCTGGTCAGCGCTTTGTCCTTATTGTTGTCAACGTATGTCTTTAACACATAACGGTATATCTGTCCGTCAACGCAGGCACCTCCGACGATAATGCCGGATTTGAAGTACTTAAGAAGGCTCCTCGGAGTCCTGGGTCTCTTGGAAAAATAATGTAGCTGGGATTCGGATACGATGCA
>SVJC01000150.1 GCA_015069215.1 Oscillospiraceae bacterium
GGAGCAGGCAATTACGTACTGCAGCATACTGGTAGCAGGGATTCTCTGCCAAAGACATCTTCTTGTATGCCTTGGAAGCGTCTCTTGCGCCCTTCATGAGCTCTCTGATGTCGATGCCTGCAACAGCGATGGGAAGAAGTCCTACGGCTGTAAGAACCGAGAAGCGTCCGCCTACGTCGTCAGGTACTACGAAAGACTCATAGCCTTCCTCTGTAGCGAGGCCCTTGAGAGCACCCCTTGCCTTGTCTGTTGTTGCATAGATACGAGATCTTGCCTCTTCCTTGCCGTACTTCTTCTCCATGTATGCACGGAGGATACGGAAAGCGATTGCAGGCTCTGTTGTCGTACCGGACTTGGAAATGATATTGAGGGAAACATCCTTGCCCTCGATAACGTCCATGAGGTCTGCGAGATATGTGGCGCTGATGGAGTTACCGCAGAAAAGAATGAGCGGGCTCTTTCTGACCTTCTTGGAAACAGCATTCTGGAAGCTGTGGCCAAGCATCTCGATAACGGCTCTTGCGCCAAGATAAGAACCGCCGATTCCGATTACGATGAGAACGTCGGAATCCCTTCTGATCTTCTGAGCAGACTTGCGGATCCTTGCGAATTCCTCTTTGTCATATGTGGCAGGCAGATCGAGCCATCCGAGGAAATCGTTTCCGGGGCCGTTCTTCTTGTGGAGCATGTCGGCTGCAGCCTTGACCTGAGGTTCCATTCTGTCGATAGCTTCCTGTCCGCCGATAAAATCAAGCGCGTTAGAATAATCAAATTTGATCATATCCATCTCTCCTTACAGTGTGTTTCAAAAGCTTTAAAAGTATAACACCGCAGACAGTGTTCATAAACAGATTTTTTGAGATTAAATAATCAAATTTATTATATTTTCGCGCCGGCAGTACGGATCAGTTAGCTCCGGCGATATCAGCAACGGCCTTCATGAGCGTAAATGACTCAAAGATATTCTGGGGTGTCCTGTCCGTCAGGGGCGAAAGGATGACGCCGTACGTGCTGCTTGCGGTCCATTCATAGGCGATGCCGTCTTCGCCGATGCCTGCGAACATCGTCATGTGCTGTCCCTTTGTCTTGCTCCAGTCGTGATTAAACCATACGAAAACGTCACCGGGCTTGGCACCGGTCTTCTTGAGATAATCTACCCATTCATCATCGGACCATCCGTGTACGCCGTCACTGTAATCATCGAGAGAGACATGGGAATACTTGATCTTCCTGTTCTTAACAATCGTGTTAAGGAAATGGCTGTTTACGGAAGCAGTTCCGTTACGGCACCATCCGTACTTGTCCTTGTAGCTCGTGATGCCGCAGTAATTAATGCCGATCCCATAAAGTTGGGAACCGTCGGAACGTGTGCCCTTCTTGTATTTCTTGGTGAATTTGGCCGTGCCAAGCGCTACCCTGAATGCCAGGGAGACTGAGCCTGCACAGTCGGTATAGCCCTGGACCATCTTTCCCATGTGGAAATAGCCTACATCCTTCATGTATTCGAAGTTCGAGATGAGCTTCTTTCTGAAAACGTCGGGATCCGTATAACCGTTTTCCAGTATGCTCTTATAGGTCATCAAGGCATTGGTATCAGAAGCCGAATAATATGCGTGGGGCTTTGCGCTTGTAATACCGCCTTCGTCGCCGGGCCCGCCCGTTCCCTTCTCGCGGAGCACGATCTGGATCTTCTCCATCCTGCTGAAAAGGTTTGCGGAACCTGCTGTAAGTCCGTTTTCAGCCCAATCGAGCCATCCCAGGTTCTGGACGTAGACACGGTAATAGACGTCATAATGCTCGGCCATTTCGCCGGAAAGCTTGATCTGAATGGCTTCCACCCTCTTGCCTGTCTTTTTCTGTCCGCTGAACGTGCCGTTTGACACCCAGGATGTCCATTTGCCGTCCTGGAGATAAGTTCTGTACAGGATGCCGCCTAAATATTTCGAAGGCCCGAGCGAGATAGTAATGCCGTCTATGCGCTTGGAGAAAGTACCTGATGCGGCTCCATCCCTGCTCCAGGTCTTCTGCCATCCGTAGGTCTGGCCGCGAAGCCTGTAAACTACTGAAGAATCAGTGTTCTGTCCTACAGGAACAAGTCTTACCTGAAGTTCTTCGATCCTCTTGGTGTTATACATCGTGCCGGCAAGAGCGCCGTCCCTTACCCAGCCCTGTGAATCGGAAAGAGAACTGACCGAAGCCTTGTATTCAACTGAATAATGGGCTGCGAGCTCACCAGTGAGCTTGATCTGGATCGCTTCGATCCTGAGGTTCTTCTTTTTGGTACCGATCATCTTTCCGGATGCCGACCAGGCTGTCCAGCCCTTCTTCTTTACATACGCCCTGTATGAAAGGCTTCCCTCATAACCGGTATTGTTCTTGAGGGAAATGGAAAACGATTCAAGTCTCTTTCCCTTTTTGCCGATGGTCAGGACGCCGTCCTTGAAAGTACCGTTCTTAGTCTTATAGGTCTGAAGGTAACCCTTGCCTGAAAGTGTATATAGGTTCTCAGTGTTTTGTTCTCCCGAAGGATCCTGTGATTCTTCAGAAGGCTCTGAAGGGTCAGTCTGACCCTCTTCTGCAGGATCTCCGGACGGTTCTTCGGCAGGATCCTCGGAAGGGTCCTCTCCGGGCTCTTTTGCAGGCTCTTCAGGGTTATCTTTTGAAGTTTCCTCGGACGGAGCATCAGAAGGCTCAGTTGCCGGTTCTTCAGAAGGGACCTCAGGCTTCGTTTCTTCTGTTTTTTCTGTCTCTTCAGTCTTTTCTTCAGGCTCAGACGGAACCTGTGTCTCAGGCTCTTCCTTTTTCTCAGGTTCGGGTTTATCCTCTTCGGGATCTTCCTTCTTGGCAGGATCAGAACCTTGGGCTTTTGTCCCCGTAGGTTCAGCTTCGTCTTCTTCCTCAGTCACTGAAGTCTGTTCCCCGTCAGCCAGGACAAGGGACGCCGGAATGAACCCTGCGGAAAGATAGACGCAGGTAACGGCCGCCATCACTGCGGCCAATGCTTTCTTCAAAAAAGTTAACGTCACTGTCTTGTCGGGTCTTTTCATATTTTTTAATTATATTAAAGTCGATCCGTCCTTTTCAATAAAAAAACAATTCATTTCCGTGACTTTCGATTATAATGATTGAAAAGGAGTTCAAATGGCGGATTTTACTATTGCGGAAGCAAAGATCAGAATACTCTACCTCGTAAGCCGTGTTCCCGGCATCAGCTATCACCTGCTCATGAACCGTTGCCTGGATCAGCTTTACGCTGATTTCTTTACGTTCAGCCGCGCCTATGAAGAACTGATAGCGGGAAATCTGATGGACAGAAGCTTTGAGGACGCTGATTCCAATGCAGCCGTCGGAGGAACTGAAACTCTCACCATCTCTGCAGGCGGGAAAGCCCTTCTTGACGACGCCATGCCTGCGATCAATTCAACAGTCATAGCCAATCTTGAATCATCAGCAAAGGAACTGGCCGAAGAGATGCGTCTTGCCGCACTGGTCACGAGCTCCAAGACACCTGTTCCGGGTGGTCTCTGGAAAGTCAGTCTCTTTTCGGACAATAAGGGTATGCCGTTCCGCTGCGAACTCACCGTAAATTCTGAAGATGAAGCCTCCGAGCTCTGCAGGGCATGGAAAGCTTCTCACGGCACGATTCCCGCCAAACTTTCAGACTTGATCAGAAAGAAGTCCTGATCTAGCTTTTCTTCGTACTCCTGATAATGTAATACTCGCCCGGCTGAAGGACGTTTCTGAGGCTCTGTGATCTGAGCTTTTTCTCGGTCATGAGCGTACCGCTGGCTGAATATCTGTAGATCGTACTCTTTGTCTTTCTGACCGCGTTGTCGTTGATGAGGAAGCTCTGCTGCGTATTCGACGAATTGGAAATGATCATGCAGAAATCACCGCCGTCATAGAAGACCGCATAGGAACACACATTCCTGAAAGATTCAGACTGTCCCTTATAAGCCTCATCAAGAGGATCGGTTATGTCGACATAGAGTTCTTTCCAGCCGCGGAACGAAGACAGAACGCCTGACACCTTCATCGCCTGCATGAATTCAGTGGCGTTGACGAACATGGTGTCATCCGTGTAGGAAGCATATCTGAAGCTGATCCCCGCATCGAAAAGGAACATCTCGGCAAACTCACCCTTGTCAGAGACTAGGAGCGAGACTAACTTGCCTGCGTTAAGACCGTCATTTACCGTGACGGAATTGATGTATTCTCCCCTGTAACCGGAAGATGCAACGCGCGGTACATCATACTGTGCAACGGAAAGCGAAGTATCGGCGTTGCTGTTGAAGGTCGCGCTCTTGTCATTGTTGCTGATCGTAAGCGGCATCGTATGGCTGTTCGCAGATGACATCATCACTCCGCCATCGTACTTCATTCCGTCAAGGAAAATGGTCTTATCCTTGATGTCAGTAAAGTATTCAGACTGTGAGAACATTGAGATGACGAAATTAACGTAAGCCGCTCTCTGGGTGTCGCTTATGAAGAATCCCTCACTGTCGGCGATCTCTATGTAAACATGGTCAAAGCGGCGAGCCCACGGCATTGCCGTACCATTGTCGATCCTTCTTCTGCCATACTCGGATGACACTGAACCGCACATGTATTCAAGGAAGCTGTTAACGTCGTAAGCGGTTGCGCATGAACCTATCCTGAACCAAGGGGATGAACCGCACGCATTGACCATTCTGAGGCTGTCTTCAAGCGAATTGCAGACCGGGACTCTCCTTTGCTTTCCTCCGATCACGTAATCTGCGGAATTGGAATCGTCACTCAATCCGTAGAATGAGGAAGATGAGAATCCCGATGAAGCGAAGTTGAGATTTGCAAGCCTTACTGCCACGGGGCTTCCGCTCTTTAAGACTTCCTGATAGTGAGAAGGAATCGCCGACTGCCTGTATGAATCAGGTCCCAGATAAACGTTGTCAGCGTAAAGCGTTCCGCTTCCCTCAAATGCTATGTTGACCCTGATCTCCTCATTATTCTTGATCATCTGGTCATTGACGGCGAAAACGTAATCGTACTGCTTGTAAGACGTTGTTACCTTGTTTATTACCGTGCCTACCTTGCCGAAAGACTTTCCTTCGAGCCAGAGATAGACTTTTCCGGAAATATCGGGGGTTTTAAGCCATGCACTGAGCCGGTAGAACGTATCTGCCTTAAACGAATCAGACGACAGGCCGCAAAGCGTCTGGGACAGGGCGTGAAGATTGTCACCGTTACCGGTGATCCTTGCGCAGTTGGCGCCGCTGTATGAAGTATTGGACTGTGCAAACACGGTGCCAGCGCCGTAGATGTCCCATG
>SVJC01000151.1 GCA_015069215.1 Oscillospiraceae bacterium
TGTGTCCTCTCCGAGCGCTGGAACACGCTCAAAACCCCCGGAAACCGAAACAACGAGATCGGCGTCCCCGCGACGCTGTGTGAATTGACGCCTGCCGTCGAGGCGCTCGTCGTTGAGATGGGCATGAGAGGTCAGGGCCAGATCAAGAGCCTGACCGCTATCGCAAGGCCTGACATTGCCGTGATCACAAACGTCGGTTATTCGCACATAGGACTTTTGGGAAGCCGCGAAAACATTCTCAAGGCCAAGATGGAGATAACCGAGGGACTGACCGAGAAGGGTATCCTGATCGTCAACGGTGATGATTCAAGGCTTTTCGAATACGCAAGAAGGATACTGTCGATCAACCATATGGTCGCCGTGGCGGCAACCACGGATGAGCCTGACGTTACCAGCACTGAAAGCATAAACGCTTTCGGTGTCAGTGAGAACGATGAAGGCACTACGTTCTCTGCGCGTATCTCGAGGCTTACGAAAGAGATCGTGACTTTTGAGGACCTGTCTGTCGGCACGTTCGGAGCAGCCGGCATCAGGAACGTCCTTTTTGCACTGCTTTGCGCGCACCTTCTGGGACTTGGCAAAACGGAAGAGTCAAAGCGTCTCATAAAGGAGACGATCAATACCGCAAAGGCATTGGACGGACGCGGCGCCATTACCGAGACAAAGAGATACATGATAGTAAACGATGCGTACAATGCGGCGCCTGAGTCGATGGAGAATGCATTCCTCAACTTCTCGAAGAGGGCAAAGGGCAGAAGAAAGGTCCTGGCATTGGGCGGAATGCTCGAATTGGGCGATTTTGCCCCGTCGCTTCATGAGATGACAGGAAAGGCCTGCGCGAAATACGGATTCGACAAGGTCTTCATAACCGGCGACAACTCTGAGGATTTCATCAGGGGAGCACACATGATCGACATGGCTCTTGAGATCTCCAGATGCCGCAATACCGCTGAAGTCGGGGTGAGGCTCTCTGATTACTTAAGAGACGGCGATGCGATACTCTTCAAGGCATCTAACGGTTTCGAGTTCGAAAAACTTGCAGAAGAGTTCATTAAGAAAGGCGATATGTAACTGATGGCCCAGGATAAGCAAATCAAAAGTGATATCGGCGACATCGAGAAGCTCATCGACCCGGCGAGCGGTGAAGCAGCGATCCCTGAAAGCGCGAAGATCCATACTGACCTGAATCTCAAGGCTCTGAACATTCCGATGCTGCTCATGCTGATCGTCATGATCGTATTCGGTCTTGTCATCCTTTATTCCGTGTCAGGTCCTGACGCATATGGTCTTCACCATGACTCGGCATACTTCCTCAAGAGACAGATAATTCAGACTATTCTTGGACTTGTTGCATGCATCGCGATCGCATTCTGGCCCATCAAGTTCTTTGCACAGAAATGGGTCATGATCCTCGCATATCTCGGCAGCCTGGGCCTTGCGTTCTGGACGCTCGCCGCGGGCGTTGGTTCCGAGCACGGCGCTACAAGATGGGTCAACATCGGACCTATCCAGTTCCAAAGCTCCGAGGTCATCAAGGTAGCTCTCATCGTTGCATTCGCAGGTTACAGGGCAGCAGTGGACAAGAGGCGCAAGGAAGGAAAGTTCCGTCCCGCAAAGACGGCACGCGCACAGGCCGTTTTCAATGCCATAGTCGACCTTGTAATACCAGCCGTATTCATCATAATCGTCGACGTCGTAATCATCATGCAGCCGCACGTTTCATGCTTCATCATCATCGCTGCGGTCATCGTCATGAGCGCGCTCGTTTCCGAGATCCCGCTCAAGTCATGGATCGTCGGAGGCGCACTGATGCTCGGATTTGCGGTAGTGCTCCTGGGATTTGTCATGGCGCTCCTTCCTGCTGAGGGAAGAGACAAGATCTTAAAGAACTACGCACACGTTTTCAAGCGTATCGCGATCTTCAACCAGGGCGATGACGACGAGGAAGGCGATACCAATCTTACCAAGGATGACACGAGACAGATCGACAACGCCCACAACGCGCTCGGTTCAGGCGGTATGTGGGGAGTGGGCCTGGGCAATTCCCGTTCCAAATACAATTACGTCGCAGAGGCGCAGAATGACTATATTTTCTCGATCTACATAGAGGAGACCGGCTTTGTCGGAGGCCTGATACTGATGACGATGTACATGATAATGTTCGTCATGTGCATCCGGGTCATATTGCAGGCGAACGGCGTGTTCAACCGGACGGTCGCGACTGGGTGTACCGCGCTGATATTCATAGAAGTCCTGATGAACATATCGGTCGAGCTGCAGGTCATTCCTGCCACAGGTGTAACGCTCCCTTTCATGAGTTACGGCGGTACGGCACAGATCATGCTCCTCGTTGCTTACGGACTGATCCTTTCGGTTTCCAAATACGGAAAGAAGCCCAAGGAGAACAAGCCGTCCCGTTCATCTAAGAAGGCGGTATAACCTTTTATGGAGCACCGTTTCTGTATAATCGGCGGAGGAACATCCGGACACATCAATCCTGCACTTGCCATAGCTTCCATCCTTAAGGACGGATATGAAAAGAAAGGCGATACATGCAGGTTTATCTTCGCGGGCAGGAAATCCGGCCTTGAAGGCGAGCTTATCCCTGCCGCGGGATATGATTTCATTGACATCGATGCAAAGCCGTTTCCCTCAAGGCCGTCGGTTAAGCTCGTAAAAGCGCAGGCTGCTCTCATAAGGGGCAAAAAACAGTGCATCGGCATCCTTAACACGTTTAAGCCCGAGTGCATGATCTGTACGGGCGGATATGTCAGCGCACCGATGATCCTTGCTGCCAAAAACCTGGGGATACCATTCATGGTGCATGAGGCGAATGCATTCCCCGGAAGAGCCAACAGATATCTGTCAAGGGGCGCGGCACTTATCATGACGGGCTTCCCTGATCAGGAAAAAACCTTCAGCGGCGCGAAAAAGGTCGTTTATACGGGCAATCCCGTGAGAAAGATCATGTTCGGAAATACCTATGAGGGATCCAGGGCAAAGCTCGGCATCCCGGAAGGACAGAAGTTTGTTTTCGCGATGGGCGGATCGCTCGGATCCGCAACAATAACCGGATTCATTCTTTCATGCGCGAGAAAGCCTGAGTTTAAGGATGTGAAGTTCGTACTTTCATGCGGCAAACATAACTCCGTCCACATTACGGATGAAGACAGGAACCTTCCGAATCTCGAGATAAAGGAATACATCACAGATACGAACCTTTATCTGTGCGGAAGCGATGTCGCCATATTGCGTGCCGGAGCAGTTACCTGCGCAGAGCTTACCGCGACAGGTGCCTGCGCGATCATGGCGCCTTATCCTCACGCTGCCCATGACCACCAGACCTACAATGCGAGATCTATCGCCGAAAAGGGCGGCGGTGTCCTTGTTACCGATGCCGAATGCGAATCCGGAAAGATACTCGAAACGCTGACAGAACTTCTCAGTGATGATGATAGACGCCTGAAGTTGCGTGAGAACGCATTGAAGCTCGCGATCAAGGATACGGATGAGCGCATTTTCGATGCGGTCACAGGCGCTCTGAAGAGGCAAGATTGATACAATAGAATTCTATGGATGATAACGAACTCGACAGACTGTTTGGATATGACGGCGGACCGGAAGGCTCCGGCGGTGAGTCTGACGAAAATCTGCAGATCGTTGATAAGAAGGAAGAAAAGCCCCTTGATGGTTTTGAGATAAGGAAGGCCGGTTCTCCCGAAGACAAAAAGCCCGTAAAGAAGCCGGGTAAGAAGGCCCCTGCAAAAAAGAAGCAGGATGAACCTGAAGACAAGGAAGAATCCTCAAAAAAAGAAGATGAAAAGCCTGCTCCCGACGTAAATGAGGAGAAGGATACCGATAAAGAGCCGTCTGATGCCGCAAACGCTGAAGAGGCTGCTGAAGGCGAGCCTGAAGAAAAGGAAAGCGGGGAGTCTTCGGAGTCTGAAGAAGCAGGATCCGAAGGTGAACCGGAAGGCGACGATAAGGAAGAAAAGCCTGAAGAGACTGAAAAGGAAGCGGAGAAAAAGCCTAAAAAGAAAAAGAGACGCTTCAGGATCACCAAGAGCGGTGTCATCTTTTTCACGCTGCTGATCCTTATCATCACGGCCGTTATGCTGTTTTTGTTCCTGCCTATATTCAGGGTCAGGGAAGTTACCATTGACGGCAACATAGAGCTTACTGACGAGCAGGTCCTTGAAGAAGTCGGCCTTAAATACAATGCGCACCTGATGAGCGGCGTAAGCGGCAACCTCATTGACATCCTGAGCTTCAACTACGGCAAGACCGAAGAGAAGATCAGGAACGAGAACCCTTACATATCGGACATTACCATAACGATCAGGATCCCTTCCGAGGTCCTGATATCGGTCAAGGAAAGAAGGAAGATCGCTTACGTGAGCACTCCTGACGGCTTTATCGCGCTTGACCGTAACGGCACGGTCTTAGAGCTCGACTCGGGCAAGAACAAGCAGACCGTAAGCCCCATCATCTACGGCATCAGCGTTGAGTCCGCAAAGCTTGGCGACAAGGTTAAGGTAAGGGATGAAAATTCCTACAAGAAGGCGATAATCGTACTCGGAGCCATCCTTACGGCTGACAATGCCACCATCGGCGACAATTTCAACATGTTCGAGCATACGAAAGAACTCAGGGTCCTTCCGAGCGGATACATGTTCCTGACAATCTATACCGCGAGCGGAAAGCCCGTGCAGTGCAAGCTCAACAAGACCGACAAGATAAACGATTATATGACCAGGCTTCTGTATCTGTTTAATTCGAATGCCTTTGACCAGGTTACCATCAAGGGAACCCTCGATATGACGAGTGATGAGTTCATCTTTAACCCGTCAACGTGAAAATAATTTGACATTTTCTAAAAAGTTTACAATTTAGTGTTAAAATGTGTTGAGAATCTTACAATCAGGAGTCTAATAATCCTGCCTGTATTGATTAAAAATAACGTTTAGATTAGAATTCAGAGTGATATATTATTTAGGCATTTATCTTATTTATATCGGATAAAACAGATTTACGGAGGAATTAAGGATGTCTGAGAGCAAGCACAGCTATTCAATGGACGAATCGAATGTTGCCAGCATTAAGGTAATCGGTGTTGGCGGAGGCGGAAGCAATGCTGTTAACCGCATGGTCGAGAGCGGAGTCC
>SVJC01000152.1 GCA_015069215.1 Oscillospiraceae bacterium
ATTCTTCATCGCAACGTCAGGTCGTCCGGGACCGGTACTTGTGGACCTTCCTAAGGACGTTATGGCCCAGTCAGGTAGCGACGAGTATCCTGGGACCGTAAACCTTAGAGGGTACAAACCGAACACGAAGGTACATGATGGCCAGATCAAGCGCGCCATCAAGATGATATACAAAGCCAAGAGACCGCTCTTCATTCTCGGAGGCGGCGTAAAGATCGCCGGCGCAGCAGATGATATGAGAAAGCTCATGGAAGAGACGGGCATCCCGACGGTTACGACGATCATGGGCAAGGGCAGTGTTCCGACAAACCACGAACTTTATTTCGGGAACGTGGGCATGCACGGATGCTTTGCGGCGAACAACGCAGTCAATAACTGCGACCTGCTCATTTCCATCGGAACCAGATTCAACGATAGAATCACGGGAAAGCTTGGTACATTTGCACCGAAAGCGAAGATTATCCATATCGATATCGATACGGCATCGATCTCAAAGAACGTAACGGTAGACGTTCCTCTTGTAGGCGATGCCAAGGAAGCGATAAAGAAGCTGCTTGCAGCGGCAAAAGAATTCGAAGGCGAAAGCGAGATGAATCCTGATTGGGTTGATCAGCTTAAGGAGTGGGACGAGAAGCATCCACTCTATATGGACAAAAAGAACAAGCTGACGCCAAAGGAGATCATCGACGTCATAAACGAGGAGTTTGACGAGCCGATAGTGACGACCGACGTAGGACAGCATCAGATGTGGACCACCCAGTTCTTCGAGATCTACGGTAAGCGTCAGCTAATTACCAGCGGCGGACTGGGAACAATGGGTTACGGACTTCCTGCGGCTATCGGCGCAGCCATCGGAAACCCCGGACGCGATGTTATCGCCATCACGGGTGACGGCGGATTCCAGATGAACTCCCAGGAGCTGGCAACTGCAGTCATCAACGAGCTGCCGGTCATAGCCTGCATCTTCAACAATGGATATCTGGGCATGGTTCGCCAGTGGCAGGACCTGTTCTACAATAAAGCCTTTGCGGGAACTTGTTTGAGACGGTGCAAGGCCTGCGAGACAAAGGGGTGCAACGAGCTCTGCGAAGGCAGAAGCGATGATTGTCCAACATACGTTCCGGACTTCGTAAAACTTGCGGAAGCTTACGGAGCCCAGGGCATAAGAGTCACAAAGGCTGACGAGATTTCTGAAGCTTTTGCAAAAGCAAAGACCAGGAAGAACGGCCCGACCGTTATCGAGTTTATCGTTGAGGACGAGGATCTGGTACTGCCGATGATCAAACCGGGCGGACCGATCACCGATCTGATTACGAGCGTGTAAGGAGGGGATAGCATGAAAAATGACAACAACGGAATGAAAAGAAGATGGCTTTCCCTCTATGTCGAGAACAAGACGGGCGTACTGGCGAGAATATCGGGACTGCTGAGCGGCAAATCATATAATATTCACAGCCTGACCGTAGGCGAGACTGAAGACCGTACGGTTTCAAGGATGACCATTTGCCTGGACGCAGACGAGAACACCTTCGAGCAGATTAAGAAACAGTTCAACAGAAGCGTTGAAGTAATCAAAGTCATCGACTTCACGAACCTGTCAATCAGGACAAAGGAAGTAATGTTCATCAAGATCAACGGCGTAACGGATAAGACTAGAGCCGAGATCTTCCAGATGGCTGAGGCTTTTAAGTTCCAGGTCAAAGACATGGACAAAAACAGCGTGCTGATCGAATCCTGCAGGACTGAGATCAAGAACGACTCGATTCTGAACGTAATCCACGACAGATTCAAGAACATCGAAGTCGTCCGCGGCGGTCCGGTTGCCATCGAGAGCATCAGTATGCAGGACAGATAGCGGGCTGAAGCCTTTGCACCTGCAATCAAAAAGTAGTAAGATAGTGTCCTAGACACAAAAGAATATAGAAAGAGGAGATCGATCATGAAATATGAATTTCCAGTAACAAGAACAACCAACCCAAAAGAAAAACCAGATCCGAACAACCTTCCGTTTGGAAAGTACTTCACGGACCACATGTTCATCATGGAATACGACAAAGGCCAGGGATGGCATGACGGCAGAATTGTTCCATACGCACCGATTCCATTGGACCCGGCTGCTTTGGTTCTGCACTACGGTCAGGAAATGTTCGAAGGCCTCAAGGCATACAAGAACGTAAAGACAGGAGCTGTACAGCTTTTCAGACCTGACATGAACGCCAAGAGAACAAACAGAACCAACGATAGACTGTGCATTCCGCCAATCGACGAGGAACTGTACGTTGAAGCGGTCAAGGCTATCGTCAAAGTTGATGCGGACTGGATTCCGGAAGTAAAGGATACATCCCTTTACATCAGACCTTACATTATTGCAACAGAACCTTATCTGGGAATCAGAGATTCATATCAGTATCTCTTCGTAATAATACTGAGCCCGTCCGGTCCTTACTATCCAAACGGACTGGAGCCGACCAAGCTCTATGTTGAAGATACATACGTAAGAGCTGCTCAGGGCGGAACAGGCGAAGCCAAGTGCGGCGGAAACTACGCATGCGGTCTGAAGGCTCAGATGATCGCTCATGACAAGGGCTATGAACAGATCCTCTGGCTTGACGGCAAAGAGAAGAAATACGTTGAGGAAGTAGGAACTTCCAACGCCTTCTTCGTAATCGGAGATGAAGTCATTACGGCACCTCTGAGAGGAACGATCCTGCCTGGTATCACCAGAGATTCCTGCATCCACGCTCTCAAGGCAAAGGGCTACAAAGTCTCAGAAAGACTCCTGTCGATCGATGAGATCTGCGAGGCTTACGACAAGGGCGAGTTCAAGGAAATGTTCGCATCAGGAACCGCTGCAATCATCTCACCGGTTGGAGAACTGAGATACAAGGACAAGGTCATGGAAGTCAATGGCGGAGAAATAGGGCCAATCGCACAGCTCCTCTATGACACCATTTACGGAACTCAGATCGGACAGATCGAAGACGAATTCGGTTGGGTAGTACCTGTTGAATAATTTCAAGTAAAACAAAAGCCCGGCACCAATGCGGTGCCGGGTTTTTTGTTGATAGAAAATGTTTTCATCAGTCGTTGTCAACCGGAATATTGATTTCCGGCGGCCACTGATCTTCAGGAGGACCATCAGTCCATCGCATAGTATATCCCTCGCGTTCAAGCAGTATTATTGTCTGGTCATGTATATCATTGGCATACAGGTCAGGATATTTGCCACCGCCAAAAGGCTTAGGGGGACTATCAGAATCTATACCGCATGGTGACTGGACCTGACCGTCTCTGGCATACATATATAGATTCAGGAGATAATATTCTGAATCTATATTGTTTTGTTCAGGATATCTAGCCAGGTAAAAATCTCCAAAGGCCTGAGGGTCAGTTGTTTCATACTCGAGATAGGCAAATGGATCGTCAACAAAAGAAACACCGGTGAAGTCACAGAAATAGTAAGTATCGCCTCGTTTGAAATAATTCATAATGTGACCGCCCTCTATTGAACGCATCTCGACATAACCCTGTTCATCAAAATCTCCCGCCAGCAAACGGTTGAACAATTGGCTTGTCCCTCCGCACGAACCGGCATTATTCTCGTAAGTGAATTTAGCAGTCAGACCACGAATCCAATGGATACCTTCATAATCGAAGGCATGATTGTATGAGTAACGGCCAACTGTATATCCACGTGCGGTCAGGAAATTGATCGCATCACTGACGGTGGAGATTTCCGCCGAAGCCTGCTCTAATGTCAAATCGGGATCGTCAGCCAGTTCCTTGATCTTAGCGGCTGTAAGCTCAGGCTTATCGATTTGGCTCGGGTAGTTTTCTTTATTGCATTCGCCAATGATTTTGCCATGATCCTTGTCATACTTTTTAATTGCGCTGATTACACTTGACAGGCTTTTGTAGACATATTTACCTTTGCTTAGTGGCATCCAGCGTTTTGCATCACTGTTAAGCAATAATTCGATCGGATTCGCTGAGTAGTAATACGATCCCTTCTTAAAGTAACCATAGCAAAGGCTGTCGCCTGTGTCAGTGTTAAAATGCAAGAGTCCTGAATCGGTGCAATTGTCTTCGATGAGATAGATCACTGCCTTACAGAACGCTCTTCGTCCGGAGGCACGATCGATAAGCGCATGTTGAACAGAGATATCGTTATCTTCCGAATCCCTGCAATTGTTCACTTTCAGGAACCGCACGGCATCAGCAAAGGTGTTGATATGTCTCTGCAGATACATTATATCTGTTTCCGTGCCCAGCTCCTTTAATTCAGTATCAGATAATTCTCTCTCTCCTAATGACTTTGGGAACCAGAAACCGCCCTGGTATATACAGGTTGTTCCCAAAATCTTCTTTGTCTTGAGAGGCTTTGTGATTTTTACCTTAAACGTCACTGTTTGTGTGACGGCTGCATGAGTATCGTCTCCGGACGCCGTAACATTGACATTGATTGAATAGGTGCCTCTCTTCAGCTTTTTCTTCACAGTGACTTTACCGGTTGTCTTATTAATAGTAATCTTTTTGTTGCCGCTTACCTTGGCGTAACGCAAAGTGCCAAAGCCTTTGTTGACAAAAATGAGCACTTTGGAAACAGAAAGAGATCTGGTCTTCTTTTTTATCAGCGAATAGTTGATAACTGCATTCTTACCCTCGACATACAATGGGTTTTCAAGAAGCTCTTCCTCTTCGCCGTCGTCGCCATCGAGCTTAGCCGGTTCCGTCACATCATTAGCGGCCGGTTCAGTCGTCTCTACTTCCGAAGAAACGTTCACATCGCTTCCTTCGTCTACCAGAACCTCGTCGCCAGACGGCTCGCCGTCGACCGGGTCTGCATAAACGGCGTCCAAGCCGAGGGGTGCCATGGCAAAGACCATCGCTGCGGCCATCAATATAGGCAATAATCTCTTTTTTATCATAGTCAATTCCTCCATGAATTGAGTCATTATTAATAATTTTACCACATTTTTATAGTATAATCGATGTATGAAAAAGATATTGATACTTACGTCGAGTCCGCGAAAAAACGGAAATACAAATGCACTAGTAAAAGAAGTGGCTGCAGAACTTGCGGCAGCAAGCAAAGACATCTCTTGCGAAGTGATCGATCTCGCAGAGGCAGACATCAAGCCGTGTCTTTCATGCAGGT
>SVJC01000153.1 GCA_015069215.1 Oscillospiraceae bacterium
AGTAATAAGGATCGTAACTCTTCTTACTGCATCGAGGAGGTTGTAAAGGACTGCTGCAAGACGCGGCTTTGCAGATTCATCTTTTGCAAGCTTCCAGGGCTCGTTCTCGTCGATGTACTTGTTAGCTCTTGCAACGACCTTGAAGATGGCCTCAAGGCCCTCAGAGAAACGGCATGTACCGAAAGTATCGGAGACAACGGGCTGAAGCGTGTCGAGCTGTGATACGAGATCCGTATCAGCGTCTGTGAACTCCTTATCAGCAGGCAGAGTGCCGTCGAAATACTTGATGGCCATTGCGACTGTTCTGGATACAAGGTTGCCCAAGTCGTTTGCAAGGTCAGCGTTGTATCTGTTGAACATCATCTCGTTGGAGTAAGGCATGTCGGAACCGAATACCATCTCGCGGAGGAGGTGGAATCTCAGTGCGTCAACGCCGTACCTGTCGCAGAGGACGAACGGATCGATAACGTTGCCCTTGGACTTGCTCATCTTTCCGCCGTCGCCGAAGGTGATCCAGCCGTGGCCGTAAACCTTCTTCGGAACGGGCTCGCCAAGAGCCATCAGGATGGAAGGCCAGATGAGTGAGTGGAATCTTACGATCTCCTTTGCCATGACGTGCATGTCAGCCGGCCAGTATTTCTCGTAGTCGTTATATGTGTCGTTCATGAATCCCAATGCGGAGATATAGTTCGTGAGCGCGTCGATCCAGACGTAAACGATGTGCTTGTCATCGAATGTTACCGGGATTCCCCATGTAAAGCTCGTTCTTGAGACGCAGAGGTCCTGAAGTCCCGGATCGATGAAGTTGTGGATCATCTCGTTGACTCTGGACTTAGGGTTGAGGAAGTTCTTCTCCTCATCGAGAAGGAGTTCCTTGAGCTTGGGTGCAAAGTGTGAGAGCTTGAAGAAATAAGCCTCCTCGGAAGCGTCTGTTACGTCTCTTCCGCAGTCGGGGCACTTGCCGTCAACAAGCTGGCTCTCTGTCCAGAAGGATTCACAGGGTGTGCAGTACTTTCCCTTGTACTCACTCTTGTAGATCCAGCCGTCCTTGTAGAGCTTCTCGAAAATGTTCTGAACCGTCTTGATGTGATAGTCATCAGTTGTACGGACATATCTGTCATAGGAAATGCCGAGTCTTGCCCAGAGCTTCTTGAAATTGGCGACGATGTCGTCAACGTAAGCCTTGGGAGTTACTCCTGCTTCCTGAGCCTTCTTCTCGATCTTCTGGCCGTGCTCGTCAGTACCGGTAAGGAACATTACATCGTAGCCCTGCATTCGCTTCATTCGTGCGATACAATCGCAAGCGATCGTCGTGTAGCAATGTCCGATGTGCGGATTGCCCGACGGATAGTAAATGGGCGTGGTGATGTAGAATGGTTTCTTGTCTGCCATAACGGCCTCCTTATAGTGACTTAAAATCTAAAACTTATTGATTATAAATATTTATAACGGTGTTTTCAAGATTTCGGACAGTATGGCCGCTTCACTTTACTTCTGATTTGTCGGCTAATACGCAGCGCTGACCGCCAAATTCATTATCTCCTCTTTACTCACCATTCTTCAGCAAAACGGTGAGTAAAAGTACGAAAAACTGCTGATATTCATCTTTTTCCCCAACTTGCTCACCATTCTTCAGCAAAACGGTGAGTAAAAGTGCGAAAAGCTGCTGATATTCATCTTTCTCCCCAACTTGCTCACCATTCGATGGAAACACGGTGAGTAAAAGTGCGAATATCAGACAAGGTTATTAGATTATTAAATACCGGCTCTTTTATTCAGTGCCTTGCTTGTCGGTTTTTGTAGTTTTTTGTCGGTAAAAATCCTGATCAGACACTATACGATAAAAGAATGAATATGTTTTGCGACGAATACATCTTTGTAAATCATAAGTATCTGAAAACTAAGTTGGACAGCATGCCGACTTTCCATTTCGGCATGCGCGGAGGGAAACGCACGATCCGCGTTTCGGTTAAAAACAGGGACGGTAAAAGAAAACGTTATGAAAGCACCCAGGACGGGCGAAGATATAAAGAATATTCAGATCAAATGGCAGAGCGGGAAAAGCTTTCAAAACAAATGGAATACTTCGATCACGAACTCAGGAAACGCAGGTTGATCGTCCCGGAAAACATTAGAGTTTGTCAGTCAAACACCAAGTTCAATGCGAAGCTGTGGACGGAAATGGTCACCGGATTAAACGAACTCGGTAAGGGCAAGGAGTATTACGACAACCATATGAACAATGTCGACTCCAGGGGTGAGATGCTTATTGCCGGCGCACTTGACGATCTTCATCTCGAGTACAAATATGAAGCACTTTACCAATTAAACCCATATAAAAGGATCTTTCCTGATTTTATTGTCTTTATCCCCGTCCTCGGGCGTTTCTTCTTCATCGAGTTCATGGGAATGGCCGATGATCCGAATTACATGGACAACATCAGTTCTAGAATCGAAAACTACATCAGAAACGGTATCTATCCGGGACGCGATCTGCTGATAATAGTCGGCTGCAGAGATTACCTGCCGACAGACAACGCTGTAAAACGCAGGATAATCAGTTTTATCAACGATCTTACTCTTGATTCGGTTTTTCTTCCTTAAGCTTCATCGCCTGATTGTAGGCTTCTTTCTTGTTCATGCCCGTAAGTTCAGAGACGACAGAAGCTATATCCTTGGTCGACATCCCCTTTTCGCAGAGCATTCCGATAAGCTTATCAGCTTCGACCATGCCGGATGCGCCTGTTTCCTTTTCCGGGAGGGGCTCCAGGCAGATGCAGAACTCACCCTTGGGCTCAGTCTTCTGATAGTATTCACGAAGCTCATCAACGGTCATTCTGATGGCCTGTTCGTATTTCTTTGTCAGTTCCCTGCAGATTGCTGCTTTGCATGAACCAAAACCGGCCTCAGAAAGCTCGTCGAAAAGCTTTTTTATTCGGTGCGGCGCTTCATACATGACGATCGTTTCATGAATATCGGAAAGTGCTTTGATGCGCTTCTTTCTGTCGCCGCCCTCCGAAGGCAGGAAACCCTCGAAATGAAAGTATCTCGTATCAAGTCCGGAGATCGCCAAAGCCGCGGTTACGGCCGATGGCCCCGGAATTACGGATACTTCTATTCCCTTTTCGATCGCAAGCTTTACAAGATCCGCTCCGGGATCGCTTATCGCGGGCATTCCCGCATCAGATACCTGTACTACATTGAGGCCTTCTTCGAGGAGCTTTATTATGCCCTCTCCACTGGCAGCCTTATTGTGCTCGTGATATGAGATGAGGCGCTTACCCGTAATCTCAAGAGCCTGCAGCAAAAGCCCCGTTACTCTTGTGTCTTCACATGCGATGACATCGGCAGCTTCAAGAGCTTCCAAAGCGCGCTTAGATATATCCTTCAAATTGCCGATCGGCGTTCCGACTAGATAAAGCAATCCGTATGTTCCTCCGTATATATTTCAGATACTCTCTCCGAATCGAGAAAAAGCGGCGGGAGCACTTTAAATTCAGTGTTTGGCGAGCCTTTCTTGCCTGCGAGCAAGAACAGGAATGCGTCTTTCACTGCTGAAGCATGCACGCTTATGAGTCTTGACGGCGCGAGCTTGTATTTGGCAAACAGTTCAAGGCATTCAGGCAGCCTTGAAGGCGCCATGCACATTACAGTATAACCCGAAGACATTCTTGTCCTTGCCGAAGCGCATGAGACAAAGTCCTCCAGGCTCCCTTTTTCATTGAATCTTGCGGTCAGAACATTTTCTTTATCCGTAACCACAGACTTGTCCGTCTGATAGAACGGCGGATTCATGAAAACGACGTCGTAAAGACTGTCCTTCAATTCGCGCGGCAGTTCCCTGACATCGCAATTATATGCTTTTATGCGTTCTCCCGCCTTATTTAGTTCAATGTTCTTAAGCAGTGCCTCATAGGGCTCTTTCATAACCTCTACGCAGTCGATAGAGACTTCAGGTCTTCTTGCAGCAACGAGCATCGTGCAGCCCCCTGCGCTGCTCCCTAATTCGAGCATTTGGGAGGTTTTTCCCTTCCGGGAAAAAGATGCGGCAAACCACGCGAGCAAAACTCCCGCGGTATCAAGTTTAAAGCAGTTGTCAGGCTGGATCAGCTTAAAGCCGTTTCTTCCAAGATCCTCGATCGCCATGATGCCCTCCGTTCAACGCGTTTATTATAGCACGGAGGCAACGCTGACTACGGCACTCCCCATATTAATGTTATGGTTACATCATCCTTGGAAAACAATTCTTTGATCTCGTTTTCGGGAAGATCTATCTTGCCGAGTTTTGTATATTTCCCGTTTCCCGGGCCAAGGCAGACACCAAGCCAGTTTCCCATGTAAAGAACAAGATCTCCCGTTGCCACATCAATATTGGCATCGCTTTTGTCTATTACCCTTTCGATAAGGCCACGGCTCAGGTTTTCATTACGTTTGGTCAGGGTAACCGTCATGCCCTCTTTTACGGAAAGGGTCTTAAGTTCTGCTACGGAAACGTTGTCCTCCCAGGTAACAGGAACGCTCTTCCCGTTCACCCGCATGAACAAACCTGCTCCGGCCGGCGTAACCGGGGGCTCTGTTATCGTGTACTCGATTATGTTGCTGACTCTGGTATATTCACCGTTAACTACAGCGATCAGGTAGATCCTGAACGTTCCTGTCTTCTTTTTAAGCCATTGGTATTTCGGCTGAAGGACCAATTCCCCTCCTGCTACCCTTTGCAAAACCATTTCCCCGTCACATTCGATATGCCAGCAGAGCAAAGTGTAATCTTCGCCATAGTATTCATCATGCGAATCACGTGTAACCGAGTAGTCTTCGTTAAGCGTCAGTTTAAAGCCGATCTGTGGTATGGCTTCTATCTGTGCAAACTTTGAGCCATACTCTTTCTTCCATTTTTCCTGTGTGGAATAACCCAGCGTAACAATAGCAAACCTGAATCCTTTTTCGGCATTAATGCGGCTTGCCATTTCACAATATCTTGAATAAGACTCATAATCCAAAGGCTGTGTGGAAGATCGAGCCGTCATGCCGGCATTGCTGACATCATACTCTTTTAAATAAACGCTCTTGAGGCCATCGGCTTTAGCCAATTCTTCCAATCCGGTAAAGTCGATGTTCTGGGAAAAAGTAATTGAATTATATTTCGTTTTGCATTTC
>SVJC01000154.1 GCA_015069215.1 Oscillospiraceae bacterium
ATCTGCAAATGTACGATTTTACAGGCTCTGCACAAAATCTTGCATCAAAAGAAGTAAGTTAGATGTAAGTTAGATGTAAACAGCCCATTTAGAGGTAAGTCTAAACGGGCTGAAATGCCTTATTTTATTGGGTTTGCAGGTTTTGCCAAAACAAAACGTTACGTCGTGGGGCGCATGGTCGGGAAGAGCAAAACATCCCTGATGCTGGGGCTGTCTGTCAGGAGCATGACGAGACGGTCGATGCCGTAGCCGATGCCGCCCGTAGGAGGCATACCGAGCTCCAATGCGTTGAGGAAATCCTCATCGGTATGGTCTGCTTCGTCGTTGCCTGCTTCAGCTGTAGCGTCCTGAGCAGCGAATCTCTCGCGCTGGTCGATAGGATCGTTGAGCTCTGAATATGCGTTGCACATTTCCCATGTGTTGATGAAGAGCTCGAATCTCTCTACCTTGTCCGGAGATCCCTTCTTTTTCTTTGTAAGAGGGGAGATGGCCAGAGGGTGATCCATTATGAATGTAGGCTGGAGGAGGTTCTTCTCGCAGTATTCCTCGAAGAAGAGGTTAACGATGTCACCCTTTGTGTGCCATGCCTCATATTCGATGTGATGCTCTTCAGCAAGCTTCTTAGCAGCCTCATCGCCTTCTACTGTATCGAAGTCGATTCCTGCATACTTCTTGATCGCATCGTTCATTGTGAGGCGCTCAAACGGCTTACCGAAGTCGATCTCCAAGTCGCCGTACTTGATGAGCGTTGTGCCGCAGACTTTCTCAGCCACATAACGGAACATTGACTCTGTGAGCTCCATCATGCCGTTGTAGTCAGTGTAAGCCTGGTAGAGCTCCATAAGAGTGAACTCAGGGTTATGGCGTGTATCCATACCCTCGTTACGGAATACTCTGCCGATCTCGAATACTCTCTCAAATCCGCCTACGAGGAGACGCTTGAGGTAGAGCTCCAAGGAGATACGGAGCTTTAAGTCGATGTCGAGAGCGTTGAAGTGCGTAAGGAACGGCCTTGCAGCTGCGCCGCCGGCATTGGTGACGAGCAGGGGAGTCTCAACTTCCATGAAGTCCCTGTCAGCGAGGAAATTACGGATCTCCTTGATGACCTTGGATCTCTTCTCGAAAGTCTCCTTAACCTGGGGATTTACGATGAGATCGAGATATCTCTGACGGTAACGGATCTCTGTATCCTTAAGGCCCTGATACTTGTTCGGGAGGGGATGGAGGCACTTTGCAAGGAGCTTATATGCCTTGGTGAGGATGGATACCTCGCCCTTCTCGGTCATATAGACCTCACCCTCAACACCGACTAAGTCACCGATATCGAGGTTCTGCCATGCCTGGTACTCTTCTTCAGGGAGATTGTCGATCTTTGTGAAGATCTGGATCTTGCCCCTTCTGTCGTAGAGGTCGCAGAAGGAAACCTTACCCATGCCTCTCTTGGACATGAGACGGCCTGCAACTCTGACGGTCTTGCCTGCGAATGATTCGTAATCACCGGTGATCTCAACAGAATGGTTGGTTACGTCGTAGGTAAGCTCTTCATAAGGATCCTTGCCGGATTCCTGGAGAGCCTTGAGCTTCTCCATACGGAATCTTGTCTGTTCCTGGATCTCTTCTGCGCTTAAGGGTTCTGTGCTGGGTACGAATTTCTTAGCCATTGTTCTTCTCTATCTTAAGGATTTTATATTTGATGATGCCCTTGGGTGCTGAAACTGAAACTGTCTTGCCCTTCTTCTGGCCGATGATGGCTCTGCCGACGGGAGAGTTCTCAGAGATCCTCTTCTTCTTGAAGTCGACTTCGCTCTCGCCAACGAGCTTATACTTGTACTCTTCCTTTGTCGTTGTGTTCTGGAGAGTTACGTAAGCACCGAGGGATACCTTGTCTGTAGAGATGTCGGAATCGTCGATGACTTCGGCGTTCTTGAGGATGTTCTCGATCTCTTCGATACGTGCAGCGTTTGCAGCCTGCTCGATCCTGGCTTCCTCGTACTCGGAGTTCTCTGAAAGGTCACCCTGAGCCTTGGCTTCCATGATCTTGGCGGTGATCTGAGCTGTTATCTCAGTCTTTCTTTCGGCAAGCTCGTTCTGAAGTTCCTCATAACCTTCCTTGGTCATTTGCTTCTTTACTTGTTCTTCAGCCATTTTCTGTCTCCTTATTTGTTTCTAAAAAACTTTGCATATTTTATTAAGAAACGTACGCGTTTGCAAATCAGCGCGCAGTTCTGTCATTTTCCTTCTGGATGACGTCGTGTGCGCCGCCCTCGATGATGGAAGTGGAGGAGACGACTACGAGGCGTGCCTTGTTCTGGAACTCGGCGATGGAAGAGGAACCGCAGGAGCACATTGTAGCCTTGACCTTTGCGAGGGAAGTCTCAACGCCGTCCTTGAGGGAACCTGCGTAAGGAACGTAAGAGTCAACGCCTTCCTCGAAAGCCATCTTGCCGCCCTTTCCGCCGTCGTCGTAACGCTGCCAGTTTCTTGCACGGTTAGAACCTTCTCCCCAGTACTCCTTTACGTATGAACCGTTAACGAGGAGCTTTCTCGTAGGGGATTCGTCGAACCTTGCGAAATATCTTCCGAGCATGAGGAAGTCTGCGCCCATTGCGAGTGCAAGAGCCATATGGTAATCGTGAACGATACCGCCGTCGGAACACAGAGGGATGTAAACGCCTGTCTCCTTGAAGTACTTGTCACGCTCTTCAGCAACGGCGAGAACCGCGGAAGCCTGTCCGCAGCCGATACCCTTCTGCTCACGGGTGATGCAGATGGAACCGCCGCCGATACCGATCTTGATGAAGTCTGCGCCGCAGTCTGCAAGGAATCTGAAGCCTTCTGCGTCAACAACGTTGCCTGCGCCTACGATCGCGTCAGGATAGTTCTCCTTGCACCACTTGAGTGCACGCTCCTGCCATACGGAGAAACCGTCGGAGCTGTCAAGGCAGAGAACGTCAGCGCCAGCCTCGATGAGGGCGGGAACTCTCTCTGCATAGTCTCTTGTGTTGATGCCGGCACCGACGATGAGCTTCTTCTCTGAATCGAGGAGCTCGTTAGGGTTAGCCTTGTGGAAATCGTAGTCCTTACGGAAAACGAGACCTACGAGACGGCCTTCCTTATCTACGATGGGGAGCTGGTTGATCTTGTTGTCCCAGATGATGTCATTTGCTTCCTTGAGGGATGTGCCTTCGGGAGCGGTAACGAGTTTATCTATAGGGGTCATGAACTCTCTTACCTTTGTATCGAGGGACATTCTGCTGACACGGTAATCACGTGTCGTAACGAGGCCTAAGAGCTTGCCGGTCTTTGAACCGTCTTCAGTAACGGCTGCAGTGCCGTGGCCTGTCTTCTCATGGAGCTCTAAAACTTTCTCAAGGGTGTCGTCAGGAGAGAGATTGGAGTCGGACTCAACGATACCGGCCTTGTATTTCTTGACTTTCCTGATCATGTCGCACTGCGACTCGATGGACTGTGACTGGAACACGAAGGACAGACCGCCGCAGCGTGCCAATGCAATTGCCATACCGTCATCACTTACGGACTGCATGACTGCAGATACCATGGGGATGTTGATCTTAAGTCTTGATTCTTCCTGCCCCTTCCTGTATTTAGCTATAGGCGCCGAAAGATCTACCTTGTCCGGTGTATTCTCTTCTGTCGTAAGATTAGGTACGAGAAGATACTCTGAAAATGTACGTGATTCCTGCTCGAAAATCTTTGCCATATTTTGCCCCCCTTGAAAGATATAATTTATAAATATTAGCACAAAGAAGGCCTAATGTCGCAAGAAAAATAGGACAATTTCGGCCTCTTTCAGATGCAATTTGTATAAAAGAAAGGGAACGACGCAAAAGTTCCCGGATCAGAGCCTTTTGAAGAGCTTGTTGTTGTCATGGAAGCACTTTTTTGCAGGTGTTGCAGCGAAATGGTACCAGATATTCAAAAAGCGCTTTTTGGAATGACAAAATCAGCAAAAATCAGCATTTGCTGAAGGATTTTTCATTCCAAAACTGAGAAAAGCGATATCTGGCATGAAAAAGCCGGCTTATTTATCAAAACCGCTTGAGAAAAGTCATACCAAAATCGGATTATTGCTTTTTCTGTATGACGCGCTCAACTGGTGGGATCAAATAGCGGATGCAAATATACTGATCGTCCTTTGCAAAAACAAATGCTGATGAAAAAGGGCTGTTGCTCAGTGCAACAGCCCTTGTATTTTAAGGGTTTTCAGGAAAGGATCATTCGCCGGCTTCTTCGATCGCTGCGGGAGCAGCGGGCGCTGCAGGTGCTTCTTCAACTGCGGGAGCGGGTGCTGCCGGCATCTCGGAAGCGGGAGTAGCGCATGCGTTCGGAGGAGCGATGATGTCAGCGGGAACTGCATCGTCATCGGCAAACCTTGCGCCGCACTTGAAGCAGAAAGCGTTAGCGAGCTGGTTCTCGGTGCTGCAGATGGCGCACTTCTTGAGGCCCTTCTCCCTGAGGATCTTTATGTTGAGCTCCTCGATCTCCTTGTAGATGTTGGAGATGGACTCGCAGCGTGCATTGATGTCCTTTGTGACGTCAATGTTCATGTCCTTATACTGACCGTAATACAGATGACCAATCTCGTCGTAGTACTTGCAGATAGTATGCTTCTTCTCATCGATCATTTTCTGGAAATTCGCGATGTTCTTTCCTTTTTGGTCCTGAAATATCGGCATATGAGTCACCTCCTTGATAAAGTCCTTTAATTATACTACAAAATCAGATCTTCTGCGGCTTAATGTTCCAGATGTCCTCAGCGTACTCCTTGATCGTTCTGTCTGAAGAGAACTTACCGGAGTTGCAGATGTTGACCCAGCACATTCTTGCCCACTTGAGCTCATCCTTGTAATCCATGTACATTCTGTCGCGCGTCTTTCTGTAATCGTCGAAGTCGCCGAGTACATAGTAAGGATCGCCGGGCTGCCAGTTGGAGCCGTAGATGAGGCCGTTGAACAGGTCGTTGAACATGCCGCTGCCCTCATCGTTGAAAGAACCGTCGACAAGCCTGTCGAGGCACTTCTTGAGGCCGGGGATGTTCTCATACTGCCACTTCGGGTTGTAGTAAGCCTTTGTTGCAGCCATGTCCTGGGCGCGGCAGCCGAAGATGTAGATGTTGTCGTCGCCGACGCAG
>SVJC01000155.1 GCA_015069215.1 Oscillospiraceae bacterium
CTGCGATGCCACCTGACCCAGGGATTCGCCGGTGATCAGGCACTTGCAGTCATGCTTTTTGGCAAGTTCTTCAGCGATCCTGAGCATGACACGGCGCATCGTGACCGTGAGCATGTCCTGGGGCGAGTTCTTATACATGTCGAGCTGTATCTGCGTGAAATTTACGATATGGAGATTCATCCTTCCGGAGAACCGCGAAACGATCTTGGCAAGATCTATTACCTTCTGTTTTGCGAGGTCGCTCGTATAAGGATACGAGTGGAAATATACAGCATCCAAAGGCATTCCTCGTGAAGCCATCATGAAGCCTGCAACAGGACTGTCGATGCCGCCGGAGAGCAGGAGCATTCCGCGGCCCGCTGTTCCGACAGGCAGACCTCTGTGAGCCATCTTCTTGCCTGAATACACGTAGTTATATTCTCTGATCTCAACGTTGATGATGAAATCAGGATTCTTCATCTTAACCGAGAGTTCGGGGAAAGTATCGAGGATAAAGCCTCCGAGCTCATCGCAGATCGTCGGCGAATCCATCGGAAAAGCCTTGTTTCCGCGCTTACTCTCGATCTTGAAAGTCTTGAAGTCGGGGTTCTCGGAAAGAATGTATTCAGTCAGCGACCTGGCATTTTCGCAGATGGAATCAAAGCCGCCTTCAAACTTTCTGGCGAAGCTTACGGAAACGATGCCGAAGACCTGGCAGACCGCATCCAATATGTCTTTTGCTGCTGCTTCGTCTGCAAAATTCGGGTTGTCCTCTTCCTTCGGTTCGATCCAGATGCGGCTCTGGCTCTGAAAGATCTTGAGGTTGCCGAATCTCTTGAGCCTGTATTTGAGATTGCTCTTAAGCTGTATCTCAAAAGAGCCTCTGTTAAGACCCTTCAAAGTGACTTCGCCCATTCTGGCGAGAATAACATTAGACATTAGTAATGCTCCTATTTCATGACCGCGAACTTATCGTAGATATCATCCACCGTTTTTATGAAGTCTTCTGCTTCCTTCATCGTATTATAGCGCGAGAAAGAAAGTCTTACGGCATTGGCAGCGGTCTTTCTGTCAACGCCTGACTCGAGCAGCACATAGGATACCTTTTTTGCCTTTGAAGAACAAGCGGAAACCGTAGAGACAAAGATATCATATATCTCAAGGCAATGAAGCATCGTCTCGGATTCGAATCCTTCAAACGCGACATTAAGAACATTGGGCAAAGCATCATCAGGCGAAAGGATGCGTGCGTCTCTTTTGGTAAGTTCTTTTCTTAAGTATTCATTTATCTTGGAGATATCCTCATGAGAACCATCCATGGTCTCTACCGCTTCTTCCAGAGCAACTTCAAAAGCCTTGGCAAGAAGGAGGCTCTGCGTACCCGATCTCATTCCCTTCTGCTGTCCTCCGCCGAGAATGAACGGATCAATCCTTACGCCGTCCTTAACATAAAGCACTCCGTTGCCTTTGACGGAATGGATCTTGTGTCCCGAGAAAGAACACATGTCCACGTTCATCTTATGAAGATTGATGGGCATCTTTCCCAATGCCTGAACAGCATCAAGATATATCTTCGTATCAGGGCTCAATCTGTTCCTCAATGCGGTTATCTGGTCCAAAGGCAAGACAGAACCCGTCTCGTTATTTACGAGCGTAAAACAAAGAAGCGCAGTCTTCTCCACGGTCATGGCTTTCTCAAGCTCAGCAAGATCAGGCTTGCCGTCAGTTCCTACCGGAAGATAGACAACCTCATATCCGCTCTTCTCTAAAAGAGCAAGACACTCGAGCGAAGCTTTGTGTTCGGTCCTGGTGGAAATGACCCTCTTGCCTGCCCTGCCATTTCTGCTCATGAAACCGCGGATCGCGGTATTTGCACTTTCAGTCGCGCAGGAAGTAAATATGATCTCAGATCCGTATGCTCCAAGGAGATCAGCTACCTTGGCCTGTGTATCACAATATGCCTTGTCTGCCGCAACTCCGAGCTTGTGAAGAGATCCCGGGTTTCCCGAGAACTCATCTCTCAACATATCGTTTATAACAGTTCTTACCCTGTCCGAAGGGAAAGTCGTTGCACTGTTGTCAAAATAGATCATAGTTACTCCGTTACTTATAATCACGCCCCGGATAACCTCACCCGGGGCGGTAATTATGTTACCAAAACGATTGTGTGGTTTCAATTCTTAACTTATTAAGAATCAACGTATTTTAACAGTTCCGGATCTTCAAACTGATCCAGCCAATCGCCCGTTAGCGGATCAATGTGCATGAACGTAGTTTCATCATAAAAAGCAATCTTTAAGATTATCTTTCCGTCTTCATCCATAAGTGCAAAGATATCGCTGCCTGGATTCTGACTCAGATCATATTTCCAGGTATGTATATATTGTTTTGCTCCGGTTTCCCTGCCACGTTCATCTTTTAAGATAGTAACGTAAACGCCTTCCGTGGAAAACTTCGTGTTTTCATCGCGCATGAAATACCCGTAACAATTCCTGTGAGTCATGACAGGACCACCATAACCTTGGTAGATCGTATGATAGAACGCTACATTATCTACAATTCTTATGCTTTCTTGATCAAGTATCCATATACCATTTTCGTTGCGATGACACATTAAATGATGGACTGTGAATTTCCGCTTTCCTGAATTTGATTGAGTAAAATCAGCATAGCAAGCGTTCCATGGGGAATTGCAATGAGCATAATAGAGTTCTCCGGAAGCTACCGTAACAGTGATGGTCTTATCCGTGCTTATGATCTTGTCAGCATTATAAGACCTGTCGCCATTACTGTCTCTTCTGCTCCAACCCAGAAAATCGCAAAACTCCTCCGAGGGTTTAATTGTCATTGTGATCTTCTCGCCGGGCAAATTGCAAAGATTCACAATGTCACAATCGTAACCGCCGTTATTAAATATATTTACATCAAATTCTTCCGCCTTGAGGATATGGGGTTCATATTTTGAATTATCGTAGTACAGGACATATGTCCAACCCGACACTGTAACACTTCCTGACCAGTAACTGGGATCAGGATAACCAAGAACATGAGAGCTGATATCACAAATTGAAGAATTCGTTGCATTAGCATTTTTCCTCAGTGTACCAACTGTTGTAAGGCGGTTTATTAACGGCCTTTCTTCCTCATCCTCATAATCATCTTCGTCTTCTTCAATAATGGCAACCCCGTCCGGGCCTATCACGATTCCTTCAACAACGGTATCGTGATACATATTTCCTTCCGTGCCGAAATAATACCTGTCTTCACCGATCCAATACCAACCTCCGGTTGCGGCTGCGCCGCTCGATCTGAAGTAATACGTAATGCCATTTATCGTCATCCAGCCCGTCTTCATCATTCCTGTTGAATCGAAATAATAGATGTGATTATCAATGATCTGCAGATCCGTAACGGGATGACCTTCCGAATTAAAATAGTACTTATGCTTATTGTAAGTAAGCCACTTGTTTACATAGGGCTTACCGTTCTTATCACAGTAGTAACGTTCGCCGTTGATGGTAACCCATCCGGTCTTGAGCTTGCCATTGGAATCGAAATAATAAGTCTGGCCTCCGATGACCACGGGACCGCTGGACATTACTCCTTCTGAATTAAAGTAATACTTTTTCTTCTTATATGTGAGCCATTTGTTGACATAGGCCTTGCCCTTTTTGTCAAAGTAGTACTTTTTGCCGCCGGTGGTGACCCAGCCTTTCTTCATCTGGCCCTTTGAATTGAAAAAATACAGGTTGCTTCCGATGCGCGTAAGCCCTTTGGCCATCACGCCTTCAGTATCAAAGTGGTACTTTTTCTTTCTCTTCTTGAGCCACCTGTTGACATATGCCTTGCCTTTTTTGTCAAAGTAGTACTTTTTGCCGCCGGTAGTGACCCAGCCCTTTTTCATCTGGCCCTTTGAATTGAAAAAATACAGGTTGCTTCCGATGTGCGTAAGCCCTTTGGCCATCACGCCTTCAGTATCAAAATGATATTTTTTCTTTTTATATTTGAACCACTTGTTCGTGTATGCGCTGCCGTTCTTCTTATCGAAATAGTACTTCTTGCCGCCTGTAGTGACCCAGCCGGTCTTCATTTTACCGGTCGAATCGAAGAAGTAGATCTTTCCGCCAATGGTCTTAAGGCTAACTGCCATGATGCCGATATCATCAAAGTGATATCTGTACTTGCCGATCTTCTTCCAGCTGTTGATAATGCCGGAGCCGTCAGAATTAAAGTAACGGCGCGTACCGTCTGTCAGAAGGAGCCATCCGGTCTTCATTATTCCTTCTTCATCGAAGAAATAGAGCTTCTCACCGATAAAGCAAAAACCTGTTACGCGGTTGCCTGATTTATCTATGAAGATCTTTTTCCCGGCTTCTGTACCCCAATCACCTTCAACAGCAGGGATTGAATCAACAGGATCTACAGGAGCAGCATCCTGTTTGGGATCTTCACCTGCTTTATCACCAGCCGGTTCTTCATCAGTATTACCGGAAGGAGCTTCAGGTTTAACTTCAGAAGGTTTCTCTTCTGACTTATCTTCAGGTGCCTGCTCAGGTTCTTTCTCCGACTCCTTGGGGTCAGCATCAGAAGGCGTCTCCCCCGTGGCATCCGAAGGCTCTTTGTCAGGTTCTTTTTCCGTATCTTCGGCAGGTTTCTCTGCGGGTTTCTCTGTAGGCTGTTCCGAAGTCTTTTCCGTCGGTTTCTCAGTAGGTTTTTCCGAAGATTCATCCTGTTCAGGTGTCTTTGCAGGCTCTTCATCGTCATTTGCGACATAAGCGTTGTCTGTATCTGAAAAAGCAACCTCTTTCGCCAAAACCGTTTCAGGCACAGAGGTTACTGACATCACCGTCAAAAGGACAAGGGCAATAGACTTAGAAAGCTTGGACATAACAATCACCTTCCGAAAAATACAAATTAAGATCCCCTATATATCTAATATATTCTCCGGAGAATAAAAATCAACATAATGGCATGCTTTCCAAAGGAGTTGTCTCATTTTGCTTGGAGGCGCATCTTCACACCCGGCGCAGAACGCCGCATCAGCTTTTGTTGTTGCGTAAACATTTTCGTAAACAAAACCGGCCGAAAGTTTACGCCAAAGTTTACAGTTGTTCACATGTATACTTTTTCGTAAAGAAAAAAGCAAAAAAGTTT
>SVJC01000156.1 GCA_015069215.1 Oscillospiraceae bacterium
ATACCAGATGGCATGACATGAAGGTCAAGACCAAGGAAGTCATGTCCGACATAGAAGTGCGCAACGAAAAGCTCGAAAAGCTCCACGGAAAGCAGGTTGAGCTCAATCAGTTTTTCGATAAGTACAACAGGGAATTGTCTGCTGAAGAAGCAAGGCTCAAGACCCTGAAGGATCTCGAAAGACGTAAGGAAGGTTACCAGGAATCCGTCAGGAGACTATCTGAAGAGGCTGAGGCCAACAGGCACGTTAAGAGCCTTATGGTAGGCATCCTGGGTGACCTTATCGAAAGTGATTCGAAGTATGAGACCGCCATTGAGACTGCATTGGGAACGGCGATCCACAACGTCGTTACCAAGAGCGAGGCTGATGCAGCTGAACTCATCGATGTCCTCAAGACCAAGCATTTGGGAAGAGTCACTTTCCTCCCGATCGAGAACATAAGACCACGTCCCATCGATGACAAGGTCCAGTCCCAGGCTTCACGCATCAAGGGATATATCGGAATCGCATCTGACCTGGTCAAGTGCGACCGTGACCTTACCAATATCATTTCAAATCTCCTCGGCAGGATAATCGTTTCCGATAACCTTGATAATGCCAGAAAGATTGCGGCTGAGACGGGAAGAACCGTCAAGGTCATTACTCTTGAAGGCGACTCGGTAAACCCCGGCGGTTCCCTTACGGGCGGCAGCCTTAAGAAGTCCGGCCAGGGCGGCGGAATATTGGGAAGGGCAAGAGAGATAGAGAAGCTTTCCGCTTCCGTTGCTTCCCTCGAAGAGAAGCTTTCCGATTCTGAAGAGCAGCGTCAGGAGATCGATGACGATATCGGTACATTAGACCGCGAACTCGCTCAGCTCGGCGAACAGCTCAAGTTCTTCCAGCTTGAGGAAGTCAAGGCCGAAGGTGATTACCGCAATACCGAGACGAGAACAGCCGAGAACAAGAAGGCCATTGAGAAGTGTGAGCAGGACAGCCTTGAGATATCCGGAAACAGGCTCAGGATGACCGGCGACATGGAAGAACTCGAGGCCATCGAGAAGGAGATCGAATCAGATCTCGCTGAGTTTGAGGACAGCGTTGCCGAGATCGAGGCACGCTCGAAGGAGTTTGCCGAAAAGACAAAGGAACTCTCTGACAAGCTCGCAGCGGCGGTTGCCCTTTCCGAAAGAAAGATTACCGAACGTAACGGCTGCATCGATCTTGCCGATCACATCAAGGGCCAGATCGATGAGGTCAAGGCGAACATCAAGAATGGTGACGCAGAGGCAAAGGAGATCTCCAAGCGCGCAGGCGAGATCAATAAAGAGATCGCCGTATGTGAAAGGGAGATCGAGAATACCTGTGCCTTGGAGAAGGTCAGCGAGGAGAAGATATCCAAGCTCAATGAAGAGAGAAGTAAGCTCTCTTCAGAAATGTCCTCCTTCGGAGACAGGCTTGCACAGACAAATTCCCTGATCAGCAGCCTTGAGTCAAAGCTCAACTCACACGTTTCGAAATACGAGAAGTACATCTACGAGATAGACGGTGACAAGAACAAGCTTTGGGAAGACTATTCCGTCACTTATGACAACATAAAGGACAGCGTTGCCCCCGTTGAAAAACCGGGTGAACAGAGCAAGAGGATCGCTACCCTCAAGAATACGATAAGGAACCTCGGAACCGTTAACCTCAATGCTCTTGAGGAATACAGGGAGCTCTCCGAGCGTCTTGATTTCATGTCAGGCCAGAGGGACGACATCGAGGCAGCAAAGAAGGACTTGGAGAACGTCATCGCCGAACTTACCGAAAGCATGAAGAAGGAGTTCACCGAGCACTTCACTACCATAAACGAGAACTTCAAGAGGGTCTTCACGGACCTGTTCGGAGGCGGAACCGCAGAGATCATATTGGATGACGAGACAGATGTTCTCGGATGTAACATCGACATCAAGGCCCAGCCGCCCGGAAAGAAGCTTCAGACATTGTCGTTGCTTTCCGGTGGTGAAAGATGCCTTACCGCGATCGGACTTCTTTTCGCCATCTTAGAGCTCAGGCCTTCGCCGTTCGTTATCCTGGACGAAGTCGAGGCTGCTCTTGATGACGTCAATATTTCGCGTTTTACTGACTTCGTCAGAAGACACTCCGACAGATCGCAGTTCATTCTTGTCACGCACCGTAAGGGTACAATGGAAGCGTGCGACCAGATGTACGGTGTCACGATGGCTGAAAGAGGCGTCTCGAAAATTCTTTCTATGGAGCTTAAATAATGGGACTTCTTGATATCTTTAAAAAGGGACTTACAAATACCAGAAACTTCTTCGCGGGCGGTTTTACAAAGATCGCTGCGAGCACGGGCCACTTTGATGAGGACATGCTCGATGACCTGGAAGAGCTCATGATCCGCGCGGACTGCGGTGTTCCTGCTTCGGAGGACCTGATCGGCAGGGTAAAGGAAGGCATCAAGAAGACCGGTGATGACAGCCGTGAGGCAGTCATGAATTCCGTAAGGACCGGCATGATCGAGATCCTCGGCGAAAAATCAGTGTTAGAGCCCGTGGAGGGCAAGCTCAATATCCTTCTCATGATCGGAGTTAACGGAACAGGCAAGACCACCACTTCCGGAAAGCTTGCGATGAGATGGAAGAACGAAGGCAAGAAGGTCATCCTCGGTGCAGCAGATACATTCCGTGCCGCTGCCGTTGACCAGCTCAAGGCTTGGGGAGAGAAGACCGGTACAACGGTCATTTCCCAGGGAACGGACGGGGCAGATCCCGCAGCAGTCGTATTTGACTCCGTTCACGCCGCTCTGTCTCGTAAGGCTGACATCCTGATCATTGACACTGCAGGACGACTTCATAACAAGAAGAACCTCATGGACGAGCTTGCGAAGATCCGCCGCATCATTGCCAGGGAAGCTCCCGAAGCAGATGTGAAGACCCTTCTCATAATTGATGCGACGACCGGTCAGAATGCGGTCATCCAGGCTGAGAGCTTCGGTGAAGTAACAGGCATCGACTACATCGGAATTACCAAACTTGACGGCAGCGCAAAGGGCGGAGTAGCTGTCGCGGTCGCTTACCAGAGCGGCAAACCGATCGTACTTGCGGGCCTCGGTGAGGGCGTTGAAGACCTTGTCGATTTTGACCCTGAAGTCTTCGTTGATTCACTGCTTGAAGAGTGATCTTAAAAGTCTAAAAAATTTATACCTGATTCCGTAAATTATTTGATTGCCAAAGCATTTATTTATATGTATAATGCTTTGGGTTTTTAATGGGGCAGTAGGTTTTTTATGTCTGGATGTCCCACAAAATCATATTAAATTCTATATGAGAGGGGACCAAGGTATATGTTGTCCAGTTTACTTACATCTTCCTGGTTGGTTGTACTCGGCGTAGTAGTCCTTGCACTTGTCTACGTTGCAGTCAACTACTTCCGTATTAAGAAGATGCCCGAAGGAACAGCAGAGATGATCGAACTTTCCGGTATCATCCGTTCCGGCGCGCAGACATTCCTTAAGACGGAGTTCAAGAGCATCGCCATCGTTGTTGCTGCTGTTGCCGTTATCTTCACGCTCTTTGTTGAGAAGACAAGCGGTATCACATTCCTCATGGGTGCCTTGATGAGTTCTATCGTTTGCGTTCTCGGTATGCAGAGCGCTACATATGCTAACGTTCGTACATCGAACAAAGCAAAAGAGAGCCTTTCTATCGGAGAGACCGTTAAGGTCGCTCTCTGCGGCGGTTCCATCAGCGGACTTGCAGTTCAGGCTTTCGGTATGCTGGGTTTCCTTGCAGTACTCCTTTGCTTCGGCGGAGTAAAGCATGATGAAATAAGCCAGGGCTTTGTTCAGATCGGACTTACCTGCAATCCCTACATCATGAGAATATCCACATATTCACTCGGCTGCTCCATCGTTGCTATGTTCAACCGTGTAGCAGGCGGAAACTACACAAAGGCTGCAGACATTTCTTCTGATATCCTCGGCAAGCTCAGACATGACCTTCCTGAGGACGACTCCAGAATCCCTAACACAATCGCAGACTTCATCGGTGATAACGTTAACGATATCGCAGGCAACTGCTCTGACCTCCTTGAGTCATTCGTTGCTACAATGTCCGCTTCCATCATGATCGCTGTTACTCTTTACCAGACACACGGCGAGAACGTATCTGACGCTGTGTTCAATTCGACAGTTCTTTTCCCGACGATCCTTGCAGGCTGCGGTCTCGTAGGCTGCCTTATCGGTCTCGGCCTCGCAAACATCAAGAAGATGGGTGACAATCCGTCAAGAGAGCTCGACCTCTCCACATGGATCTCAGCAGGCTGCACGATCATTTTCGGCGGTGTTGCTTCTTACCTTATCTTCAACGGCAAGGATATCAATCCTGCTGACCTCGCTACATACGGATTCAAGTTCGGATGGGCTTCTCCCTGGATCTCTTCCGTAATGGGTATCATTGCAGGTATTGCTATCGGTATCATCACAGAGTACTACACATCCACAGACCACAAGCCTACTCAGAAGATCGCTGAAATGTGCACAGAGGGTGAGGCTTTCGTTGTTACAAAGGGTGACGCTGTCGGTTCAAGATCAGTTCTTCTCCCTGTACTCGTAATCATAATCGCTTTGATCGTATCCGGTGTTTTCTGCGGTTCCTACGGTATCGCGATCTCCGCTCTGGGAATGCTCGCATTCGTTGGTGCTACAGTATCCATCGATGCTTTCGGTCCTATCGCAGACAACGCAGGCGGACTTGCTGAAGCTTGCCACCTCGATCCTGAGGTCCGTAAGATCACGGATAAGCTCGATGCAGTCGGTAACACAACAGCAGCTATCGGTAAGGGCTTCGCTATCGGTTCTGCAGCATTCGCTACAGTTTCCCTCATCATGGCTTACGTCGGTAACTACACAGAGATCGGCAAGCCTCTTTCCCTTAACTTCGCTTCTTTCTTCGTCGTAGCAGGCGGTATCTTAGGCGGTGCACTCGTAGAGTACTTCTGCGCTATCCTCACAGATAACACGATCGACGCTGCTAAGATCATGGCTGACGTCGGCGACAAGCAGATGACACAGGAAGTCCTGGAATGCAAGGCTAAG
>SVJC01000006.1 GCA_015069215.1 Oscillospiraceae bacterium
CGGAATCACAAGAGACGGTCTCCTCATCAAGATGAGCGAGGAGAATTTCGATGCAGTCATCAACGTCAACCTCAAGGGTACGTTCAACTTCATCAAGCACGTTACACCGATCATGATGAAGAAGAGAGAAGGAAGAGTCGTAAGCATTTCTTCCATCGTCGGCATCGAGGGCCAGGCAGGCCAGGTTAACTACTCTGCTTCAAAGGCAGGCGTCATCGGCATCACAAAGTCCTGCGCAAGGGAGTTCGCTTCAAGGAACATCACGTTCAATGCGATCGCTCCCGGATATGTTGAGACACCCATGACCGCGGTTCTCACTGATAAGCAGAAGGAAGCCATTTTCGAGCTGATCCCTCTCAAGAGATACGGTCAGCCTGAGGATATCGCCAACGCAGTTAACTTCCTGTGCTCTGAAGATGCTTCTTACATCACGGGTCAGGTCCTTTCCGTTGACGGCGGAATGCACATGTAATTAAAGATTTACGGAGAATAAGCAAATGGCAAACAGAGTCGTAGTAACCGGAATGGGTGCGATCACACCTCTCGGAAACAATGTTGAGACTTTCTGGGAAGGTCTCAAAAAGGGTAAGGCAGCAACCGGCCCGATTACCAAGTACGATACGAGCAATTCGAAGATCAAGCTTGCATGCGAAGTAAAGGATTTCGATCCTCTTAACTACATGGATTTCAAGACCATGAAGCGCATGGAACCCTTCGCGCATTTTGCTGTCGCTGCAGCTAAAGAAGCCATCGAGTCTTCAGGCCTCGACATGACGAAGGAAGATCCTTACAGAGTAGGCGTTATCGTAAGCTCCGGAATCGGATCTCTCCAGGCTCACGAAAGAGAGCAGGTAAGATACGAGAAGTCCGGCAAGATCGCTCCGATGTACATACCGATGATGATCGCAAACATGGCATCTGCAAACATCGCGATCATGTACGGAATGAAGGGCATCAACACATGCGTAGTTACTGCTTGCGCAACGGGCGCTCACTCTATCGGTGACGCTTTCAAGGCAATCAAGTTCGGCGATGCCGACGTCATGGTCACGGGCGGCTGCGAGGCTTCCGTATGCAAGACCGGCGTTCAGGGATTTGCTGCTCTTACAGCTCTTTCGACAAACGAAGATCCCGAGACAGCTTCAAGACCGTTCGACAAGAACAGGGACGGCTTCGTCATCGGTGAAGGTTCAGGCGTACTCGTTCTCGAAAACCTTGAGCATGCCCAGGCAAGAGGCGCTAACATCCTCGCTGAGATCGTAGGTTACGGCGCTACATGCGATGCTTACCACATCACTTCACCCGCTGAAGACGGTTCAGGCGCAGGCGAAGCAATGATCATCGCAATGAAGGAAGCAGGCATCAAGCCTTCCGACATTGACTACATCAACGCTCACGGAACATCAACCCACCACAACGATCTTTTCGAGACACGCGCAATGAAGTACGCGTTCAAAGAAGACATCAGGAACATCGCGATCAACTCTACAAAGTCAATGATCGGCCACGTACTGGGCGGTGCAGGCGGAGTTGAGCTCATCACATGCGTAAAGTCCATCCAGGACGGATTTGTTCACGTAACCGCAGGCTCAAAAGAGACCGACGGTGAGATGGATCTTGATTACACCTTTAATGAGCCCAAGAATCGCGATATCATATACGCTATGACGAACAATCTTGGATTCGGCGGACACAACGCTTCCATCATCGTCAAAAAATTCGCTTAAGAAAGGGAGGATCATAACTCATGGCAGATAAGAATTCACGCACGGGTCTTACGCTCGAAGAGATGACAGCCCTTATCAAGGCGGTATCAGAATCCAACATCGACAGCTTTGACTATAAGGAAGGTGAGTTCTCGATCACGCTTCACACCGGCAGGAGCGGCATCCTCACATCTGCTGCAAACGCAGCAACCGCAGGCGCTTTCTCTGGTGTATCGATGGTCGATCTCAACAAGGCAATGTCACTTGCGGCTGACGCTTCGAGCGGCGCTTCCGATGAAGATGAGGACGATGACGCATTCATCATCAAGTCACCTCTCGTAGGTACTTTCTATGCAGCTCCCGCAGCTGACGCACAGCCTTTCGTAAAGATCGGCGACCGCGTTAAGAAGGGTCAGGTCCTTGCGATCGTTGAGGCAATGAAGATGATGAACGAGATCGAGTCTGACTGTGACGGCACGATCTCCGAGATACTTGCAACAAACGGCTCACCCGTTGAATACGGTCAGCCTCTTTTCAGGATCAACTAATAAAAAGGAGAACCACTCATGGCTAATTCACTCGACACAATCGGCATCATGAAGATCATTCCGCACAGACATCCTTTCCTCCTCATCGACAAGGTTGAGGATTATGTGCCCGGCGAATATGCCATCGCATATAAGAATTTCACATACGACGAATATTTCTTCAGGGGACACTTCCCTGAATACCCCATCGTTCCCGGTGTCATCACCGTTGAGGCTCTCGCACAGACAGGTGCGGTCTGCATCCTCTCCCAGGAGGAATTCAAGGGCAGGATCGCTCTTTTCGCAGGTGTAGACAGATGCAAGTTCAAGGGCTCCGTCGTTCCCGGTGACCAGGTCAGACTTGAGACAAGGATCACCGCAATGAAGAACACATTCGGCATCGGCGAGGCAGTCGCTACCGTAAACGGCAACGTTGTTGTCAAGGCAACACTCAAGTTCGCGATCCTTCCCAAGGGATCTGAAGTCTGAGACTTAAAGCTATGATCAAGAAAGTTCTGATAGCAAACAGAGGCGAGATAGCGGTACGCATAATCAGGGCGTGCCGTGAGATGGGCATCGAGACGGTCGCGGTATGTTCCGAGGCTGACAGGAATGCCCTGCATGCAATGCTTGCGGATCACACGATCTGCATCGGTCCCGCGCCTTCATCCGAGAGCTATCTGAATATCAACAGCATAATAAGCGCTACGATGACATCGGGTGCGGACGCGATCCATCCCGGTTTCGGATTCCTTTCCGAAGACGCAAGATTCGCAAGGATCTGCGAGCGCTGCAACATCACGTTCATCGGACCTGCTTCATCCATGATCGCCGCTTCCGGCAACAAGGCCAGGGCAAAGAAGACCATGATGGATGCAGGCGTTCCGACGATCCCCGGAAGTGCGGAAGCTGCAAGGACGGTTGAGGACGGTCTAAGACTTGCCGACATCGCGACATATCCCGTCATGATCAAGGCAGCACTCGGCGGCGGCGGAAAGGGCATGAGGGTAGCGAGGTCGAAAGACGTTTTCACGCAGGCATTCCTCACTGCACAGCAGGAAGCGAAAAATGCATTCGGCGACGGTTCGATGTATATCGAGCACTACGTCGAGCACCCCAAGCACATTGAGGTTCAGATCCTCGCTGACAAGTACGGCAATGTTGTTCATCTTGGAGAGCGTGACTGCTCGATCCAGAGAAACCATCAGAAGCTCATCGAAGAGACCCCTTGCGAGTCTTTGTCAGAAGAGAAGAGAAAGGCGATCTGCGAGGCAGCCGTAAGAGCCGCAAAGGCAGTTAATTACGAGAATGCGGGAACCGTTGAATTCCTTTTGGAACCTTCCGGGAACTTCTATTTCATGGAAATGAACACGAGGATCCAGGTCGAGCACCCGATCACCGAATGGGTCACGGGCATCGATCTCATCAAGGAGCAGATAAAGATCGCGTCAGGCGAGAAGCTCGGCTTCACGCAGGATGACATTGAGATCAAGGGCCACTCCATCGAGGTCAGGATCAACGCCGAGGACGCTGAGCACAAGTTCAGACCGTGTCCCGGAAAGATCAATCTCGCATACCTTCCGGGCGGCCAGGGAGTCAGGATCGATTCCGCGGTATACAGCGGCCTTGAGATCCCGCCCTTCTACGATTCAATGCTTGCAAAGCTCTCTGTATGGGCACCCACGAGGGAAGAGGCCATCAAGAAAGCGCAGTCGGCTTTGGGCGAGGTCATAATCACGGGCATCAAGACGAACATCGACTATCAGTACGGCATCATCACGAGCCCTGAATTCATAAGCGGTAACACGGACATCGATTTTATCGACAAGTTCTCGAGAAAATAAGGACCGGCAATTAAGCAATGGAATTACGTTATTTATTCAAGAAGACGCAGTCTGCCCAGAGCAGCTCTGATACCCCCAGGAATGAGGACCAGGGTCCCCAGACACCTCAGGGACTTTTCCATAAATGCACCAAGTGCGGCGATACGATCTTCTCTGAAGAACTCAAGAGAAATCTTTTCGTATGCCCGCAGTGCGGCAACTATTTCCGCATGTATGCAAGCACCAGGATCGACAACATCCTGGATGACGGCTCATTCGAGGAATGGGACAACGACATTGCAGAATTAAATCCGCTTGCCACGCCGGGCTATGAAGACAAGCTCGAAAGGCTCCGCGAAAAGACGTCTCTCGATGAGGCTGTCGTTACCGGCAAAGGCCTTATCAACGGACATCCGACATGCCTCGGCGTAATGGACTGCCGTTTCATGATGGCTTCAATGGGAAGCGTCGTCGGCGAAAAGATCACCAGAATGTTCGAAAAGGCAACGGAAGACAGGCTTCCGGTCATCATATTCACCGCATCGGGCGGCGCGAGAATGCAGGAGGGCATCGTATCCCTCATGCAGATGGCAAAGACCTCCGCGGCCATCAAGAGACATTCGGACGCAGGTCTTCTTTACATTACGATACTCACCGATCCTACGACCGGCGGCGTTACCGCAAGCTTTGCGATGCTGGGTGACATCATCCTCGCAGAACCCGGTGCACTGATCGGATTTGCAGGCCCCAGGGTCATCGAGCAGACGATCGGACAGAAGCTCCCCGAGGGTTTCCAGCGCGCTGAATTCTTAAGAGACCACGGCTTTGTCGATGACATCGTCACAAGGACCGACATGAAGGATTACCTGACGGATCTCCTCGCATTTCATGAGGACAAGCATGAGTATAAGCCCGGCAAGAGCTCTAAGATCAAGCTTCCGAAGACTGACAAAAAGCTTACTCCCTGGGACAAGGTAATGATCTCCCGTGGAAAGGACAGACCGGTCGCTGAAGATTATATAAAAGAGATCTTCCCTGATTTCATCGAATTCCACGGCGACAGGTTCGTCAAGGACGACAAGGCCGTAATGGGCGGTATCGCCACGTTTGCGGGCAAGACCGTTACCGTCATCGCAGAGTCCAAGGGACACGATACAAAAGAAAACATCGAGCGCAATTTCGGAATGCCGTCACCTGACGGATACCGTAAAGCGTTAAGGCTGATGAAGCAGGCTGAGAAATTCAAAAGGCCTGTCATCTGCTTTGTAGACACACCGGGCGCATACTGCGGACTAGAGGCTGAGGAGCGTGGACAGGGTGAAGCCATCGCCAGAAACCTCTATGAGATGTCATCTCTTAAGGTTCCGGTCCTGTCAGTCATCATAAGCGAGGCAGGATCGGGCGGAGCTTTGGCTGTCGCAGTATCGGACGAAGTCTGGATGCTCGAGAATGCCATCTATGCGATCCTTTCACCCGAGGGCTACGCAAGCATTCTCTGGAAGGATTCCAAGCGTGCGTCTGAAGCCGCTGCCGAGATGAAGCTCACGGCTCAGGACATGAAGGATAAGAACATTATCGACAAGATCATTGCGGAGCCGGAGAACCTCTGCGAAAATAATATGGACGTCGTCGTTGCTCAGCTCAAAGAGGGCATATCCGAATTCATCGGAAGCAACGAGGGCTTTGACGGAGACGAACTCGCGAAAAAGCGCTACGAAAGATACCGAAGGTACTGATGAACACAGATCTCATTCTCGCCAACATGCCGCTTGAAGATAAGGCAAGACTGCTCTGCGGGAGCTCGCCTTTTTCGGTCGGGGGCATGAGATCAGGCGGAATGGATATCCCTGTCCTCAACATGCAGGACGGCGGTACCGGGATCAATTACGAACAACTCTTTCAGGACAGACGAAGCGGAGAAGATGAAGGTTTTACGCCGGAGGAAGCTTACCGCGTTACGAGGCTGTTCTTCCGGACTGATGAACTGACGCAAAACGAAAAGGCGCTGAGGGAGAAGATCTCCCAAAGGTTAGATGAGATCAAGGGCGGCGTAAAGTCAGCTCCCGGGTGCTACCCTCCCGGCATCCTTCTTGGCGCAACATGGGACCCTGAGACCGTAAGAAAAACGGGCAACGCGCTCGGCATGGAGGCCAAGGCCTACAACGTCGGAGTCCTTCTGGGAACTCCAAACTGCAATCTTTTAAGAGACCCGAGGAACGGAAGGTTTTTCGAAGGATATTCGGAGGATCCGCTTTTGTCCAAAACGCTTGCTCCCGCCATGTGCAAAGGCGTTGAGGAAACGGGTGTCGCTTCGAATGCAAAGCATTTCGCATGCAACAACTTAGAGATAAACCGCGTCGGCATCGACGAGAAGATACCGGAAAGGGCATTGGAAGAGCTTTACCTTCCGGCTTTTGAAGAATGTGCAAAGGTAACGTCGACATTCATGTCGGCATATGTCTCGGTAAACGGAACAAGATGCACTGAAAGCAAGGAACTCCTGACAGACATATTGAGAGACCGCTGGGGCTTTGAAGGCACGGTCGTCACTGATTGGGGCGCCTGTATCGGAAAGACAGGAGATTCGCTTGCCGCGGGCAATGATCTTTTCATGCCGGGTCCGTGGGATCCTTCAGACATCATTGCCGCCGTGAAGGACGGAAGGGTTTCCGAAGAACGCCTGAACGAAGCCTGCAGAAGGCTTTTGACGCTTATTGAAAAGCATTCGGATGCAAGACTGCCAGACGGGTTTACCGATGAAGAATATGTTTCAAGAGGCCGCAAAGCCGCGTACGATGCAGCCGCTGAAGGCATCGTGATGCTGATAAACAGGGATGGTTCATTCCCGCTGAAAGAAGGTTCGAAGACTGTTTTCTTCGGTCAGGGACGAGGAAGGTTCAGGGATTACGGAACCGGAAGCGCGCAGGTCTTTACCGACAGAACGACGGTCCTTCCTGAAGAACTTTCGAAGATACCCGGTTTTGAAGACATAGTTTTTGACGATTACGAAGTATACAAAAACGGCGCAACGGCAATCGTCATTGAGACCCAGGAATCACGTGAAGGCACTGACAGAGCGGATCTCAAGCTGTCTTCCTGGACGTGCCGGGTCCTGGACAAACTGATAAAAGAGCGCGGGACCGGCAGGATATGCCTCATTCTCAATACACCCGGACCTGTTGAACTCGGCGGTTACAAAGAAGAGCTGGACGGCCTTTTCGCCGTGTTCTATCCGGGCATGGAAGGCGGCCGCGCGATGGCAGACATACTTACGGGCAAAGTCGATCCGTCAGGGCATCTGCCCGTTACGTTCCCTGAAAGGCTCGAGGATGTTCCGTCGTTCCTCTGCTACCCCGACAGCTTCAGCTGCGTTTACGGGGAAGGCATCTACGCAGGTTACAGGGGCTATCAGAAAAGAAAGCTAAAGCCCATGTTCCCGTTCGGCTTCGGACTTTCCTATTCGGAGTTCGTGATAGAAGACATGGATACGTCCGTCGAAGACGGCAAAGTGGTCAGCAGAATCACTGTAAAGAATGTTGGCAAAAGGCCCGGAAAAGCAACTCTTCAGCTTTATTCACACAAGATATGTCCTGACGTATTGCGCCCTGAAAACGAGCTTCGTGCGTTCGGAAAATATGCCCTTGAAGCAGGGGAAGAAAAGACCGTAACCATCGCTTTCGGCATTGACGAACTCAGATATTACGATGCCGACCGCAAGGCTTTCCTGCTCGAGGAAGGCGCTTATGAGATCAGGTGCGGCTTTGACTGTGAGGACCTGCCCGCCTCGTCCGTCATCAGGATCGATGAGGGCTCGGAAGAGCTCAAATGCGGCATCTCATGGCCCTGTGGAAAGATCGCGGAGCACCCTGAGCTCGAATCCGCCCTGAAAAAGGACGTTGAACTGCACGGGGACTACTTTGGTCTCTACCTTTCGGACTGCATCTACATGCCTTTCAGGCCGGTAGCCGACATTTACCCCGATGCGGTGTCTTTTGAGGGTTTTGCCGCAGCCTGCCGTGGGTTTAGACACGAATAGTTTAAGAAGTGCTCTGTTACGCGCTCTGTTTTCGTTCTAACAGAGCATTGAATTATCTTTTTATGACCGATTCACGATTTGGGACACGATTTAGGGTGTTTTCGTGTCCCTTTTCGTGAATTTTGAGTCAGATTCACGTTTTGGGACACGGATCAGGGTATTTTCGTGTCCCTTTTCGTGAACTCGTTTTCGCCGGGGCCGGTCAGACGGAAAATGCGGCCGTATATTCAAAATAAATATATATAATGCGAAAATCCGCCAATTAGTGTATATTATATTATTGCAAAATTCTCGAAAGGATCTTTTCAGATGAGCCAATATGACTTTCTTATCGTCGGCGCAGGCCTTTACGGCGCTGCTTTTGCACGCCTTGCGACAGACGGCGGATACAAGTGTCTGGTAATCGACAGACGCGATCAGGTAGCAGGAAATGTTTACACGGAAAACGTCGGCGGGATCAACGTTCACAAGTACGGCGCTCACATTTTCCATACAAGTGACAGGGAAGTCTGGGACTTTGCCAACAGGTTCGCGGAATTCAACCGTTATACGAATACGGTCGTTGCCAACTACAAGGGCGAGATCTATTCCATGCCTTTCAACATGTACACCTTCAACAAGATGTGGGGCGTCATCACGCCTGAAGAGGCAAGGAAGAAGCTCGACGAGCAGATCGCATCCGTTAAGATCGATGAGCCGAAGAACCTCGAAGAGCAGGCTCTTTCACTGATCGGTCCTGATATTTACAACAAGCTCATCAAGGGCTACACCGAGAAACAGTGGGGAAGATCTGCGACCGAGCTCCCCGCTTTCATCATCAAGAGACTTCCGGTAAGGCTTACCTACAACAACAACTATTTCAACGACAGCTTCCAGGGAATCCCCGTCGGAGGCTATACAAAGTGGATCGAGAACATGCTCGAGGGAATCGAAGTCAGGACCGGCGTTGATTTCCTTGAAAACAGGGAAGAGCTTTCCGCTCTTGCCGACAAGATCATCTATTCCGGCATGATCGACGAGTACTACGGCTACAAGCTCGGAACTCTTGAATACAGAAGCCTCAGGTTTGAGACCGAATACATGCCTGACGTTGACGACTATCAGGGCAATGCCGTTGTTAACTACACGGATGCCGAGACACCTTTCACGAGGATCATCGAGCACAAGCATTTCGAGTTTGGAACGGGCAAGGGCACAGCGGTAACCCGCGAGTATCCGGCAGAGTGGAAGAAGGGTGACGAGCCCTACTATCCGCTCAATAACGACAGAAATAACGATCTTTACCGCAAATATCAGGAACTTGCGTCTGAGGACAAAAAGGTCTGGTTCGGCGGAAGGCTCGGAAAATACAAGTACTACGACATGGACGACACTATCGCCGATGCCGCAGCCGACTACAAAAAGATAACGGAGTAAATCAATGAAGGCACTTAAGAAAATTGTAACTGCAATTATCAGCGCGGCATTCATCATGTCTTCCGCAGCTACAGTTCTTGCTGACGAGACAACCGCAACAACAAAGCCCTCTGAGACTACAGCTGCAACGTCACAGGAAACTCAGGAAACCTTCGACATCTCAAAGCTCAGCTTTGACACGATGTACGGAAACCAGATCGGTGATTTCCTTAACCACGAGTATTACTACAACGGACAGAAGATCCCTCAGGCGGAAACGAATTACTATTTCCTTCTGACATTCCTTCAGCTCAGCCAGTATGCCGCTTACGGTTACTATCCGGCAACATCCGCAGGTTACATAGATCTTGCGGCAACATACGGCGACAGCAAGAAGACCTTCGCTGATTATTTCGTAAGCGAGGCTGAGGAATACCTCCACAGCACATACATCTTCCTTGAGCGCGCAAAGGCCGCAGGCATCAAGCTTTCAGACGATGACAAGAAGGCGATCGAAGAAGAGATAAAAGAGAGAACGGAAGAGCAGGCAAAGCCCGCAGGCGTTTCCCTTGACGTTATCCTTGAGCTCTATTTCGGACCCGGATGCAACGAGAAGGCTTACCGCCAGATCCTTGAGAATGCGACTCTCGCAGGCAAGTATCAGGAGAAGTTCACATCAGAGTACAAGATACCTGAAGAACAGCTGATGGTACCCAACATCGCATATGCTCTTTTCTATGCTCCGGGCGCATCCGCATCCCCTGAAGACAAGAAGAAGGCTGAGACGGCTGCAAACGAAATGTTGAAGAAGTGCAAGAGCATCGACGACCTCAAGAAGTATGCCGCAGAAGAACAGAAGGCCGGAAAGGTTTACGATCAGAGCACACTCTCAGTACCCAAGGGAAGAATGGTTTCAGCTTTCGAATCCTGGGCTTGGGATGCTTCACGCAAAGTAGGCGAGCTGGGTGTCATCTATTCCGAGGAATACGGTTATTTCTGCGTCGGTTATGTCGGAAAGGTCAAGCTTGAAAAGGGTGAGCAGGCTGAGCTCGCAAACGATGCCCTCACCAAAGAGATCGAAGCCGAGATGAAGGCCAACAAGAAGAATTTCCATACTGACATGAAGTACGGCGCTGCAAAGGCAGCTCCCACCGCTGTTCCCGTAACTGAAGCACCTGAACAGACAGGCAACGGAAACGGCACAGGCAACGAGACAGTTCCTTCCGGACTTCCCACTGACAACGGAACACCGGCCGACAACGGAATGTCCAAGGTCCTCATCATCGTGTTCTGCGTGATCGGCGGAGTCGCCATCATCGCGGTAATCGTCATCCTCGTAATGAACTACAAGGGTTCCAACACGACAGACGATGAAATGAGGACTTCCAAGAAGTCTTCTTCCGCAAAGAAAACATCCCGCAAGATCGAAGATGATGACGAGGATGAGGACGAAGATGAGGAAGAAGAGACCGAACCTGAAGAGGTCGAAGATCCTTATTCCGGAATAGACGGAGACGAGTCAGAAGAAGAGCCCGAAGAAGAAAAGCCCGCAAAAGACAAGGGCAACAATAAGAAGAATAAGAAACACGGAAAATAAATTCCGAATAAATGCAATTAGTTTAAGAGGAAAAGGAAAGATGGAGATCACGACTGATCTGGTCAAATATCTCGAGGCATTGGGCAGGATCGAGCTCTCACCTGAGGATGAAGCCGGCATGCAGAAAGGCCTTTCGGATATCCTGGGATATTTTGACAAGCTTAATGAACTTGATACCACAGGCGTTGCACCGCTGAGCCATGCGCTCGGCAGGAGCAACGTTATGCGCGTTGACGAGGTTAGCAACGGGGACATGAGAGACATCGTTCTCTCGAATGCTCCGGAGACTAAGGATGGCACGATATTGGTGCCCAGAACATTTGATTAAGAGGCGGAAAAGACATGACATCACAAGAGATACTCAGCCTTTCCGCACTTGAACTCGGAAAAGCTATCAAAGAAGGAAAGACTTCATCTGTCGAGGCATGCCATACATATCTCGAGCAGATCAATGAAAAGGACGATCTTTACAACGCGTATATTACCGTCCTCAACGAAGAGGCATTAAAGCGCGCTGCGCAGGTGGATGCCGATATTTCATCAGGCAAGCTTACAGGCCCCCTTGCCGGCGTTCCCATTGCAGTAAAGGACAACATCTGCACAAAGGGCGTACTTACTACATGCGGCTCAAAGATGCTTTCAAACTTCGTCCCGCCTTATGACGCGACAGTAGTAAAGAAGATCGAAGAAGCCGGCATGGTCATAATCGGCAAGGTCAACATGGATGAGTTCGCAATGGGCTCAACAACAGAGACCAGCTACTACGGACCTACGGTCAACCCTCACGGAAGAGGAAGAGTCCCTGGCGGTTCATCAGGAGGAAGCGCTGCCGCAGTAGCAGCAGGCCTTGCGCCCATTGCGCTGGGTTCTGACACGGGCGGATCCATCAGACAGCCTTCGTCTTTCTGCGGAGTAACAGGACTCAAGCCCACATACGGCAGCGTATCCCGTTACGGTCTCGTTGCGTTCGCGTCCTCTCTCGATCAGATCGGACCCATCGCAAAGACACCTGAAGACGCAGCTGCCCTCTATAACGTCATCTGCGGCGCTGATCCCAAGGACCAGTCTTCTTCAGAGCAGGCCGGAACAGTTGACATGGCTGCTCTTGAGAGCTTTTCGCTCAAGGGTAAGAAGATCGGACTTCCCGAAGAGTACTTCGGTGAAGGAATCGACGCTGACGTAAGGGAAAAGGTAAGCTCTGCGATCGAAGTCTTAAAGGGCCTCGGTGCTGAAGTGGAGACATTCTCTTTCCCGATCGCGGAATATGCCATCCCGACTTATTACATCATCGCCTGCGCGGAAGCTTGCTCCAACCTGTCACGTTACGACGGCATCAAGTACGGCTACCGTCCCGAGGGCGACATCGATCTTACACAGCTCTACATCAAGTCCAGGAGCGAGGGCTTCGGACTCGAGGTCAAGAGAAGGATAATGCTCGGCAACTTCGTGCTTTCATCCGGATACTACGATGCATACTACAACAAGGCTCTTCAGGCGAAGAACCTCATCAAGCAGTCTTTTGACAATGCTTTCGCAAAGTATGACATCATTGCCGGACCTGTCGCTCCCACACCTGCGCTCAAGGCAGGCGAGAGCCTCAGTGATCCTCTCAAGATGTATCTCGGAGACATCTGCACGGTACTCATAAACATTGCAGGACTTCCCGCCATTTCGATACCGTGCGGTGAAGTCGGAGAAGAGAAGCTCCCGGTCGGCCTCCAGCTGATCGGAAAGCCGTTTGACGAAGCGACCGTACTGGGCTTTGCATCGGCTTACGGCAGGAATCAGTAAGGACAAGGCAGGGAATTAGTATGAAAGATTATGAAATGGTTATAGGTCTCGAGGTACACTGCGAGCTGTCAACCGAATCGAAGATCTTCTGCGGATGCTCTACCAAGTTCGGAGGAGCTCCCAATACACATGTCTGCGAAGTTTGTTCCGGAATGCCGGGAACATTGCCGCAGCTCAATCAGAAGGTCGTTGAGTTCGCCGTCAAGGCAGGACTTGCACTTAACTGCGAGATAACGAGAAACAACAAGTTCGACCGTAAGAATTACTTCTATCCGGATCTTCCCAAGGCATACCAGATATCGCAGCTCTATTTCCCGATCTGCAGGAACGGTCATGTCGACATCAAGACGAGCGAAGGCACCAAATCCATCGGCATCCACGAGATCCACATGGAAGAGGACGCAGGAAAGCTCGTTCACGATCCCGTTACGGGCATGACGATGGTCGATTTCAACCGCTGCGGAGTCCCGCTCCTCGAGATCGTATCAGAGCCTGATTTCAGAAGCGCCGAAGAGGTTACCGCATACCTTGCTAAGCTCAGGGATACCATGCAGTACCTCGGAGTTTCCGACTGCAAGATGCAGGAAGGCTCCATGCGTGCAGACGTAAACCTCTCCGTAAGGCCCAGAGGCCAGAAGGAGTTCGGAACCAGGACCGAGATGAAGAACATCGCTTCTTTCAAGGCGATCGAGCGTGCCATCGAATACGAGAGAGAACGCCAGATCGATCTTATCGAAGAAGGCGGTGAAGTCGTTCAGGAGACAAGACGCTGGGACGACGAAAAGGAATACACATACGCGATGAGATCCAAGGAGAACGCTCAGGATTACAAGTACTATCCGGATCCTGACCTCATGCCCATCGAGATCTCAGACGAATACCTGGCTGAGATCAGGGCAGTTCTTCCCGAGTTCGCAGACCAGAAGAAGGCACGCTACGTTGAGCAATTGGGCCTCCCCGAATACGATGCGGACATCATTACCGGAACACCTGCACTGGTCAAGGTTTTCGAGACCGCATGCGAAGTAACGGATTCACCGAAGGAAGTCTCCAACTGGCTCATGACTGACCTTCTCAAGCTCTGCAAGGATGCAGCTATTGCACCCGCAGACATGAAGTTTGACGGAAAGAACCTCGGAATCATAATCAAGATGGTCCAGGACGGCAAGATCAACCGCAAGTCAGGCCGTAAGGTCCTCGAAGAGGCCTTCATGAACGGCGCTGATCCGGAAAGCTACGTTAAGGAGAACGGTCTTGCCCAGGTGTCTGACGCATCAGCGATCGAGCCCATCATCAAGGAAGTCCTTGATGCAAATCCGGGCCCTGTCTCTGAGTATCTCGCAGGCAAGGAGAAGAACTTCCAGTTCCTCGTCGGACAGTCGATGAGGGCTCTCAAGGGAAAGGCTGATCCTCAGGCTGTAAGATCAACACTCGAAAAGCTTTTGGGTGAAATGAAATAATGGGAAAAACGGTAGCTGAAATACTGCTTGTATTCTTCTTCGTATTAGTGAACGCATTCTTCTCCGGAACGGAGATGGCGGTCATATCACTTAACGATGCAAAGATGCGCAAGATGGCTGAAGAAGGCCACCGCAAGGCGAAGAGGATATTGAAGTTCATCGACAATCCGGGCAACTTCCTGGCTACGATCCAGGTTGGCGTTACGCTTGCCGGATTCCTGTCATCCGCTTTTGCCGCGAATAATTTTGCTTCAAAGCTCGCGGTCTTAGTCGATCCGGCAGGCAACTACAAGTGGCTTGAATCATTCTGGACGGTCATCATAACGATCGTGCTTTCATATTTCTGCCTCGTCCTGGGTGAACTCGTACCCAAGCGCATCGCGCAGAGCAACCCCGAGAAATGGGCATTTGCGGTAGCAGGTGTCGTCCGCTTCTTCGGCGTTATCTTAAAGCCTTTCGTATTATTCCTTACGGCTTCGACAAACCTGATCTTAAAGCTTTTCAAGATCTCTCCGGTACATACCGACAAGAGCGTTACCGAAGAGGAGATCCGAATGATGGTAGATGTCGGTTCTGAATCCGGCAACATCGAGGATACCGAAAAGGAAATGATCGACAACGTTTTCGAGTTCAACGACAAGGAAGTCTCCGAGATCATGACGCACAGAAAGAAGATCGTCTCGCTCCCGATTGAAGCTGAGTACGACGAGGTCATGAAGGTCGCGCGTGAGGAAAAGTACACGAGAATTCCCGTCTACAGGGATACGATTGACGACATCATCGGAATACTTCACATCAAGGATCTCATCGGCATACAGCCGCCTGATCCGGAGCACCCGTTCGTGCTCGACAAGTACATAAGAGAGCCCCTCTTTGTTCATGAGACACGTAAGATCTCTTCGCTCTTCGGCGAGATGAAGACATCCGGAATGCAGATGGCCGTCATCATCGATGAGTACGGCGGAACGATGGGCATATGCACGATCGAGGACATGTTAGAAGAACTCGTAGGTAACATCACCGATGAGTTCGACGACGAGGAGCAGCCTCTCGTAAGGCTTTCAAACGGCGACTACATAGTTGCAGGCGACATGACGCTGAGCGACCTCGAGGACGTTCTCGACATAGAACTGACCGACGAGGAATACGACACGATCGCAGGTCTTGTCATCTCGATACTTGACAGGGTTCCCGAAGAGAAGGAGAGACCCGTCGTTCACTATGAGAACATCGATATCAAGGTCCTCAGGATGGAGGAGCGTGCGATATCAAAGGTCATGATCCACGTTAACAAACCCACCGCCGAGAAAGATGGAGATGCGGAAGGCGACTCCGGAAAAGAAGACAGCGATGCAAAAAAAGAAGATTGATCTGATACTTTACGATCTTGACGGAACCATCCAGGATTCGGTGCCGCTCATAGTCGAATCTTTCCAAAAAGCATATGAGATCGTTCTCGGCGAATGCACGAGGAGCGAAGCCGACTTAAAGAGCTATATCGGAAGGCCTTTGCGCGATTCCTTTGAAAGACACGACAAGGAGACTGCAGACAAGCTGACCGAAGCTTATCTTTCATACAACTTGAAGAGGATGATGGAGGGAGCCATCTCTCTTTTCCCCGGCATTAAAGAAAGCCTCGCGAAAATACAGTCACTCGGATACCGCCAGGGTATCGTTACCGCAAAGCGCAGGGACTCTGCGATGGTTACGATAGAGCAGCTGGACATAAAGAAATACTTCGACACGATGGTCTTCGGTGAGGATACCGCAAGATCCAAGCCCTACGGCGATCCGATAGTCGAGGGGGCAAGGCGCCTTGGCACTGACGACATGAGCCGCGTGCTCTATGTCGGAGATGCAGCGTCTGACCTGCTTTCAGCAAGGGACTGCGGTGCTTCTTTCGCTCTCGTGGACTGGACCATGATGCCAAAGGACGAGATAGGAAAGCTCGGTCCCGACTTCGTGCTTTTCTCTTTGGACGAGATTCCTTGCATTATCGGGAATGCCGAATTATAATTATCTTTGCATTTTTTTGCTCATTAATATTTTATTTTATATAAGGCGGGATAAACTGTATGGCAAAGTCAACGAAGAAGTCTAAATCCGGCAAGTCCAAAGCCAAGCTGACACTGGGTATCGCGATCACAGTGATGGCTCTTTTCGTGCTTGGATATTTCGTATATTTCGCGGGAATCCTTCCGCAGGTCCTGCCCGGCATGACCATCACAGAGACAAAGAATGGTGTATCCACCAAGATCTGTGACCTTTCCGTTATCGAGACCAACTACTACTACATGAGCATCTACGGCATGTACTCACAGTATGGCATCATGAATGCTGAAAACCTTGACACCGTAGTCGACAGCTCAACGGGCAAGACATACCGTGAAGTACTGCTCTCACAGGGCGCCGAAGAAGCAATGCAGCTCATCCTCATGGAGCGCGAGGCTGATTCCAAGGGCTTCCGTGAAATGAGCCAGGCTGCCAGATGCGCTAAGCTCGAGCTCGAGAGCCTCCGCGGCATTTCAAAGCTCTACAACTATCCTACTGTCGACAGATACCTTGCTGCACAGTACGGTACAGGAATGACATCCAGACTTTACAGGAAGCTCATCCAGAGAAGCCTCTATTCTGACGAGTACACACAGTACATCTCACAGTTCGACAACACCATCATTCCTTCCGATGCAGACATCAACAACGCATACAAGGCTGATCCCAACGCTTTTGAGAATGTAAGCTTCAACTACTATCTCATCACGGCTACAGGCAGCGACGGCAAGGCTGATATTGCACAGTCAAAGAAGGATGCACAGTGGATCGCCGACAAGTCAACAGACGCCAAGTCTTTCCGTGAAGCAGTCATGCTCTACCTCAAGGGCAAGGGTGACACAGAGACTCTCAAGGCTTATGAGAACGATAACGACCCCACAGCAATTAAAGATCTCAGCAGAGACAGCGTTAAGTCAACATATGACGAGAAGCTCGCTGAATTCCTTTTCGCTGACGGAAGAAAGGCCGGCGACAAGACAGTCATCGAGACAGCTTCCGGTGCTTATGTCGTAATCTTCAACGAAAAGAACCTCGATGAGGAGAAGCTGGTCACATACAGGACCCTCACACTCAGCAACGATGCAAAGAACGGCAAGACCCGCACCGATGAGCAGGTTGCAGCTGATGCAAAGGCTCTTGAGGAGAAGGCTAAGCAGCTCGCTCCCGCCGGTATGGATCCCCTTTCTTTCTACAAGCTCGTTAAGACCAACACCAACGATCAGGATGAGATGATGAGCGGCGGATACGCTTCAAGCGAGACCAAGGACGATGTTCTCGGAACATCGGACGGCAAGGAAGCATCCGCTGAGAAGACGGCTGTTGCCGAATGGCTCTTCGATGCAGCTCGCAAGCAGGGTGACATTAAGATCGTTGTATCTTCTGATAATAAAGAAGTAACCATCTATTATTTTGAGAGATCAGCACCTGCCTGGATGGGCGACTACAGGGAGACAAAGATCACTGAGAACGTTACCAAGCTTAGAGAAAGCCTGAAGGCAACAAATCCTCAGTACGTGATCAATTCCGATCTCTGCAAAAATTTAATCTACGGCGCAAGCTAATAAACTAAAGCCTTAGAGGACAATACAGCAACTAAAAGACCTGCCGGCGGGAAAAATTCCCGTTGACAGGTTTTGCTTTTCTCTGTATAATTCTTTACTGCGTCATATTGGGTTAGGGGCACTATGCCCTTTTCACTTGACGGAAAGAGCCTTTTGTGATAAATAAATAGGCTTTTTCAACGTAAAAACTGCTTAAACTAAGGTTTTTTAAGCTTTGTGTGAGGTGATTCGAAAGTCATGGTCCATTCCGTAAAACAAGGCAAGACAGAGAGGCAGTCGTATTCCAAGATCAACGAAGTAATCGAAGTGCCGAACCTCATCGACAACCAGAGGCAATCTTACCAGTGGTTCATCGATGAAGGCATGCAGCAGATTTTCGACGAGATTTCGCCGATTACTGACGAGCAGGGCAAGTATGAGGTTTACTTCGTAGACAAGGTCTTCGATCAGGACAATCCGTGCGATCCTACCGGCAAGGAGGACAGCAAGGGTTCATCCGCCAAGAAGAATAAGGCTACTCCCAAGTACTCCAAGTCATTCATCATTGACAGCTGCAAGAAGAATGACAGCAACTATGCTGCTCCGCTCTACATCAACCTGCGTCTGCGCAACAAGGTTGACGGCACTGTCACTGACGAGCAGGCTTTCGTTGGTAACTTCCCTATCATGACTGATCAGGGTACTTTCATTATCAACGGTGCTGAGCGTGTAGTCATCAACCAGATCGTAAGATCACCCGGAGCTTACTACGGTGAGACCAGGAGCAAGATGGGCAACAGACTGCTTTCCGCTGAGCTTATTCCTTACAGGGGATCCTGGATCCTCATCGAAGAGGATGAGAAGGAGAGCAAGGTTGCCGTCAAGGACAAGAACTCCAAGGATTCCGGCGAGCCTGACGAATATAACCTTATATATATTGTTGTGGACAAGTCCCACAAGATCTCACTTCCTGTATTCCTCAGGTGCTTAGGCCTCGTTACCAACGAGGACATCATCGGCATGTTCGGTGATGAGGAGTGCCTCAGGATGACACTCGAGAAGGACGAGACAAAGGATGCAGAGGATCCCCAGACCGCTGCTTATGCCGAGTTCTTCAAGAAGGTCAGGAACAACGAGCCTTTTACTGTTGAGAATGCCAAGAACATCCTCAACAAGACATATTTCGATTCTCTCAGATATGACCTCGAGCGCGTAGGTATCTTCAAGGTTAACAAGAAGTTCCGCCTCTCCGGCAGAATCATCGGCCAGAAGACCGCTGAGGACATCACATCTGACGACGGCGAAGTCATCGTCAAGAAGAACACTGTCATCACTGCTGAGATCGCCAAGAAGATCGAGGACGCAGGCGTTATCTCCTGCCTCATCTTCCCTAAGAAGATCTTCAGAGCTGCTGATGACGACGAGTTCGATGAGAAGCCCCTCAAGGTCATCGGCAACGGTAGAGTTGACGCTGATACATACATCAGGAACAGCTTCGCCAAGAAGGACCTCAAGAACTTCGACATCAACAACACTCCCATCAACGAGGACGTCAGGGTTTCTGTCCTCCGTGAGATCATCGAGTCCGTAAGAGACGGCGGCAAGTCCGACATCGGTGCAAGACTCGAGGCTGAGCTCACAGAGCGTAAGGCTGACCTCATGCCCAGAAACCTCACGGTTGATGATATCTATGCATTCGTATCTTACTTCCTCGGCCTCCACCGCGGCATCGGTAAGATCGACAACATCGACCACTTGGGCAACCGTCGTGTAAGATGCGTCGGCGAGCTCCTCCAGAGCCAGCTCCGCACAGGTATCGCACGTGTCGAGAAGAACACAAGAGACAGGATCTCCCAGATCTCTTCCAAGGAAGGCGAAGTCGTAACAGCTACGAGCCTTGTCAACACAAGACCTCTTTCCGCTTCCTTCCGTGAGTTCTTCGGTTCATCCCAGCTCTCGGCTTTCGCGGATCAGAACAACCCGCTCGCTGAGCTTACGAACAAGAGAAGACTTTCCGCATTGGGTCCCGGCGGTATCTCCAGAGAGCGTGCCTCGATGGAAGTCCGCGATATCAACCCTACACACTACGGACGTATGTGTACGATCGAGACACCGGAAGGTCAGAACATCGGTCTCATGACCTCACTGGCTATCTATGCTCGTATCAACAAGTACGGCTTCATCGAGACTCCTTACCGCAAGTACGATAAGGTTAACAAGGTCATCACTGACGAAGTCAGATACATGGCAGCTGATGAAGAGGACGATTACAATATCGCTCAGGCTAACGAGCCTATCGACGAGAACGGCAGATTCGAGAACAAAAAGATCGTTTGCCGTCACTTAGACCAGTTCCTGCAGCTCGATCCCGAAGAGATCGACTACATGGACATCTCGCCTAAGCAGCTCGTTTCCGTTTCCACGAGCCTTATCCCGTTCCTCGGAAACGATGACGCTAACCGTGCTCTCATGGGCTCGAACATGCAGCGTCAGGCCGTACCTCTCATCAAGCCTGAAGCACCTATCATCGGTACAGGTATGGAGTACCGTGCAGCTAAGGACTCCGGCGTCTGCGTAGTAGCAGCTCACGACGGTGTCGTAAGCTTCGTATCCGCTGACAGGATCGAAGTTACTGCAAAGGACGGCTCCGTTGATACTTACATGCTCGCTAAGTACCAGAGATCCAACCAGAGCACCTGCATCAACCAGAGACCTATCGTCACACTCGGCGAAAAGGTCAAGGCAGGCGACACGATCGCTGACGGTCCTGCTACTGATGAAGGCGAGCTCGCTCTCGGTAGAAACGTTCTCATCGGCTTCACCACATGGGAAGGTTACAACTACGAGGACGCTGTTCTCGTTAACGAGAGGATCGTAAGGGATGATGTTTACACATCCATCCACATCGAAGAGCATGAGTGCGAGGCCAGAGAGACAAAGCTCGGACCTGAGCAGATCACAAGAGAAGTTCCTAACGTCGGTGACGACGCACTTTCCAACCTCGACGAGAACGGTATCGTCATGATCGGTGCCGAGGTCAAGGACGGAGACATCCTCGTAGGTAAGGTTTCACCTAAGGGTGAGACAGACCAGACAGCTGAAGAGCGTCTCTACAAGGCGATCTTCGGTGAGAAGGCAAGAGACGTTAAGGATACCTCCAAGAGAGTTCCTCACGGCGGTTCCGGCGTAGTTGTCGATGTCGTTGTTTCCACAAAGGATACAAACGGTAACCTCAAGAACGGCGTAGACAAGCGCGTACGTGTTTACGTAGCACAGAAGCGTAAGCTCTCCATCGGCGATAAGATGGCAGGACGTCACGGAAACAAGGGTGTCGTCTCCAGGATCCTTCCTGAAGAGGATATGCCTTTCCTCCCTGATGGTACGACACTTGATATCTGCCTCAACCCGCTCGGCGTTCCTTCACGTATGAACATCGGTCAGCTCCTCGAGGTTCACCTCGGAAGAGCAGCCAAGGCACTCAACTGGAAGATCGCAACACCTGTTTTCGACGGTGCAAACGAGAACGACATCGCTGATGCATTCAAGCTTGCAGGAATCGATTCAGACGGTAAGACCATCCTCTACGACGGCCGTACCGGTGAACCTTTCGAGAACCGTGTAACAGTCGGTGTCATGTACTACATGAAGCTGCACCACCTTGTCGACGACAAGATGCACGCAAGATCCACAGGACCTTACTCACTCGTTACACAGCAGCCTTTGGGCGGTAAAGCTCAGTTCGGCGGACAGAGATTCGGAGAAATGGAAGTTTGGGCACTCGAAGCTTACGGTGCTGCCCATACCCTCCAGGAGATCCTCACAGTCAAGTCCGACGATATCGAGGGACGTTCAAAGACATACGATGCTATCATCCGCGGCAAAAACATTCCCGAGCCGGGCATTCCGGAATCGTTCAATGTCCTTGTCAACGAGCTCAAGGCACTTGCACTTGACGTAAGAACATATACGGATGGTAAGGAGTACATCGCTGAGGACAAGACATCTCTTGACAACTACAGCGAAATGGACGAGCACACCCGCCTCTCACTTGACGGCGAGGATGCAGAGTCGCCCGCAGATATTTTCAGCGCAGGCTTCGTTGAAGCTGATGAGCTCGGAAACATCAAGGAAGATGACATGGATTTCGGTGACGATTCCGACGGCGACGATGAGATGTAAAGGAGAGCTCGATAAATGAACGATGCAAATCATCTTACAAAAATAAGCATTCAGCTCGCCTCACCCGAGGTTATCAAGAGCTGGTCGCACGGCGAAGTAAAGAAGCCCGAGACGATCAACTACCGTACACAGAGACCTGAAGTTGACGGTCTCTTCTGCGAGAAGATCTTCGGACCCACAAAGTCCTGGGAGTGCCGCTGCGGTAAGTACAAGAAGATCAGATTCAAGGGCATGATCTGCGATAAGTGCGGAGTCGAAGTCACAAAGAACACTGTTCGCCGTGAGAGACTCGGCCACATCCAGCTTGCTGCTCCCGTATCACACATCTGGTACTTCAAGACGCAGCCTTCAAAGATCGGTACACTGCTCAACCTCACAGTTAAGCAGCTCGAGAGCGTTCTTTACTATTCAAAGTTCATAGTACTCGATCCGGGTAACTTCGAAGAGACAGGTCTTACCAAGATGGAGATCATCACGGAAGATCAGTACAAGGCCATCAAGGCTAAGTGCGGCAAGAACTCCTTCGATGCAAGGATGGGCGCTGAGGCCATCAAGATCCTCCTCCAGGAGATCGACATCGATGGCATCATCGAAGAGCTCAATTCCGAGAAGGCAGGTTCTGTCAGCACACAGAAGAGACTCAAGATCAACAAGAGACTTGAGATCGCAGAAGCTTTCAAGGCTTCCGGCAACAAGCCCGAGTGGATGGTTCTGGACGTAATCCCGGTACTTCCTCCGGAACTCCGTCCTATGGTACCGTTAGATGGCGGCCGTTACGCTACATCCGACCTCAACGACCTCTACAGAAGAGTCATCGGAAGAAACAACCGTCTCAAGAAGCTCCTTGACCTCGGTGCACCTGAGATCATCGTAAGAAACGAGAAGAGAATGCTTCAGGAAGCTGTCGATGCCCTCATCGACAACGGCCGTCACGGCACTCCTGTCAAGGGTTCAACTTCCGCTACGAGCAACAGACAGCTCAAGTCACTGTCCGACATGCTCAAGGGTAAGCAGGGCCGTTTCAGACAGAACCTCCTCGGTAAGCGTGTTGACTACTCCGGACGTTCCGTTATCGTCGTCGGACCTGAGCTCAAGATGCATCAGTGCGGTCTTCCTAAGGAGATGGCATTGGAGCTCTTCAAGCCCTTCGTAATCAAGAAGCTCGTTGAGATCAACGACAAGCTCAACATCAGGACTGCAAGAAAGCAGGTAGACGAAAGAGTACCTGAGGTCTGGGATATCCTCGAAGAGATCATCATGGATCACCCCGTTCTCCTCAACCGTGCTCCTACGCTCCACAGACTTTCCATCCAGGCATTCGAACCTGTACTCGTAGAAGGACGTGCCATCAAGCTCCATCCTCTCGTCTGCACAGGCTTCAACGCTGACTTCGACGGAGACCAGATGGCTGTTCACGTACCTCTCTCTGCAGAGGCACAGGCTGAGGCCAGATTCCTCATGCTCTCCACAAACAACCTCCTCAAGCCTCAGGACGGTAAGCCGGTCACAGTTCCTACACAGGACATGATCCTCGGCTGCTACTATCTCACAATGGAGATCGAAGGCGACAAGGGCGAGGGCATGGCATTCTCATCACTCGATGAGGCCATGATGGCTTACAACGAGCACCAGATCACGCTCCACTGCATGATCAAGGTCCGCGTAACCAAGGAGATCAATGGCGAGAAAGAGACAGGCATCATCGAGTCTACACTCGGAAGATTCATCTTCAACGAGATCGTTCCTCAGGACCTCGGTTTCGTTGACAGAAAGATCCCTGAGAACCATCTCAAGCTCGAGATCGATTTCGAGAGGCTCGCTTCACAGAAGGAGCGCGCTGCTGAACAGAGAGCTAAGGATCCTGAAAAGGAATTCCAGTTCCAGTTTGCTGTCGGCAAGAAGGTTCTCGAAAAGATCATCGCAAAGTCCATTGCCGTTCACGGCCTCGAGAGAACAACGATATTCCTCGATGACGTTAAGGCTATGGGTTACAAGTACTCAACAGTCAGCGGCATCTCCATCGGTATCGAGGACATGATCATACCTGACATCAAGGCTAAGATGATCTCCGAAGGTGACGAGAAGGTCGATCAGATCAATACTGAGGCTGAAATGGGCTTCTATACTGAGGCTGAGCGTCATAAGCAGGTCTGCGCAATTTGGAATGAGACAACCAAGAACATCACAAAGGCACTGCTCGACAACCTCAACATCTATAACCCGATCCGTATCATGGCTGACTCCGGTGCCCGTGGTAACAAAGACCAGATCAAGCAGCTCGCCGGAATGAGAGGAACCATGAGGGATACGACCGGTAACGAGATCGAGATCCCGATCAAGTCCAATCTCCGTGAAGGCATGAACGTTCTCGAGTTCTTCATTTCTTCACACGGTGCCCGTAAGGCTCTCTCCGATACGGCTCTCAAGACGGCTGAATCAGGATACCTTACAAGACGTCTCGTTGACGTTGCACAGGCTGTCGTTGTTTCCGAGGAAGACTGCGGAACCGATGACTTCACATGGGTCAAGGAGATCATTGAGGTTTCCAACAAGAAGACTAACATCATCAAGTCTCTTAACGACCGTCTCTATGGCCGTTATGCAGCTGAGGACATCAAGAACTATCAGACAGGCGAAGTCATCGTAAAGAAGAATGAGCTTATCGATGCACTCAAGGCTGAAGAGATCTGCGATTCCGTAAATCTCGCTAAGGCAGAGGCAAACGATGCTCGTCAGGCCATCGCTGACTCCGTCAAGATCAAGGGTGAGGCTACTCCCGAGAAGATCGCTGAGCAGCAGAAGAAGATCGATGCAAAGCTCGCTGATGCTGAGGCAGCAGGCAAGATCCTTACGACACAGCAGATCGAGGATCTCGGTAAGCTCAAGATCAGATCAGTATTTGACTGCCGTTCCAGAAAGGGTGTCTGCACAAAGTGCTATGGTATCAACCTTGCTACCGGCCGCCCTGTTGCTGTCGGTGAAGCAGTCGGTATCATCGCTGCACAGTCCATCGGTGAGCCTGGTACACAGCTCACGATGAGAACGTTCCACTCAGGCGGTATCGCTGCTTCAGGCGAAGATATCACGCAGGGTCTCCCCCGTGTTACCGAGATCTTCGAAGCAAGAGACCCGAAGGGTCACGGAATCATCTCTTCCGTATCCGGTGCTGTCAAGATCGTTGAGAACGAGAAGACAAAGCAGAAGACCATCGTTGTCACACCCAGCTACACTGACGGTGAAGAGCCTGTCAAGGATGCTAAGGGCAACCCGATCGAGAAGATGGAGTACAAGGTACCTTCACACGCTACTCTTACTGTTAAGGACGGCGAGGTAATCGAAGCCGGCGATCAGATCATCGACGGTAAGATCGATCCTAAGGAGATCCTCAAGGTTAAGGATATCCGTGCGGTACAGAAGTACATCATCAGCGAGATCACAAAGGTTTACTACTCAGGCGGTGGTGTTAACATCAACGACAAGCACATCGAGATCATCGCTAAGCAGATGATGCGCCGTGTACAGATCGATGAACCCGGTGATACCGGCTTCATGACAGGCACGACCGTTGACTGGTATAACTACATCTCCAGGAACAGAGACTGCGAAGAGCAGGGTCTCCAGCCTGCAAAGGGCAACACGATCCTGTTGGGTATCGCAAAGGCCGCAAGCGCATCCGACTCCTTCATGTCGGCAGCATCCTTCCAGGAGACCGCAAAGGTCCTCACGGATGCAGTCATCAAGGGCAAGGTCGATCCGCTCGTCGGTATCAAGGAGAACGTCATCATCGGTGCTCTCATCCCTGCAGGTACAGGCGTCAAGTCGCATAACGACATCACGGCAGTTCCTGTTATCAAGGCAAACAGCAAGCTCATCACAGGCCACGAGTATGGTGAGGATGAGTCCGATGCCAAGTTCTTCGAGAACGATTACCTTGATCAGGTCGAGGCTCACAATGAACTTCTCGATGAGCAGGAAGGCACTGACTATTCCGAGAGGTATACGGAGAAATAAGTAATCCTTTTGTCCCGTATTTGTAAAGCCTTAAGACAGGATTAAATATTATAATTACGCCGAGGGAGTCTTTCCCCCGGCGTATTTTTATTCAAAATTGCCACAGGTTTAAAGGGTTTTACGGTCAATGCCGCTTTGGGGAGCGTGTTATAATCAAATCGATCATGGTTTTTAGGCATAACAGAAAACAGCATATCCTGGCCATCGCGGTTGCGTTTTTCGCAGCCGTTCCTGCAATATGTCTTCCCATAGGCGTCAGGGCAGGGGCAAGCGCGGGTCTTACCGTGGCCAATGCCCACGCGGCGGTTTTCGGTGAAGACGACGAAGACGATGGCGTAACCATTGAGGATTGGGCGCTCATCGGAAGCGACGACGAGATGGAGGATTCCGAAACAGGGGAAGATCCTGAGAAGAACCCCGGTAAAAAGGCCGAGACCACCGAAAAGAATTACGATGACATCCCGAAATATTACGTATACCAGTCATTCGACACGTTCAACCGTCCGAACGAGCTCCTTGCGCCTGAATATTTTGCTCCTGACAACACGCAGTTCTACGCCAAGGTAGCAGCGGCACTCAAGGCAAAGCCCAACAATTCATCACCGACGGTAACATCGATCCATAAAGGCCAGCCTGTCATAAGGACGGCATTGGGTGACACATGGTCAAAGGTCCGCACGGAGAACGGCAAGGAAGGATTCATCCTGACGTCCTACATCCAGGACACCATGGTCAAAGTCAACTCAAAGTTCGTCGTATGGTGCGACACCGGAAGCCTTACCGTAAGGAAAGAGCCCGATTCAAGCGCTGCCAAGGTCACGACTGTATATAAGCACGCAAGGCTTTACGTTACCCAGATCGTAGGCGACAAGTGGTACAAGATCACTACAGCCAACGGAAAGACCGGTTACGTACCGAAGTCCTATACGACCAGGAAAGCTCCGCCTACTCCCACGCCTTCGCCCACACCGCGTCCGACAAGGAAGCCGACGGCAAAGCCCGCTGCAAAGAAGAGCTCAAAGCCCAGCTACGGAAACGTAAACAAGCTTCCCAAGATCACCGGTAAGAACGGTTCGAGCATCGTAGCCATCGCCAGATCAATGCTGGGTGTCAAATACAAGTACGCAGGCGCTTCGAGAAAGGGCATAGACTGCTCCGGATTAGTCATGTACTGCTATGCGCAGATCGGCATCAGGGTTCCTCACGGAGCTACGCAGATCTGGAGGCGTTCCGGCGTCAGCGTTCCTAGATCGAGCCTGCAACCCGGTGACGTAGTCTGCTACTCAAAGGGAAGCATCTGTCCGCACGTTGCGATCTATGTCGGAGGCAACCAGGTCATACATGCTTCCGATTCCAAGGGAATGGTCTGCTATGGCAACATCGACATGATGAAGATCAAAGGTTATAAGAGACTCATCAGATAACAGCCATCTTTAGTCCTGATTTTTGTGTAACGGCCCGCATTCCATAATGCGGGTCTTCGTTTTATTATGTAAAATAGTATGGCAGGAAACCAAGGAGGAACGTGATCATGACTGAGAAAAGCGTTGAATCATTCTTAAGTGAGCTCTCTTCGGGGGCACCCGTACCCGGAGGCGGAGGAGCATCCGCACTCGCAGGCGCGGCAGCTTCGGCTCTCGCTTCAATGGTCGCGAACCTTACCACCGGCAAGAAGAAATATGCAGAATACCAGGGAGAGATAGATGAGATCCTTGTTAAGACAGCAGATCTCGTAAAGGTTTTCGAGAGCCTCATCGAAAAGGATGCTGAGGTTTTCGAGCCGCTCGCAAAAGCATACTCGATCCCCAAGGATGAACCCGGCAGGGACGAAGCACTTGAGGAAGCGCTTAACACTGCCTGCTCGGCTCCCTACGAGATCGTAATGAAGACAAAGGAAGCATGTGACATCATCGTCCGTCTTGAGACGATCGGATCAAGGCTTGCGATAAGCGATGTCGGTGTCGCCGCCACGATGCTCCAGACGGCTGCCAAGGGCGCTGCAATGAATGTTTACATCAATACCAAGCTCATGAAGAACAGAGAGCATGCAGAAGAGCTCAACGCCAAGACGATAAAGGCCGTTGAGGAAGTGGATTCAAAGTGTGCTGCTGTATATGAAGCCGTAAAGAACAACCTTACGGGAGGAGACAACAAATGATCAGACTCGGCGGAAAAGAAGCCGGAGACGCAATCACTGCGTCACTTACACCCAGGATAGAAGAGATGAAGGCAAAAGGAGTCGTTCCCACATTGGGAATCCTGCGCGTCGGCGCAAGGGAAGACGACCTTGCCTATGAGCGCGGAATAAAGAAAAAGTTCGAAGCGGCGGGGTGCGGTGTAAAGATCGTGGAACTGCCCGCTGACTGCAGCCAGGATGACCTGGACAGGGGCTTCGACTCATTAAACGATGCTGATGACGTTCACGGCATCCTGGTCTTCAGACCGCTCCCCAGAACCCTTTCTGACGCATACATCAAGAATACCATAAAGCCTTCCAAGGACTCTGACTGCATGGACATCCGCAATATGGCCGGCGTCCTTGCCGGTGACAAAAATGCAATGGGTCCCTGCACGGCTGAAGCCGTCGTACGCCTTATGGAGCACTACGGGATAGAGACAAAGGGAAAGAAGACCGTCGTAGTCGGAAGAAGCCTCGTCATCGGACGTCCTGTGGCGCTCATGCTCATCGCAAGGGACGCGACCGTTACCGTATGCCATACCAAGACCGTTGATCTTCCCGGAGAGTGCAGAAACGCTGACATCATCGTTGCATGCTGCGGTGTCGCAAAGACCATCGGAGCAGATCATCTTAAGGCAGGCCAGATCGTTATCGACGTAGGAATGAATGTCGATGAGGATGGAAAGCTCTGCGGCGACGTTGATTACGACAAGGCCGCCGAGATCGCGGAAGCAGTCACTCCCGTGCCCGGAGGCGTGGGTTCCGTTACAACATCCGTGCTTCTTAAGCATGTGGTGGACAGCTGCTGCGGAGCATGACAAGTGAAGGGCGGAAAGAACAGCGCTGATAAGAAAGGCCTTACGGCCGTAAAGAATACCTGTTCCGCTGCGAAAGACTGCGGAAGCTGTAAGTATGCGGGAAAGACATATATCTATAGCTGCGCCGAAAAGCAGGAGTATGTCAGAAAGCTGTTGCCCAAAAACTGCAAACTCAATGACATCAATGCCTGTGAGGATCCTTTTCACTACAGGAACAAAGTTCATTCCGGTTTCAAGTGCCTTAAGAACGGCAAGATAATATGCGGTCCTTATGAAGAAGGTTCCCACAGGATAGTTAAGGTCAGTTCCTGCCTGATCGAGAATGAGACCGCTTCGGCCATCATCAGGGACTGCGCCGACATCGCGGCCAAGTTAGGCGTTCCCATATATAACGAGACATCGTGCACAGGAGACCTCAGAAGGGTCCTTGTAAGGGTCGCCGAAAAGACGGGCGAGATAATGGTCGTGATCGTTATCGGGAGCAGGTTCTTCAGGCAGAAGACGGCTTTCGTGAAAGAGCTGACAAAACGTCATCCCGAGATCTCAACGGTGCTCATTAACATCAACCGCCGCCACGATTCCATGATCCTGGGAGATGACACAAGGAAGGTCACCGGAAAAGGCTACATAACCGACATACTTTTGGGAAAGGAATTCAGGATCTCCCCGACATCTTTTTACCAGGTAAACCGCGCTCAGGCTGAGGTATTGTACAGCACGGCTGTAAGGCTTGCCGATTTCAAGGGCAACGAACGCGCGATAGACTGTTACTGCGGAACGGGCACCACAACGCTTACGTTTGCAGGGTTCACCGGAAAGATCACGGGTGTTGAGATAAACAGCGAAGCGGTAAGCGATGCCATCAGGAACGCAAAAGCCAACGGCGTTGACAATGCTGAATTCGTCTGTGCAGACGCAACGGAATACATGAAAGAGCAATCTGACCGCGGCGAAAAGTATGATGTGGTCATTTTGGATCCGACGAGGCTCGGTACTGACATGCGTTTCATAAGAGCCTGCAAAAAGCTCTCTCCCGAAAAGATAATTTACATCTCATGCAACCCGGATACGCTCGCCAGGGACCTCAAGCATTTCGAAGAATGCGGTTATTATGCAATAGTTGCTGAACCGGTTGACATGTTCCCCTGGACTTCGAGCATAGAGACGGTCGTTCTTTTGTCCAAACTTTCTAGTGCACCCAAACTTGAGGTCAGAGTTAAGATGTCTGATCTTGATCTGACTGAGGCTGAAGCTAAAGCGACTTATGAAGAAATACAGGAGTGTGTGAAGAAACATACCGGTTTACATGTTTCTTATTTGAATATTGCGCAGATTAAGAGAAAGCATGGAATCATCGAGAGAGTTAACTACAATCTGCCAAAAAGTGAGAATTCAAGGCAGCCTAACTGTCCGCCTGAAAAGGAGAAAGCAATTGTTACAGCACTTAGGTATTTTATGATGATATAGTCACTAATTGAGGCGAGAGTTCTTTTGAATGTATTATTTTGTGTGCCAAGGATTGTTCAAGTCCTGTCAATTCAACCTTAATCTGACGATGTAGAAACCAAAGCGACTTTGTTTAAACTGTAGATGCATTAAGCGAATACAACATTATTGAAGATACAAGAAAGCGCTAGAGTCATATGTTGGGATGCAACTAAATCAGTATTGTCATTTGTCAATTAAATATCTTCTTCACGTACAACAGATGTTAAAAAAATGCTTAATAGCACGACTTTTACACATATTGCTATGTATCGCAACTATTATAACTTGTGTTTCTTGTAAAAATTTTTTTGAACTTTCGCAAAGCTCGCAGTTTAGGATATTGGCGTAGATAAATTAGATATGATAATATACACAAATTTGTAAAAACAGATTGACAAACCGCAAAATTTGCATATAAAATCTATGGTATTATTTTATGAAATGAGGTGTGGTCTATGAAACATTCAAGAAGTTTATTAAAGCGTTTTTTGTCTTTGGCTTTAGTCATGACAACAATTGTGGTTCTTTTCAGTGTGCCTGTATCAGCTGAGACTTTTAAAGAAGTCGGTAGAAAGAAAGGCTTGTTTTATACGTATATTGTTTATAAGGGCTCATCACAGTATTATTGTTTTGCTAAAAGATTCTCTGATACAATATACTTTAATGGAAAAACAAAGACAGGAATATCTTGTACTAAAGGCGTATCTTATTCAGCTCAGGGGGCTTTTGCATTTAGTAAATCCGTTGGACTCTCTGTTCCAGGAGAGTATGTCGATGTAACAGCTAGTCTTACAAGTGGAAAAACACTTACTGTTGGAATTTCCAAGAGCGTTGCATCGCAGTATTCATGGAATCTTGAAAAGAACAATGATACAAAAGGTTATTACTATATTAGTGCTGTCGTTCCTTTCCATAAATGTAAAGTTAATAAAATCAATAGTAAAGGTGTATTAAAAGCAACCAAATATTCCGCTTCTATTGACAAGAAAAGTACTTTTGTTGCTCTCTTATATTCAAAGACTGGCAATAATAATACCTATAGGATATATGATTGATCTCTAAACTATGCTGCACAATTTGATTTCCACTAAGATTCGAAAGTTTTTTGCTGTTTTTATCGTTCTGCTCATGGCAACTAATCTGGTTTCCTGTTCTACTTCACAGAATCCGGATTTTATTGTATTGAATGAGTATGTAAAATTTGACACATCTAGAAACAGAAGAATGGTGTTAAATGTTTTATCAAACAAATCAAACCCAGATGTTTCGGTTGTTGCGTTAGATGGTGATGGTTTAGAAAATTTCGATTATAAATGGAGTTTTGACAACGAGGCGATTGCTAAATCTAACGGTTACAGTGCTTATATGATATTGTTGGATTTTGATGTCAAAGAAGGTTGTACAGCGAGCATTAAATCCATTGATTTATCGCTCAATGGAACAAGTAAGACGGTGTCTTTTGCCAAGCCAGTTGTTTTTAGGAGTAGGGCTGGCTTGGCTGAAGATAAAAATGCTGAAGCAATTGAGATTAGTCCTATTGCTGTTGCGATTAATTCAGAAAATGTCGAAAATGAATACGAATACAAGATTATTGCGAATGAGGATCTTACAGTAGTTGATATATGCCCGAATAGTTTTATTACGGCTACTCCTGTGCGATACAGCATAAATGATGTTGAGCATGAAGCTACGGACGGTTTTTTCCCGCTAAAACTGAAAAAGGGTGATAAATGTACAGTTAGCCTTAAATTCGGTTACAATGATGGGCTGACAATGTATGATAATATATCTTGTGACTTAGAAATCAAATACTATACCGTTGATCCGAAAGCTACTTACACCAAGATAGTTTCTATAGAGTGTACTAATGATGTAAATGCTAAGTTTATCAAAATGGTTATAGATAAATATAAGGAGAAGTAACTGTTTTGTGAATGCAGTTAGACGTATAACGGAATTAGTCCTTTCATTAGCTTTTTTGGCATTGATAGCGTTAGGATTCATATATCTTTTTGTGCCAAAAACGTTTTCAAATAGCAAATCGGATAATACTGATAATGAGCAGCATATAAGCAGAACTTATACTCAAGTTAATTCTGGTGAAATAGAACACACAACCAAAATACAGGGTGTTGTGTGTTCTGAATATGAATCTGGGACCAAGACAATTGAGTTAAATGGAATTAGCAGCAAACTGATAAAAATAAAAGTTGCTGTTGGCGATAGGCTTTCGCCAAATGATATTTTATATACTTATAAGAATAAGGGTAAAACTTGTGGTTGTAATTGTCAGATAATCAATATTATAAGAAAAAAGATAACTGGAGAAAAAAACAAGGAAAATGTATATATAGAGTTATTAGATTATGATGCTTTATATATTTCTGCATCGATTCCGGTCAAGGAGATTGATCAGTTTAAGAAGAACATTCCGGTTAAAGTTATATATAATAATACCGATTATGTAAGTAGCATATATTATTTCGGGTTTAATGTAGATAATGAAATGCTGCCTGTAAAGTTAAAGCTCCCAATTGATCTTTATCCCGGGACAGTTGTAAGTCTGATTTTCACAACAAATGTTGTTAAATCCGGATTGTATGTTCCTGAGGAATTTGTTTTTGCTGAGGATGGCGAATATTATGTTTACAAGTGTAATGATCAGCAGAGCGAAGAGTCAGAGAAGACGAAAGTAAAAGTTGGGATTTCATTTGTTGAAACAGAGGATGGCGATTCTGTAAAATATATCGAGATTCTGTCAGGTGTTAGCGATGGAGATTGGATTGTATCGGAACACATGACGCTTAGTTCATCAAAGCTTAAAGAGAATCTGAAAAATGAGTGACATTCTTATCAGCCTTAGAAACATTAAGAAGTCTTATGATGGAATTCGTTTTGTGTTAAATGGACTATGTCTTGATGTTAAAAACGGCGAAAACATAATTATTTCTGGACCTTCAGGATGTGGAAAGAGTACTCTGTTAAATATTTTGGCACTCTTAGAGATATTTGATTCTGGAGATTATTTGTTTGATGGAGAAAGAGTTAACCCTAGACACTTGAATCGCTTTGCTGATGCAAGAGCTAAGAGCATTGGCTTTGTTTTTCAATCATATGGTCTAATAGAATCGTTATCTGTGGCAGACAATATTTATATGCCGTTTCTTTATACATCTGAAACGATGAACAAACAGTCGGATGACTATATGGATGTTCTTTTGGATGAACTTAACTTGAAAGAACTAAAGAACAAGAAGACTTCTTTATTATCTGGAGGAGAAAAACAACGTGTAGCTATAGCACGTGCAATATTAAAAAAACCAAGGTTAGTAATAGCAGATGAACCTACAGGTAACCTGGATTATGTTAACGAGGAACAGGTTATCTCTGCTTTTAATCGAATTAACAAAACAGGCACCTCGATAATAATGGTTACACATAAGAATGATCTTAAGCTAGATAATTGCAGAAAACTAAAATTATCGGATGGCGTACTGCACGATGCGTAAACTTCTGTTTTTTTTACATCAAACATTTATTATTGCTTTAGAGAACCGTATAAGGTTTTATTTAACCTTAGTTGGTGTGTTTATAGCAGTATTTGTTTTTTGCACCGGGAAAATTATTACAGATTCATATTATCAGAGCGAAATGAGGATTATTGACAGCTATTATGGCAATGTTGTCCAAATCGAAAGTGAATGGGATTATGAGAAAATATCCAGTTTTTTTGGCTTCGACAATAACAGTAATGGGATGACATGTACGTTCCTTAATAGTCCTAAGACTGTTTTATCAGAACAGTTGGAAGATGGAAATTATGTAAATGTGATGGTTGATATTGCCGGCTTGTCTTATGGGATATATGGATATCGCCCGACTAAAAATGCCGGAATAGGTACAATACCTGTTGAAGCCAAACTTGTGAAAGGTCGCTTTTTTGATGTTTCAGATTATTCAAGCGGGAAGAAAGTCGCAATTATCACTAAACTTATTGAGGATACTGTGTTTGATGGTGATGCGATAGGGAAAACCATTCATTTTTCTGAAGGGAAAGACGGAACAAGCGTAGTTTACTTAAACGAAGAGAATAAGGTAACGAATTTTGATGCTGGTTTTGAAGTAATAGGTGTGGTTTCGGATTCTGTTCAAGATGTTAACGAACGGCATAGAGTTTTGAAAAATCTTGATAAAGAAGATAACAATAGTATTTCCATATTGAGTTCCGTGTATCTTCCAGATTCTGCAATGAATTCATTTTCTATAGAAGAAAAGAAAAAGGTATTCTTCTTTCGGCTAAGTCAAGCTGATTATTCCGGATACTGTTCAAGCCTTGATAAAATGCTAGAAAACCACACTGAGTTGAATGGTTTGGTTACATTTAATTATTTTGAAAAATCAAAAGAAAGTGTTGAAACTTCACTGTCAGATCTTCGTCTTATTTTGAATCTGGTAACTATGATACTGCTTATTCTTTCCAGTCTTAGTATTATGGGAATAATGCTATTTGCTGTGAAAGAGCGCATTCCAGAAATCGGAATAAGAAAGGCGTTTGGAGCTTGTGGTATTGATGTAACTTTTCAACTTACACTGGAAATGGTGTTTATAGGATTTATTGGAGCAATGGTCGCATCAGTGCTGTCTGGTATTGTTTGCAAGCAACTTGAGCCGTTTTTGATTAATACATTGTTTAGCGGTTTTATGGTTGTTGTCTCGCCAGAACATATTCTTTTAGCTGTTCTTATTGGTGTTTCAGAGGCTTTTGTTTGCAGCTTAATTCCATGTGTCTATGCTTCGCGTATAAAAGTTACGGATGCAATGAGATTTGAATAGTTTATTTCAGATAACCAGAAATATAATTAGGCTTCACAAAACCGAAAATATGTTCTTGACAGAGCACGATTAATGTCGTAATATGGGTTTGGGGTATTATGCGCGTTTTACCCGAAACAAAGCTTTACATAGCGGTTGTTCGTAATGAACAGCCGCTATTTTTATGCAAATTATCAGCGAAAGGAGAGTGATGCTTTGGCATGAACAAAAAGAGGATAAAGGAAAAATACACGCAGGGCGAAGCGGTTCCTGCGGGCATTTTCCGTATCCTCGCAGGGAGTCAAGAGGGACTCCTCTTGCACACCACCTTGCTTGCAAGGTGTAGTGTGTTACACCCGAAGACACAGAAAGAATGTCGAGGAGGGTCAGTCTTCCGGTGGACGACTGACCTGACGACGATATTCGCGGCTGTCGGGGAGATATGAGAGCACCGTCGTTTTTGGTGCTCTTATATCGAAACGGCAGAGCTCTGTTGGAAGATCGCACGCCGCTTATTGCGGGCGATCTTTCATAAGGAGCGTCCTTCTGTGTCTGAAGCGGTGTATAAAACTCGAATGTATTGCAAGATTGCATATTCCGGGGCGGCGGAGCCGCCTGTCCGGCGTGGCGAGAGCCACGTGTCCGGACCAGACGGAGCCACCCTTTTGAATTAACAAGATTCTGAGGCCTTTAAGCCATAGATCTCCCGCATTGATTTGTCATGCTTAGCGTCTACGGCCTGAATGCTTATCTTGTACGCATCGTACTTTATCCTGTCCATAATCGAATCAGACAAAGGGTTGTCTTCGCTGCCGATCCTTTCGTACCAGCCATCGTCTAAGAACTGAGAACAGAATATGGTTGAGGATTTCTTCCTCCTTTTGTGTATCAGTTCGAATATCAGTTTGGTCTCTTCATCGTTCAGCGGTGACAGGAGCCATTCGTCAATAATGAGAAGCCTTGGATTTGTGTACCTCTTAAGAGCCTTCGGAAGAGTGCCGTTCCCGGCAGCTTCCTGCAGTTCGATCAACAGATCAGGCAGCCTTATGTATCTGACCTTGTAGTAATTCATGCAGGCCGCCATTCCGAAAGCACAAGCCATGTAAGTCTTGCCGCTCCCGGCCGCGCCCATAATGAATATGTTTCTGTATTCCGTTATGTATTCGCATGTAGCAAGTCTGGCAATCAGTGCTTTGTTCAGCAGCCTGCCTGAAGTGTAATCTATGCCGGCAATGCAGGCATCAGGCTGTTCAAAATCCGCGCCCGATATCAGTCGCTTGAGCCTGTTGTCTTTACGCCTGTTATATTCAACGTCGACCAGCATGGCAAATCGGTCTTCAAAGCTGACATCCTTCATCTTGGCATCCTCTTGTTGAATGCGGTATGCGTCGGCCATTGCGGACAATCTCATCTCAAGTAGTTTGGTTGTAGTGTTATTCTGTAGCATCCTGCTTACCTCCATAGTATTCTGCGCCTCTTGTAAAACCGTAAGGATTACGCTTCTTTGGTTTCTCCAGACATTCGTCAAGATCCTCCGCCTTAAGGGTGGCGAACAGATTCTTTATTCCTTTGTAGCTGGGTACTCCCGAATACGTGAGCGCCTTACGGCATACCGCTTCAAGTTTGGCTTTCGTGTGCTTGTCGGCCAGACGGATAACGCCCATGCAGCTGCGGTAAGTCTGTTGCTCGATCTTGTTGGAAGCAAGTATTGAATCTATAACCTTATATGTGTTTGGTCCGACCTCCTTTGCCCAGTTACGGAACCGGTCGCCGTTCCACTCAATATACTGCTGATGGTCTTTAGGCATGTGATCTATCTGTGTAGAATACTGTCCCGGGCGGCCCGTCAGCCGTTTGTGTGAGGCGATGCGTTCATTCTTGGCGTACACTTCCACAACCTTATCGGTGATACGCACTTCAACTTTTTCTCTGATATACTGATACGGTACCGAGTAGAACATCTTATCTACTGCGATATGGTAATTAAATTGGACTGTGGCCTGTTTCCAGGTTGCAAGTTCAAAGCGGGTAGCAGGTAGCGGTGCCAGTAGTGGTTTTTCTTCCCCAAGAAATATGCTGAGCCTGCTACCTTCTTTTTTCTGAAACGGATTGGCATTGTACTTCTTTAATTTCTCACGAATGGCCTGATTCAATTCATATAAAGAGTAGAACTGGTCATTGCGGAGAGCTGCGGTAATCCATGTGGATATGTTACCTACAGTCCCTTCGGCGATCGGCTTGTCTTTGGGACGCCGGATCCTTGCCGGGATAATCGCAGTATTGTAATGCTCAGCCATTTCATGGTATACGCGGATCAGCTTAGGCGAATACCAATCGTAGTTGTTGTGGTCAACGGCTGTGGAAGCGTTATCAGGCACTAAGATAGGCGTTACGCCGCCGAAGAATTCAAACATGTGTATGTGCGCTGTTATCCATGCCTGTTCCTTTTCATTGGTAAACCCTTCAACAAACGCATATTGGCTGTAAGACATTACACCAATGAACAGATTTATCTTCGTGGCTTCTCCGGTGTCAGGATCGGCAATGTAGATCGGATCGCCGGCCCAATCCACTTCGATCTGCTCTCCTGGTTTTCTTGCTATGTGCATTGTCGCACGCCGTTTCTCTTCCGCCTGCTGTATGTGATAGCAAAATTGGGAATACATGAGCGGTGCTTCGCCGGCTTGTCTGCATACCTCAAGGTATTCCGTCCACAGAAGCTTTTTGGTCACTCCGTTCTTGAGCAGTTCCTTGCGGATGTACTCGAAATCTGGAAGGCGCTTTCCCGG
>SVJC01000157.1 GCA_015069215.1 Oscillospiraceae bacterium
CAAAGGAAGTCCTGGAACCCATGGGCAAGCGCCTTAAGGGAATCAGGATCGATTCCGGCGACCTTACTTACATGACACAGAGTGCACGTAAGATGCTCGACGAGGCAGGACTTACTGACTGTAAGATCACTGTTTCCAACGCTCTTGACGAGTATCTCATCAGGGATCTCATCAATCAGGGCGCATGCATCGATTCATTCGGTGTTGGCGAAAGACTGATCACATCAAAGGCTGAGCCTGTTTTCGGCGGCGTTTACAAGATCGCTGCCGTTGAAGCAGACGACGGTACGATCATCCCCAAGATGAAGATCTCCGATTCCATCGGCAAGGTTACGAATCCCTGCAGCAAGAAGATCGTAAGATTCTACGACAACGCTACGGGCAAGGCTCTTGCTGACGTTGTCATGATGGCTGATGAGGAAGTACCCGCAGGCGAACCTTATGAGATCTTTGATCCTGACAACACCTGGAAGTCCAAGGTGCTCGAAAACTACAGAACAAGAGAGATCATGGTCCAGATATTCAAGGACGGCAAGCTCGTTTATGACAAGCCCACGATCGGCGAGATCAGAGCATACTGCACCAAGGAGCTTGACTCTCTCTGGGATTCCGTCAAGAGATTCGAGAACCCGCACAACTATTATGTCGACTTGTCACCCAAGCTTTGGAAGATCAAGGACGACATCCTGAGATCATACAGAAGAAGATAAGGAGAAAGACAAAATGGCAAATCCCATTGTAACCATTCAGATGAAAGACGGCGGCGTAATGAAGGCGGAGCTCTATCCGGACATCGCGCCCGAGACGGTCAAGAACTTCGTTTACCTTGCAGGCAAGGGTTTCTATAACGGACTGATCTTCCACAGGGTTATCCCCGGATTCATGATCCAGGGCGGAGACCCGGAAGGAACCGGAATGGGCGGCCCCGGATACTCGATCAAGGGCGAGTTCACTGCCAACGGTTTTACAAACAACCTCAAGCACACAAGAGGCGTTCTTTCCATGGCACGTGCAATGGATCCCAATTCCGCAGGTTCACAGTTCTTCATCATGCATGAGACATATCCGAGCCTTGACGGTCAGTATGCCGCTTTCGGCAAGCTCATCGAGGGCATTGAAGTCGTTGATCAGATCGCATCCGTAAGGACAGACTACAACGACAGGCCTATTGAACCTCAGACGATCGAGTTCATGACGGTACAGCTTTGATTAACACGGTCCTGACAGTCGTCTGGCCTTTTGCTTCAGCGATCGTTATATCAATTGCGGAACTCATCTTATCGAGAACGAAAAAGTTCGGTGTCCCGCAATCAGGCAGACTGAAGCTGCCGAAGCTATTAAGGCAGATAAGCTCGAAAGACAAAGCCGGCATTTCGGCTTTGTCTTTTCTTGTAATATGGACAGCGGCTCTGCTGCAGTTCCTGTTCGCAATGGTCTGCATCTATATCGTCCGCAAGTGGGCTTTTATCCTGCCGGGAACCGAAGGTGAACCCATAAGCCATCTGTTTTTCGCTTTCGGGAGCATCGTAAGCGATATATGCATCCTGTACCTGTTAAGATCTACAAAGCGCAGCGCGGTAAAGGCAGTCACGATAATCGCGGCACTTTCTTACGTGATGATCGCTGTCGAACTGTTCCTGTTTAACTTCAACTGCTTCAAGAGCAAACCGATGGTGGTCACCATAAAAGGCAAAGACCTGGTGCCTGAATTCGAGTATGATGCAGAGAACGAAGACAGTGCCATCCATTACATGGATGACAGCGTAAAGATAAGGCGGGAAGTGGATCTCCTGATACCGGACGTTCCCCAGGGGATCTATACCGTTACCGTCAAGTTCGGAGGTGCACCCAAGGAGCCCGGAAAGAGATTCAGATTAAGGCTTTCGATCGAAGACGATAATTCAAGTTTCGTGTACAGGACGGCTGACATCAGACAGGCAACGGGCCTTGTGGATGCAACTCTGTTCGTAAAGCCTTACGGTGAGATATTCTCGCTAATGCTGTCTTTTGATGATGTCTTGCAGGATGTCAGGGTGGACTCGGTAACACTTGCAAACTGCAACGTCTATGGCGCTTTGTTCATCAGGTATCTCATACTTTTCCTCGTGACGGCAGCAGCCGTATGGATAGTTTGCCTTAAGCTCTATAACGTTGACTATGATCCGACGAAGGTGTCGCATTCGATCCTCATCACGCTGGTCTTCCTTCTGACAACGGGATCTACATTCCTGTTCTACTACGGGAAAGACATAAAGTTTGACAAGTATCCGCTGGAAGATACTTCGATGGTCCTGGATATCTACGAGCTCGCATTTGATGCTTCAATGAAGAAGATCCCGTATCTTGATGTTCCCGTCGAAAAGAAATTGATGGAACTGGACAATCCTTACGATTCGAGCGAAAGGGAATCGAAGAGCGTAACTTACAGATGGGATTATGCGTATAAGGACGGGAAGTATTACTGCTACTTCGGAATGGCGCCCATATACACATTCTATTATCCAATCTATCTTGTCTCTCACCGCATACCCAATTACAACGCGGCTTCGAACATCATCGGAACACTGGCTGTCGTCGGTGTCGTTCTCGCATTCATGGCTGTGGTAAGGATGTTCGTACCCAAAAAGAATCTTTTGGCATACCTTCTCCTGATCCCGACGGTTGCCGCATCAAGCCTCATTTACGCAAATCTGGTCCATTCCGAGAAATACTATATCGCCTGCGGAAGCGCTCAGGCAGGAATGGGTTTTGCGATATTCTTCGGAATATTGGCTGTAAGGGGCAAGAAGACGGTGGGAAGGCTCATACTGTTCTTCCTTTCAGGTGTGTCGCTTGCCATCTGCGCGGGCTCACGTCCGTCGGAAGCGCTTTGTGCCGCAGTGTTGCTGCCGATGTTTTTCACTGTCCTCTTCGATAAGGAGAGAAAGCTTGTGAAAAGGCTTTCGGAGGCGGCTGTATTCCTCGTCCCGGTCATTGCCGCCATCGTGCTCATCCTGATGAATAACTATTGGAGATTCGGAAACATTCTGGATTTCGGCGAAAACTACCAGCTCACGGTTAGTGACATAAATTCTCTCAAGGTAACGCCTGAGATGCTGCCGTCCGCGATCTTCTACTACTTTCTGATGCCGTTTACGGCGATCGACGTTTTCCCGTTCTTTGAGGCGAGGGGCATCATCGCCAACACCTATGAGATATATAGGAATGTTGAGCCGTCAGTCGGTATCCTGAGCCTGCCGTTCATGATGCTGGGCGCGATCTTCACACCGGGCGGCTTTATCAGGGCGAAGGCCAAGGAAGCGAAAAGCGTGATCGTATCTTACAACGGATTCATTGCGGCCGGCCTTATCTGTTCATTCTTTATCGCGTGGTTCAATTTCTCGCGTGCGGGAGTCTGCATCAGGTATGTCACTGACTTTGCATGGCTCCTTGCGATCTGTTTCGGCGTGATCCTCATGAGAAGGATAATGAGAAAGTCCGGGAGGAAGACAGTCTACGGCATATTGTGCATAGCCTGTCTTTTGACTGTCGTAACGGTCTTCTTCATGGTCATATCCAATGACATGGGGGATTTCTATAAGATACATCCGACACTGCTTGAAAAATGCGAGGACTTCTTCATCTTCTGGCATTGATCGGCAAGCCGCGGTAAAAGGGCAATTAGGTTATAATTATTTAGGTCATACAAAGGAAAGGCAAGATTAAAGATGCGGGAACTGCAGCAACTGGACAATACCGGTTCTAAAAAGAAAAGCGGTGCAAGCCCAAAGCAGGGCACCGTTTCTCTTATTTACAGCTCTTTTTATCTGGCCTGCCTTGCGTTTCTCGTGCTGCCGGTCATCATATTCTGTCTCGGCTATTTAAGGCCTCTGATCGGGATTACCCTCATGATCTGCTTCCTCGGAATGTGTGTCATATCCGTCATGGAATGCATGAAGGATCCGGAAGGGAACAGGCTCGGGGATCAGGAAGATATGATCTTGATACCGGTAAAGTATCTTATCGTATTTGCCATAACTGCCGTTGTCGTTTCCCTTGTCACCGGCGTCGGCGAGTATGTCTTTACGCTTCAGGATCATCCGTTCAGACGCGCCATCTTAAGAGACCTCGTTAACTATGAATGGCCCGTCATCTACAACTACAGCACGCAGACCAATCCCGAGGTCATAAAGATCTTCGGCATGGTATCGGGAGAGAGGGCGTTCTCATACTATTTCGTATACTGGCTTCCCGCTGCACTGATCGGAAAGCTGTTCGGATTCGGTGCGGCGAATGTTGCGCTCGTTATCTGGAATTCCATAGGCATATTCTTAAGCCTGATCGCGATGTGTGCGATCAACAAAAGGTTCTCTTATGCCATGCCTTTCCTCTATGTGTTTTTCGCAGGACTCGATGCGATCCCGAACGTTGTCCATACCCTGACAGGGTACAAAGAATGGTTATGGCTTGAAGGCTGGGTCCCCGGAATATCCTATGTCGCGAACTTCACTGAGCTTGCAAATGTGTTTAACCAGATAGTTCCGTGCTTCCTGATAGTGGCGCTCCTTCTCAAGTCGCACAGCATGAGATCGGCAGGACTTATCGGAGGCTTGCTCTTTGCCTATTCTCCATGGGCCGTGTTTGGTCTCCTTCCGGTCATTTTGGGCCTTGCTCTCAGAAAGGAAATGAGAAGCAGCAGCGTCAGGAAAGACATCCTGAACATCTTAACTCCGGTTAACATCGTATCCGCGATACTGCTCCTTGTTCTTTTCGGCAGCTATTATATGTCAAATTCCGGAGCGGTCTCGTTCAGGGGATTTACATGGACTTTCTATAAGCAGCCGCTCATGTTCATACCGGCATATCTCCTGTTCATGGTGATCGAAGTGTTGCCCGTTGCGGCAGTGCTTTTCGGATGCCATAAGAAGGACCCGGTATTCGTTGCTTCGATCGTGACGCTTTGCTTCATACCGCTTTACCGTGTATCCGAAATGAACGATTTCTCGATGCGCGGTTCGATGCCGGCACTTTTCGTGCTCTGCATAATGCTGTCGGGTCATGTT
>SVJC01000158.1 GCA_015069215.1 Oscillospiraceae bacterium
GTGTGCTTATTCAGGCTCCTGCGGCAGGTCCGAAAGACAAAAACGGGACGGAAAAATAACTCAGGATTCACAAATATCAAATTTGTTGTAAGGGGATGTTTATAGTAAAATACTATAAATGCATTTACACGGGGGATTAGCGAGTGAAAAGCGAAGAAGAAGTAATGTCTGAAGCGCTCGTGCGTATATTTGAGAACGTCGTCCTTACGGAAGAAAAATCTCTTCAGGCAGGTTATTTTTCTGACTTGTCGATAGCCGAAATGCATACTCTTACGGCAATCGGTCCCTATGAATCAAGAACAATGACAAAGACTGCCGAGGATCTCGGCATTACTACGGGAACGCTCACTGTAGCGATCGACAGGCTCGTCAAAAAAGGTTACGTGATCAGGCAGAGAGACACCAACGACAAACGTGTCGTAAGAATAAGCCTTACAAGGAACGGAAAACTTGCCTGCAGAATGAACAGCAAGTTCCACAGGGTGCTTGCAAAGCATATCCTGAGCGGTTACAACGAAGAGGACAGAAAGCATCTGCTCGCGTTGGTCAATGAGGTCGACATATATGTTGCCCAGCAGCTCAGAAGATATGACGGAGCGGTCAATGTCAGAAAGACGGCCATGGAGGTCGCAAAGGACAGTAAGAAGGAGAATGAGTGATCATGGGAGATTCCGCTAATACTGATTCCAGGCGCGAACAGATCTATAACGAGGTCATACGTATTCTGAGTACTGACCTTGAGGTCTCCGCTGATGAGATAGCAAACGACACCATACTTAATGATGAGCTTCCCATAGATTCACTCCAGCTATACGAGTTTGTCATCGATCTTGAAGAAGCTTATAACATCAAGCTTCCTGATGAGATGCTCGATCAGATGAAGACTGTGGATGATATTGTCAGCCTGATCATGCGGCTCACTGAAGGAAAATGAAAGGCTACAGCAGGAAAGTTTTCATAGTCAACAGCAGGGCAGACGCGCGCGGAATGGAGAGATTCAAAGCGGCGGCTTCTCTTTTCGGGGAAAGCCTTAATGGATGTGAGATCCGTTATACCGAGCATGCAGGGCATGCAAGTGAGATCGCCCGTGATGTCCTGAAAGAAGACGACGGTGATACTCTTGTCATCGCGTGCGGCGGTGACGGAACCGTTCACGAAGTAGCTAATGTTCTCGCTGGCAGCAGCCTTCCGATGGCGATAATCCCGTTGGGTACCGGTAACGATTTTGCAAGGTCCGTAATGGATGAGAATCACAGAAGCGACTGCGAATACTGTGTCAGCGAGATCACCAAGAACGATTATGTCGTAAAGCCCATCGACCTGATCAAGGTTGAGTCCTTTAATGCCCAGGGTAATCTGATCCCTGAGAGTTCAGCATGGTGCAATAATGTCGCTTCCATCGGCTTGGATACCGAAGTGCAGCTCAGGGCCAAATCCAGGGTATTAAGGCATCCGAAGTCTGCGTTCATCAGAAAGACCTCTTATCCGATTTCCGCGTTGGGCGCTCTTTTCGGAAACAGAAGATTCGAATTCAAGTTCGAATGTGCAAGAGGAAGTGATGCTCCTGCTCAGTCGGGCAAGAACGGATACACTCTGATAAGCATCTGCAACGGTTCATATTATGGCAGCGGCTTTTGTCCTGCCCCGAAGGCATCCGTAAAGGACGGCCTTCTTGATGTCTGCGCAATAGACAATGTAAGCCTTCCGAAGGCTTTATATCTGATCTCGAAATACAAAAAGGGTCTTCATGAGGGGAAGAAGGGAATCGATTGCTTCAGAACAACGGAAATAACCGTTGAGGCAACGGGATACCGTGATCTGAACGGAAATTACGACGGCGAGGACTTTTCGGGCCGTAAAGTGAAATTCACGTGCGTAAGGGGAGCACTGAATCTTGCATTTTACGATTGATTTTTCGCTGTTATGCTATAATTTATTTTTATACAGAAAATAAGAAGGCTGATTCTTTGACTATAAACGGTTCTGACATATTGAGAAATTACGGCGCGTTTGGCGTCGGCGAACGTGTGCTTGGGCTTGCTTCCGAGGCGGAGGCTGCTGTTGCGGGCACATATGAGAATATCAGGGACATAGTGACTTATAACCAGCTTAAGGTCCTTGATGCTTTCAGACAGGAGAAATTTTCCGATGTCCATATGGGCCAGACCACGGGTTACGGCTATGACGATATCGGCAGGGAGAAGATAGAGAGTATCTTTGCCCGTGTTTTCGGCGCTGAGAAAGCTTATGTAAGGCTTCAGATCAGTTCCGGCACGCAGGCCATTGCCGCAATGCTCTGGGCTGTATTAAGACCCGGTGACGAGATGCTTTCGGTTACCGGAAGACCTTACGATACTCTTATGTCAACGATCGGCCTCGGAAGCGGCGAAAATGACATGTCACTCGCATCTTACGGCATCAGCTACAAGGAAGTAGAACTTCTTTCGTCCGGAGAGCCTGATCTTGAGGCTATCAAGGCAGCCATGACCGATAAGACCAAGATGGTATTCATTCAGAAATCCAGGGGCTATTCGGGAAGAAGGGCACTTTTGTGCAGCGATATCAAGAAGATCGCCGACTGCGTTAAGCAGATCAAACCTGACGTGATCGTAGCAGTAGATAACTGCTACGGAGAATTCACCGAGAAGACAGAACCGACCCAGAACGGTGCGGATCTGATCGCAGGATCGCTCATCAAGAATCCGGGCGGCGGAATAGCAAAGACCGGCGGATATATCGCAGGCAGGGCAGATCTCGTCGAGAATGCGGCAAGACACCTTACAACAGCCGGATTGGGAAGTGAAGTAGGACCTACTCTCGGACTTAACGGCATGATCGCCAGGGGCCTTTTCACGGCTCCCCAGTGCGTGGGCGAGTGCCTTGCAGGCGCGGTCTTTGCAGCAAAGCTGTTTGAGCTTGCAGGATATGTAACGAGTCCTTCGGCTGATGAACCCAGGGGTGACATCGTTCAGACCCTTACTTTCGGCGAGCCGGAGAAAATGAAGAAGTTTGTCGGTGCGATACAGTCTTGTGCGCCCGTTGATTCATTCGTAACTCCTGAACCGTGGGACATGCCCGGTTATCAGGATCAGGTAATAATGGCGGCAGGAGCTTTTGTTCAGGGCGCGACCACGGAACTTTCGTGCGACGGACCCATGAAGCCGCCTTACATTGCATATATGCAGGGAGGCCTTGCCAGAGAGCAGGTCAAGCTTGCATGCATGCTTGCGCTGGAGGATTGATCTGTGGCTAAAGCTGGTTCCGGACATAATCCTCCGAAGGGCAACGGAAAGAAAAACGGCAATCAGGGGAACGTAAACCGTCCCGCAGGCAAACCTGTCCGCAGCCAGGGTGGAAACATCCCTGCCAACGGCGTATTGAGGCCTTCCGGCGCTCCCAACAGGATTCAGAGACCTCAGGGGCCTCAGGGCAGAGTAATGCAGGGTTCTGCGCCGTCGGGTGCACCCGTTAATCCCCAGGCAAGGCCTCAGCCCGGTATGAAGCCTGCTGACAGAAACGTTCAGATGCATGGAAAAAAGCGCGTTAATCCTTCTAACGGTCAGGCGCCCGTTCTGCAGGGGAACGTTAACTCCCAGCAGAGAAGACCTGTCCAGCAGGGAACTGTTAACGGACAACAGAGAAGACCCGTTCAGCCAGTAAATAAGAATGCCGTACAAAACGGCAATGTTAAGCCTTCCGCTGTTTCACGCGATAACCGCAAAAAGAAGCAGAAGATATCCAAGCACGACGCCTCAAAGCAGAATCCTGGCAAGAAGAGCAATCTTCCTTATCCTGAGGATTACGTCGCTAAAAAGGAAGCGCCCGTAACCGCTCCGGTCCAGACAAAAGACGGAAAGGTCAGGCGCAAGCTTACGCCTGAAGAGAAGAGAAAGAAATACGAGAAGCTTGCCGAACTTGAGCAGGCTAAGATCGAAGGCAAGTCCGCTGCCCGTAAGAATCCTTCACAGAGGGCGCCCAGAACCGTGCCGTCAAGAACGGCCTGCTTGGCCTTATCGTAGTTGTGGCGGCTCTCCTTGTCCTTACATTCGTCGTGCACCATCTCTATGACTACATCGCAGAGAAACCGCGTTTCGCATTTGTCACGATGGGTACGGTCGAACACTCCATCGGTGCCAAGGCTCTCATCGTACGTGATGAGGTCGTCATATTGTCCGCCAAGGCAGGAGATCTCGTAACACAGATCACAGAAGGCTCGCGCGTTGCAAAGGATCAGGCATTGGCGATGGTAGTTCCCGATTCGATGAAGACGGTCGTTACTGATCTGCGTAATGTTCAGGCGCAGATATCTGATGTCCAGCAGGAACTTATCTTGAGCGGTGAAGTTCCTGAAGCTGATGCGATCTACAGAAGGTACAATGTCAATCTTTCTTCCCTCATGGATTCGATCAGATTCGATGCCATGAACGGAAACCTCACGAACGCTGCTTCTTACAGCGCTTCGGTCAACGTTGTAATCGAAGAGCGTGAGGAAGAAATGTCCAAGATATCTTTCAACGATGACAGGCTCAAGGTGCTTCGTGATGACGAGAAATTATACTCATCACAGCTCCAGCGTGATGCAACGGTTATCAATGCAAACAAGCCGGGAATCGTTTCGTTCAGGCTTGACGGTAACGAAGGCGCCATCGAGTATGCTTCGTTCCTTAACATGCCTCTGAATGACATCAGAAAGCTCTTAAATGAATCCAAGGGCGCCATTACCTCTGACCTTTACGTAAAAGAAGGCAAGGGCGCTGTAAGGATCGCTCAGAACGAGAACCAGTATCTGACTGTAAACCTTTCCAAGAATGATGCTGCCATGTCCGATTTCGCTGTCGGGACCAAGCATGACATCAACGTAAGATCGGAAGGCATCTCCATTGACGACTGTGAGGTCGTACGCTGCGAGGAAGATTCATCCGGCATGTTGATCACGTTCAAGACTGCACGTGCCGTAGAATCGCTTCTGGACCGCCGTACGGTGGAGATCGAGATCGTCATTACTGAGTCGGCCGGTATGAAGGCATCAGTGG
>SVJC01000007.1 GCA_015069215.1 Oscillospiraceae bacterium
AAGGAGTATATAGACAAGCTCGAAGACTGCTCTGCTCTGGCCGGCGTAGCGAAGGTGCCTGCAAGAGTAAAATGTGCCGTGCTCGCCTGGCATACACTGGAGGATGCGTTAGATCAGAAATCAGATTAGCAGGTTGTTCCGAATAAAATTGTTTACAGCATATCATTTCGAGATTATAATGAATTTAATTCGGTTGCGCCCGAGTCGGAAGGAGTCGAATTAAATGGGCTTTATAGGAAGAACACAGGAATTATCAAAACTTAAGCGGCTGATGGCATCCGATGATATGGGCATGGCGCTTATCTATGGAAGACGCAGGGTCGGAAAGAGCGAATTGGTTAAGCAGGCCCTGAAGGAATCTGATATTCCGGCAATTTACTATGAGTGTAAACAGGTTGCAGAGGAAAGTAACGTTAAAGGAATATGCGAAATAATCTCCGAGGTTTTGGGTTTTCCAAAGCTTGGCTTTACGACTATCGAGGATGTTACGAAGTATCTCTTTGAACAGGCAAAAGACAAGAAGATGATCTTTGTCCTGGATGAATATCCGTACATCCGCGAGAACATAAAAGGATTGGACAGCATTTTTCAATCGCTGGTAGATAAATATAAGGATTCCTCAAAGCTTAAGTTGATCCTACTCGGTTCATATGTGGATGTAATGGAATCACTCCTTGAGAAGTCGAATCCCCTATATGGCAGGGCAGACCTGGTCATAGATCTACAACAGATGGATTATTATGATTCTTCGCTGTTCTATCCTGCATTCTCAGAGGAAGATAAGGTCAGGATATATTCCGTTTTCGGTGGCATTCCTTACTACAACAGACTCGTAGATGACAGTAAAAGCATCAAGGAAAACATTATTGAATTGATAGCATCTCCGGGAGCGAGGCTTGAGAATGAAGTCTCCATGTATCTTAACAGTGAGATCTCGAAAATAGTAAATGCGAACGAAGTTTTCGAAGCACTATCACAGGGCAACACCAAGTACAAGGACATATTATCCAAGTCACACGTGTCCAGCGGGCCTACCCTCATTGATGTGTTGGATAAGCTTATAAAGATGGAGGTCGTCGAGAAGAAAGCCCCCATAAACGATGAGGATAACAAGAAGAAAGCAGGATATTATATCAGCGATAACCTGTCATTGTTTTACTACAAATATATTTTCAGATATTCATCGCAGATGAAGATAATGGATCCGGATGTATTTTACGATAAATACATCGGCAAGGATTTTGAAGAGCAGTATGTTCCAAAGAAGTTCGAAGAAGTGTGCAGGCAATATCTTATCCGTCAGAACAAAGCCGGCATGATAGACCCGGTTATCGAGAAGATCGGCAAGTACTATTATGATGATCCGAAGCATAAGACAAACGGAGAATTTGATGTTGTTACTTTGGATGAGAAAGGATATGTATTCTACGAAGTCAAATTCAGAAAGAAGAGCATATCGAAATCAATGATCGATGAAGAGATCGAGCAAGTAAAGCTCACCGGGCTTGATTGTTATAAGTATGTTTTCTTCGCAAGATCAGGTTCCCGGGCAGAAGAAACGGAAGATATCAAGCTTATAAAACTTAAGGAATTATACAAGCCGCTAGGATTAAACTTAAATTCTGCAATTAAGCGCCAAAAAGGAATAAACGAAAGACAATAATATGTTGAAGGGGCTGCTTGCCCCTTTTATTAAACAATAAAAAGCACACCCCTTCCAAACCCAGCAAATTCAGTGGTTTGGGCGGAAAAGAATTTTCGAAAAGGGGGTTGCACATCCGAATTCGATGTGTTATCGTATCGCTGATGAAGGAAGTGCCTGTCCGACATCCAACTCTAAGTCTGAGATGGATCGTGCAGGGCTTCTATTTTTTTGCAAATAAAACGAAAGGACAAAAGACAATGGAAACTGTTATGTTGAGAAACAGCCTGAATCTCCTCAAAACGTTCAATCATAGAACGTTGGTATCCATATGCGCTTTTGACCTAGATTCGTTTTCGAGCAGCAGAAACAGCTATAAGCGCAATTATGGATCAAATGGGCGATTACGATGTTAATCAGGCTTTTGTTTAGGCACAGACAAATCTGTTTTTGATATCAGGATCGTCCGACGAAAACCGGACGGTCCTTTTTTATTGTCCACGCATCTTGACAACTTAATCCTTAACACACCCCCGTAGCTCAACCGGCAGAGCAAACGGCTGTTAACCGGGAGGTTGAAGGTTCGAGTCCTTCCGGGGGTGCCAAAAAGACACTGCAGAAAGGCACTTTTGCATGTGTCTACGGGGCGGCTTTTGGGAAAGGCACTTCCTTGAAGCAGCCCTGAAACGGGAAGAAAGCTAATCCGGTGAAAGCGTCAGGCCCAAGCCCTGCGAGTCTGGTCCGACACCAGATCTTCCCACCAACGGATCTGTGGTGTAACGGTAACAGACCGGACCTTTAATCCGTGAGATGAGGGTTCAAATCCCTCCGGATCCACCATATGGATGTGTAACTCAGCTGGCAGAGTAGCAGACTCTTAATCTGAAGGTCGCAGGTTCGAAGCCTGTCACATCCACCACTTGTCTCTATGGCGAAACTGGCATACGCAGGCGGTTCAGAGCCGCCGGACTCCCGGTTCGAATCCGGGTAGGGACACCAATTTGTCCGTGTAACCGAATTGGCATAGGTACTGCACTAAGGATGCAGGTTTTGCGGGTTCGACTCCCGCCTCGGACACCATTTGCTCCTATAGCACAACGGAGAGTGCAACGGTCTTCTAAACCGTGGATCAGCGTTCGATTCGCTGTGGGAGTGCCACTTGTCTGATTGATGCAATTGGCAGACATGACTGATTCAAAACCAGTCTCATCCGGGTTCGAGTCCCTGATCAGACACCAACATGGGCAGATATTCCGTAGAAGGCAGCGGGCCGGTCTGTAAAACCGGCGACACAGGTCTCGGGGAGTTCGATCCTCTCTCTGCCCACCAAATGCTTCCGCCGCCGTCGGCCGGCGTAAGGGCCATTCCCGTATATCTGAGTTCGAGTCTCAGCGGAAGCAATAAGATCGCATAGGCTAACGGAAAGACCGTTCGGCTACGAACCGGAAAGTGGGGGTTCGATTCCCTCTGTGATCGCCATTTTAAAACACGCCGTGTTACCTTAGCGGGGAGGAGGGTCAGTCCTGAAAACTGTTGTGCTTTAAAAGGCACTGGGAGTTCGAATCTCTCACACGGCGCCACTACGTCGGCATAAGCCTAATTGGTAAGGCAGCGGTTTGCTAAACCGTGAGTAACCGCTTTGCGGTGTCCCGGTTCGAGTCCGGGTGCCGACGCCAGAGGCAGACAGGACCGGTATTCCGTACCAGACCTTGATCAATCTCTATCTCATGGATTGCGTGAAGGAAAACAAGAAGATAGATACCTCTTGGAAAAAGGCCGTTTAACCTGTCACTGCGATTTCTTGTAAGTAACAGCAGACTTATACACGACCTTGGTCTTGCCTGACTTGGAGGTCTTGCTGTAGTTGACGTAGAACAAGCCGTTCTTGTATTGCAGGGTAACACCTTTCGCAAGCGTGACCTTGGCCGGGAACTGCGAGATGCCCTTGAGGCTGAGGGGGAGCTTGTATGCACCTTTCTTTATGCCGGACTTCTTTTTGGCAAACTTCGTGTAACGCATGAACTGGACTTCGCCGGTTACGTCAAACGTGCCGTCGTCGTTTTCGATGAACGTGGCCGAAACAAACTGATCGCCCCAGACTCCGATCGAATACCAGCTGCCCTGCTTGCGCTTCTTTTTGTATTTATCCATCGTAATCCTGTTATAGGTGGGATAATACGTGCCCGCCATCTTTGTCAGGGTGATCCTGGTGTCGAGGTTGGCCTTTTTCGCCTGTATCGGGAAGCCCGGAGTCTCAGCGTTATCGGAAACCTGTGAATAATAAGCTTTTGCACTTTCGTAGTGCCCCTTGGAAAACTCGTTTTCAGCCTGGCAGACCCGGATCAGATCCGGAGAGCATTGATAGTCGCCGCATTTTGCGAAAACACCCTCAGCTTCGACGTATTTGCCTGATTTAAGCAGGTCGATGCCCTTGCTGTACATGCTTTCCACGGATTCGATGCCGCCGCCGAGCGCGCCCTCGTCGTCTTTATTTGCAGACTCGGATTGCTCCTGCTTATTTTCACCGCCAAGTCCCTGACCGGAAAGGCCAGAATCCTGCTTGGAGCATGCTGATAAAGAACACAGCATGAATACGGTTATTGCGATGGCAGCAGCCTTCTTGAATCTTTTGTTCATAACGTCCTCCAAACACAACAAATGAGGGGCAACATTTTTATAAGTCAATAATGAAGAAAAAATAATAAAAATGCAAATTACCTGTATCACGCTCTGTTCGGATAAAAACAGATTGCCAAACAGGTAATTGGGGCCCACTCGGTGGTTGCTTTGAGCTTTAAATAGATTTTTCCGCGACACTCGGCTGCTTATCTGTCGTTTAGGCGTCAGAATGTCGCTGTATTAGTGATTGTTTGGGTTTTCGCCTGTTGTGATAATGATGGCGTCAATCAAAAACAACCAAAAAGGAGAACAAAATCATGAAGAATAACGAGATCAACGAAAAGCAGCTTGAGCAGGCAAACGGCGGAATCAAATATGCAACGGATCATGCCGCACTCGCGAGCGATTCCATCTTTCTTGCAAACGATCAGCCCGTCTTAAGACCCGTGGACAGCATGCCCATTCCCCCCATCGGACCTGTCCGTCCCGGCAACAGGATCGAAGCCCGGAAGATCACAACTGAAGAGGCACAAAGAATACTGCTCCGTCAGGGTTCCAATGCAGCGCTTGCAAACAGACAGATCCTCGCTCAGAACATCCTCATCCGCTGATCGCACGCATCAGGAAATTTAGTTGAATGACTTTTAAGGTCAGGCCTTCCAGGGCCTGACCTTTTCTATCCATCCGTTTGCCTTCCAGTACTTGTAATCCGTGTACTCGGGATCTTCTTTTCCGAGGCTTGTCTGAAGCATGCGCACCGCCAGGAACTTGGCTTTGGTCATGAGGTTCGTGTGGGCGGGCTTGCCGTAATCGATCTTTGCAAACTTATTGGCGGCGGAGGTAAGGGACCTGGTCATCTTTGCCCTCTTTTCCTCAGGGATCTTATCCCAGCGGACCTCGCTCATGAGCTTGAAAGTGCAGACCTTGATATAGCTTACGCCCCACCAGGAAAGGCTGTCTTTGATGTCCTTTGCGGTGGAAGATCCGCCTGCGCCGAGGCACTGCGTGATGATGAACGCGCGCTTGCCGAACATCTCTTTCGCAGGGCGGTGAGGCATCCATCTGTATCCGAAGTGATCGAGCATTGTCTTCATTGCGCCCGTGCAGTGAAAAACATATGCGGGGGAAGTGAAGACCAGGAGATCGGCTTCGAGCAGGGCCTTTTCGATCTTCTGCATGCACTCCGCGTCTTTGCAAAATTTTTCGCCCTTGCCGAAACAGGTGATGCATCCCGTGCAGAATCCCGGGCCGTCTTTCGGAAGATAGAATTCCGTTATGTCGGCCTTGCCTTTGAAGGGCTCTAAGAAAGCCTCCTTGAGCTGGTATGTTACGCCGTGCTTTTCAGTTCCGTTTATTACCGTGATCTTCATTATCCGTTCCTCCCGTAAAGGCGGTCAAACTGTCTGATGTGTTCGTCCAGAGTCTTAAGCGCCTGCTCTTCTCTTGAAGGATCCCTGTCGCAGATCGTGAGAAGGTAGTAGATCGGCGCGTAGAAGTGCAATGTCATGATTTCTACGTTGTCTGTCTTGAGGAGCCCTGCCTGCGTTACCATTCCGAGGAGCATCGACTGATAGGACATGGGATCGTCAACATAGAGCTTTGTGTAGATGTCCGCCAGCTCCTTGTCGTGGAACTGCTCGATCGTGAGCATCTTCCTGAAGCGCTTGTTGTAGTCGTCGTGGAGGAAGTAGAGGAAAAACCGGCGTCCTAATCCCAACAGGTGCTCTTCGGACATGTTCTTATATATCTCCGAATCGGCGGCAGCGTCTGAACCGTTGATGTTCATGGCTTTTGCCTGCTCGTCGAATCTCCTGTTCATTTCTTCGATTATCGCGTCAAAGATCGCCCTCTTGCTCTTATAGTGTTTATAAAGCGACGGGGCCTTGATCCCTACGCGCTCCGCGATGTCGCCGACAAAGACGTTCGCGTAGCCTTTTTCGGAAAAGAGCGTCAGTGCTTCATCCAATATCCTTTGTTTTGTATCCATATGGTCCTCACTTGGCGGTCTGTGCTGCGTGGCTAATCCAAATTAGCCACATTTTAGCTAATCGAAATTAGCCTGTCAAGCACCAAAGATCCGGAAAGCCTTTCCGCATAATGCGACACTGGCGCCCCCACTTGTTGTTTAAACGTCAGAAAGGCCCTGAATTACTGATTGTTGGGCCATTGGGCAAGGGAGATAATGTGGCCATAAATAACAAACCCAAACACGGAGGACACGAAAAATGAGCAAGAGAGAACTGAATATGGAACAGATCGAAAACGCAAGCGGCGGCATCATCGGAGGCCTGGCAGGATCTTTAATGGATTTTGACAAAACAATATGCGAAGAGCCTGATCAGGCACCTGAACCGGATACATGCATCTGCATCTTCCCGATCGGAAAAGAGGTGAAGGCAGAAGACTTGGCAGATGCTTATGATGTCTTCAGCCACAAGAACATAAGAATGAAGTTCAGGATCGGCGATCCGTCGCGGCTTAAGGATCTCCGCCACTGTTAACATTGTTACAATCAGTTTTTCAAGGGGTGCCCGTGAGGCGCCCTTTTTATGTCCGGCTGTTTCCGGGCAGGATCCCGGGAATAAATTTGATTATCAAAGTTCGATGATATATTATCGAAAACAACAGCGCTGACAGGGAGAAATAAGGTATGGGTCTGATAGTTTTTGTGCCTGCGGTAATGTTCTTCATTGCCATGATCATAGTGATCATAAAGCTGAGAAAGACAAAGCATCCTGTCAAGGTGGCACGAGTCTTCGCGGTCATTTCCGTCATAGCCGGAGTGATATATCTGATATTTGCATTTTTCCCGTTCGAATACAAAGGCCCGGGCGGAATTGATTACATAGGCCAGGCGATCGTCTGGGCATTGATGGTCAACGCTTTGTTATATACCTCACTGGGTATCTACATAAGCTTTGCCATTGCGGCGACCGTCTATGCCATCAAGGCGGTCAAGAAAAAGGAAAACCGCAAGAGCGGCGTGATCTCGCTCATAATGAGCTGGGTGATCGGTCTGTTTATCATTGGAATGATACTGACCAACGTCGTCTCTAATCAGGTACACATGAGGAACATAAAGGTCAAGGTCACGGATGTCGTTCAGACGACAAGCAAATCTGACGGACCTTCGATCGCAGTAACGATCGAGCTTACCAACAACACGAAGAGGGATATCTATTATCTCGGTTCCGTATACGATGAGGTAACACAGGGCGACAAGGAACTTAGACATGCCTACATCGATCAGATCAAGGAATATAACGACAGTGACATTGATGCGGTTAAGCCCGGAGAGACCAGGATCATCAAAAAGGGATTTAAGCTGAATAACACGACCGAGCCGGTCAAGCTCTATTTCAGCAACTACGGCCAATCGATCACGTATGAGGAATATACTTTCATCCCTCATGACGGAGAAAGTTGACAATCTTTCTTGCCATAATTTAAAATTTTATAGGAATAAGATCACTCGTCAGGATTTTTAAAGGGGAAAGATTATGGCAATCTGGGATGAGAATAAGGGTGCCGGAAGGTTCGATCCGGGCGATGCCGCCACGTTTTCGGCTGATGCAAAGAAATGTCCGTCATGCGGATCAAATCTGTATTTCGATACTGAACACAGCGCAATGATGTGCGGCAACTGCGGCGGGATCTTTGATCCTGAGACGCTTGACCGCACCGGTTCATTTGGTCTTGCCAATCCCGAAAAGGATTACGACGGCAAGATCGAGATGAGCGAGGACGATAAAAGGCGTCAGGAGATCGTCTGCAACGCGTGCGGCGCGCAGATAGTAACCGACATGAATACCGCAGCAACGTTCTGCGCATTCTGCGGATCGCCCGCTTTGGTCACGAGAAGACTTACCCGTGAATTCAAGCCGGACTACATCATTCCCTTTGCTTTCGATAAGGAGAAGGCGATCAGCATCTTTAAAGAGCACTGTGCGGGGATCTCCCATCTGCCCAAGGATTACATCAACGATAAAGTCTTATCCAGGATTACCGGTATCTATGTTCCGACATGGATCGTCGGCTCGGAGGTTGACGTAAACATCTCCGGTATTGGGATCAAGGGAAAACTGATCGAAAATATCCATGACGGCACAAATGCAACGGCCGATAATTACAAACAGCACATTTTCGGAAAGGTCAGGTTCAGGCTCAAGGATGTGCCTTTCGACGGTGAGGTAAAGCTTCCCGACAGGCTCATGGCAGCCGCGGAACCGTTTGATTATTCGGCGCTGGTTCCTTTCAGGGCTGAGTATCTGCAGGGCTTTTTCGCAGAGAAATACGATGAGCAGCCGCTGGACATGACGGACAAGATCTATAAGAGGCTCGACAAGTATGCTCTTGATATGTGCAAAAAAGTCAATTTCGGTTACGACGCTTTCGTTCCGAATGCCGACCACAGCCAGACGAGATATACCAATCAGACCGTCAAATACGCACTTCTTCCGATATGGTTCCTGACCATCGAATACAACGGCCTGAAGTACAAGTACATCGTAAACGGCCAGACCGGCAAGGTCTCCGGAGAATTCCCGTATTCAAAAGGGTGGGAGACGATCGAGAGGACCAAGAGACGTGCAAAGATAAGGGCAGCGATATGGAACACCGGCCTGCGCGCTCTTCTTTACACCGTGCCTGTGGGAATACTCATCATTCTTCCTTTGATCCAGTACATAAGATCTCCGGAGTCACATTATTACACGGCGACGATATTTTTTATGAACTTCCTGTTTGACCATCCTGTGGAAGCCTTTTGCGATATAGCATTGGCAATACTCATCGCGTTCTTCATGTCGAGACTTGCGCCGAGGATCCTCATGGGACATGAGAAAAACCAGATGGAAAACCTGGCTCAGACAACAGATCACGAACTGGATAAGGAACAGGATGTTGAGGCGTATTTCGATACGACTTATTCGATGGAAGCTTACGAGACCACATTCGACTTTGTGCCTCTCGATTCCGGCTGGAGCTATGGCGAGGGCAAGAGATACGATTTCATGTATGCCAAGCCTGAGGCTGAGGAATTTGATGACGGAGACAGTACTGATTTCGAGAAGATGGGCCACGACAGAAAGATGCTTTCAGGAAACGGTAACTTTGATGATGAAATATAACTTCTACGGTAATGAAACATGCGGCTCGGTAAAGCCTCTTGAGGGTGCGCCTTCGTGGCTTACGTCGCCCCTGGCTTTGTATGATGCGTTATCCGACGGCCTTTGGCGTAAGGAGACCTGTGCACCGAGGATGCAGGACAAGTGGACATCTTCCAATCCCACATACGGACAGTGCTCGATCACGGCTTTCATCGTGCAGGATCTTTTCGGAGGCGAGGTTTACGGAGTACCGAGGGAAGGCGGGAATTTTCACTGCTACAACGTGATCGGTTCCGCTAAGTTCGACCTGACATCCGAGCAGTTCGGGGAAGAGGCCAAGACACTCGTTTACGATGACAAGCACCTGCAGACCCGCGAAGTGCATTTCGCCAAGGCGGAGAAAAAAGCCCGCTACGAGGTCTTAAAGGAACTTGTCCTTAACTATTCACCTTCATAAATGATGACCCCCGCACCAACCAATGCGGGGGTCAAGTTTAATCAACCTTATCGGGAGTGGGATGATTATCAGAATTTAAGGGAAATGTTTGTTGTTCCCGTGATCTCACAGTTGCCCTGGAGATCCTCGTAGATGGTAACGATAACGAGTGAGCTTGCTGCGTTGGGATCTGCAGTTACGGGAGTCGTCTTGCAGAGGATGGCGTGGTTCTTGCCGGAGACTACCTGGGATCCCAGATAAGCGATGGGTGTGTATTCAGCACCGAGACGCTTTGCTGCTGCCTTGTCGACGATCTTCTGGATGTCGGCTGTTATCTCGGGATTTGCTGCGTAGCTGTAACCGCCGAGGCTCTGTGATCCGGCTGCACCGGGGATGAGAACGTCCCTGTCGCCCATGAAGCTTGCTTCACCCTGCGTGTTAACGTAGATGTAAGTGTACTTAAGTGTGCCTGTGCCGTTCTTCTGATCGAGTGTCGACTTGCAGAGGAAGCAGTAGTTTACACCGGATACGACCTGTGTTCCGACAAGTGCCACGGGTTCATAGAAGTAACCGTTGATGGGTACTATGGCTTCTTTGAAGTACTTCATCTGCTGTTCTGTGACTGCATTTGACTTTGCGACTGCCCAGCCGCCGGTCATCATGCCCTTGTCGCCCGTTTCCTCGTCCTGTTTCTGTTCAGCCTTGGTGGGCTCTGTGTTCTTTGTTTCAGCATTGGGATTTTTCGCGCATGCCGCGAGGCATCCTGTGAGACATACTGCTGTGAGTCCCAGCGCTGCGATCTTAGTAAAGTGTTTCATTTTTGTATTCTCCTTATGCTTAAGTTTTTGGTTTGTACCCTTATCAGGTTGCCTTCATTATCGGGTGCCCCGAAACGCTTAACAATCAGTAATCTCCAGGGTTTCTGTCGATTAAGCCACACTTGCAAAGGGTTTTGTCGTGTAAGGAGGATCATTTTCGTATTATTTTCGCTGCCGAAAAGATGAAAAGACATGAAAAGAACCGCCCGGAAGGACGGCTCTTTCGTTGGGGGTTGTTGCAGTTATTTACTGCAGTTGGTTATATTTTCAATTTATCCTGATCGGGAAGCAGTTTCGCGGCGGTTTCCGCACAAGCGGAGCGCGGAGGACTTAAGCCGCGGAAGTGCTTTTCGATTACTTATTCGACGTCTGCCAATGCCGCGAAATTCTCTTCGCCTGTTCTGATCTTTACGACACGGTCAACGTTGTAAACGAAGATCTTTCCGTCGCCGATATGGCCTGTGTAGAGTGCCTTCTTGGCAGCTGCGATAACTTTGTCTACAGGGATCGTGGAAACGACAACTTCGACCTTGACCTTAGGTAAGAGCGTAGTATCGACTTCAACGCCTCTGTACTTCTCTCCGGCACCCTTCTGGACGCCGCAGCCCATGCACTGGATCATTGTGATACCGGTTACACCTATGTCGTTCATTGCTTTCTTCAAAGTATCGAAGCGCGAAAGCTTGGCGATGATGACTACCTTATGGATACCTGTATCGTAAGAAGGAGCAACTGTATTTACTACAGGAACTGCTGCTTCCTTGAGTGTCTCGGAAGCCTTGTCGTATTCTGCAACACCCAGGTCTGTGTTCTCGTTGACTGCCATCATGTTGTCTGTTGTATCCATGATGGAGAAGCCTGAGTAAGCGGAAACGAGACCGTGTTCTGTAACGTCAAGACCTGTGATCTCTTCTTCTTCGGAAGCGCGGAGACCGACGATCTTCTTGATCGCGAAGAATGTGATGGTGATCGTGACTGCTGTCCAGCCTGCCGTTGCGAGCATACCGATCATCTGGATGCCGAGGAGCTTTAATCCGCCGCCATAGAAGAGACCTGTCATTACGTTGCCTGAAGCGTCAGCTACTGAGTAGCCGGGAACTGTTGATGTGGAGAAGAGACCTACTGCGACCGTTCCCCAGATACCGTTCATCATGTGGACTGCAACTGCACCGACGGGGTCATCGATATGAAGTACATTGTCGAGGAGCCATACGCCGAATACTACGAGTAATCCTGAAACGAGACCGATGATGCAAGCGCCCAATGCGTCTGCCGTGTCGCAGGGAGCCGTGATCGCTACGAGGCCTGCGAGTGAAGCGTTGAGACACATGGAAACATCAGGCTTACCATATTTGACCCATGTGAAGATCATTGTTGTAACTGTAGCGATCGCGGGTGCGATGGTTGTTGCTACGAAGATGCTGCCGAGCTGTTCAAGTGAAGTAGCTGCCGCACCGTTGAATCCGTACCAGCCGAGCCAGAGGATGAATACACCCAGAGCGCCGATCGGGATGTTGTGGCCGGGAAAAGCGTTAACTTTTGTAACCTTGCCTTTTTCGTCCTTAATGAACTTACCGATACGGGGTCCCAAGATAGCTGCGCCGATCAGGGCAGAGATGCCGCCTACCATATGGATGCAGTTGGAACCTGCGAAATCGTGGAAACCCATCTGTGCGAGCCATCCGCCGCCCCATGTCCAGTGAGCCTCGATGGGGTAGATGACTGCTGAAATGACTCCTGAATAAATGCAGTAAGATAAGAACTTTGTTCTCTCTGCCATTGCACCGGAAACGATCGTTGCGGTCGTTGCGCAGAAGACGAGATTGAATACGAATCCGCTCCAATCGAAGGTAGCGTAATTCGTAAATATATCAAAGTTCGGAATACCTACAAGACCGAAAAGGGCATCTTCACCCAAGAAGAGGCCGAATCCGATGAGGATGAATACCACAGTACCGATACAGAAATCCATCAGGTTTTTCATGATGATGTTTCCTGCATTTTTCGCTCTGGTAAAACCGGTCTCTACCATGGCAAATCCTGCCTGCATCCAGAAGACCAAAGCTGCTCCGGCTAAGAACCATACGCCGAAGATCTGTTCGTGCAATGTTTTTAATACGTCTTCCATAAACATTTCCTCCCGTTCTCTTGCAAATAAAAAGAACCCGCCACAAATGTACTCACACCGTTGTGACAGATTCTTCGTAATTGCAATTAAAATAATAAAGGTGCACCGAGCTGCTTTGCTCAATGCACCTTTGCATGTCGGGATATTAACACAGCGGATTTGATATTGTCAACGGGTGATTTTGATTTTTTTTCGCATGCCGGAAGGCGCTCTCTAATTAAAATAGGGCGGGGCTTTTCGCTGTAACATGAATTTCATTTTTCGCGAATAATACTTTCTCTTTTCTGAGCCCGAAAACGGTTTTCATTCCACATTGCTTTCCACGTTTGAACTGAAACAGAGGAGGGAACGTGGAATACGTGTCAAAATCACTCGTCATTCCATGTTACCTTCCACGTTTTGTTCAAAACGAGGGAGGTTTTGTGGAACGGCACACAAAAACGGTTTGATATCCGGACGGCGGATTAATGAAGATAGTGAAAATCTGATATTGACAACCGCAAATCCCAGTAGCATAATTCTGACAATTAAATACTTCAAGCAACGGCGCTTATCTGCAGAGTTCACTCTGCCGGGTAAGCGCTTTTTTGTTGCTAAATCCGAAGGGAGTATATAGCGGTATGGACAACTACAGAGTGAACGAACCCTTTAGGAAACAGGGGCTTTACGATCCTGCATTAGAGCACGACAACTGCGGTATCGGTGCTGTTGTCAACATTAACGGCCTTCAGGAAAGAAGAGTCGTTGACGGTGCCCTGAAGATTGTTGAGACACTGGAACACCGCGCGGGAAAAGACGCGGAAGGAAAGACCGGTGACGGCGTCGGAATCCTCCTTCAGATCCCCCATGATTATTTCGCTTCAGAAGCAGCGAAGGACGGCATTACGCTCGGAGGCAAAAGGTCTTTCGGTATCGGTATGTTCTTCATGCCCCAGACTGAAGAGCTTTATAAGAAGGCAATGAAGTCTTTCGAAAACGTCATCGCAAAAGAGGGCATGAGATTCCTCGGCTGGAGAAAAGTGCCCGTTAACCCGGAGGTGCTCGGAAGCAAGGCGAAAGACAGCATGCCGACCATCATGCAGGGCTTCGTTGAAAGGCCCGCTGATTGCAAAGAAGACATTGATTTTGACAGAAAACTTTATGTGGCGAGAAGGCTTTTCGAGAAGGCTGAAGAGAACACTTACGTGTGCTCGCTGTCATGCCGCACGATCGTATATAAAGGCATGTTCCTGGTTGGTCAGTTAAGGCTTTTCTATGAGGATCTTAATAAGGAAGATTTCATTTCCGCGATCGGCATCGTGCACTCGAGATTCTCGACGAACACGAACCCCAGCTGGCAGAAATCGCACCCGAACAGGCTCATGGTCCATAACGGCGAGATCAACACGATCACCGGCAACATGAACAAGATGCTGAGCCGCGAAAACATCCTCCATTCAAAGGTTTTGGAGGACAGGCTGGGCGACATCTACCCGCTCTTAGACGTAACGGGATCAGACTCCGCAAGGCTCGACAACACATTGGAGTTCATGGAGATGTGCGGCATGCCTCTGACTCTGGCACTCGCAGTCACGATCCCCGAGCCGTGGCAGCACATCGAGACGATGAGCCGCGAGAGAAGGGCTTTCTATCAGTACTATGCGACTATGATGGAACCCTGGGACGGCCCTGCTTCGATCATCTTTTCGGACGGCGACATCTTAGGCGCAACGCTCGACCGTAACGGCCTCAGACCTTCAAGATACTACATCACGGAAGACGGACTGCTCATCATATCATCTGAGGTCGGCGCGCTGTCAGATCTCGACGAGAACACTGTCCTTAAGAAGGACCGTCTGCGTCCGGGCAAGATCCTTGTAGCGGATACGAAATCGGGTAAGCTCTTAAGCGACGAGGATATCAAGAAGGGCTTTGAACAGCGCCAGCCTTACGGCGAGTGGCTCGACCAGATGCTCGTTAACTTAAGCGAGCTCGAAAAAGAGAACAGGAAGCCGATCCGCATCAGAGGCGAGGAGCTGAAGACTTTGCAGAAGGCTTTCGGATACAGCTACGGCAACCTTACGAATACTCTCATTCCGATGTGCTTAAACGGCATCGAGGCAACCGCTTCGATGGGTGTTGACGTGCCGGTTCCGCCTCTTTCCGAGCAGGATCCGCCGCTCTTCGATTTCTTCAAGCAGAAGTTCGCGCAGGTCACCAACCCGCCTATCGACTCCATAAGAGAAGAAATTATTACCGATACTACGGTCTATCTCGGAATCGCGGGCAACGTTCTCGAAGAAAAAGAGGAGAACTGCCGCGTTCTGAAGATCAACAACCCGATACTTTCGAACATCGACCTGATGAAGATCAGGCACGCGCACCTGGAGGGCCTGGGAACCCACGACATCAGCATGCTCTACAAGAAGGGAACCTCTCTCAAGGACGCTATCGAAGGCCTCTACAAGCAGGCTGACAGGGCGCACGAAGAGGGCGCTGCAATCTTGATCCTGACCGACCGCGGAGTCGACAAGGACAACGTCGCGATCCCTTCACTGCTTGCGGTTGCGGCACTCGAAACACACCTCGTAAGAACAAGAATGAATACGGCTATCTCGATCATCCTGGAGTCCGGCGAGCCTTGCGACGTACACCACTTCGCAACACTGATGGGCTTCGGCGCGAGTGCGATCAATCCGTATCTCGCTTTCGATTCTATCCACGAGCTCATCAGCGAGGGCCAGATCGATAAGGACTACACCGAAGCGAGTACCGCTTATACTGAGGCCGTCGTTCACGGCATCGTTAAGATAAGCGCGAAAATGGGTATCTCCACGATCCAGTCCTACCAGGGCTCCAAGATCTTCGAGGCATTGGGAATCGGCAAAGAGCTGATGGACGAATACTTCCCTGATACGGTCAGCAGAGTCGGAGGCATCACGCTCAAGAACATTGAAGACAGAACGGTCAGACTTCACGACAAGGCTTTCGATCCCGAAGAGCTCGAGACACCTGATTCACTTCGTGTCGTAGGCTGGCACAAAGAGAGGTCCGACAAGGAAGACCACCTCTATAACCCTGAGTCGATCGCGCTTTTGAGAAAGGCTACATGGACGGGCGATTACAACCTTTTCAAGCAGTTCTCCGACACGATCAACAGGGAAGACCGCCACATCACTTTGAGGAGCACATTGGAATTCAAGTTCCCCGAAGACGGCGGAATCAGCATCGATGAGGTTGAGCCCGCCGAGAGCATCGTTAAGAGATTCAAGTCAGGCGCGATGTCCTACGGTTCGATCTCCCAGGAAGCACATGAATGCCTTGCGATCGCCATGAACAGACTGGGCGGCAAGAGCAACAGCGGCGAGGGCGGTGAAGACGCTGAGAGAATTGCGACAAAGGGAAGCGCTGAAGACAGGTGCTCAGCTATCAAGCAGGTTGCATCGGGACGTTTCGGCGTAACTTCCGAATACCTTATCTCAGCAAAGGAACTGCAGATCAAGATGGCGCAGGGCGCTAAGCCGGGCGAGGGCGGACACCTTCCTTCAAAGAAGGTCTATCCATGGATCGCGAAAACGCGTCACTCCACACCGGGCGTAGCTCTCATCTCACCTCCGCCTCATCACGATATCTATTCGATCGAAGATCTGGCACAGCTCATCTACGATCTTAAGAACGCAAACAAGGACGCAAGGATCTCCGTCAAGCTCGTTTCGGAGTCCGGCGTAGGAACGATCGCTTCAGGCGTTGCAAAAGCAGGCGCAGGCGTTGTCCTCATCTCCGGTTACGACGGCGGTACGGGCGCGGCTCCCGCATCGTCCATCCATAACGCAGGTCTGCCTTGGGAATTGGGCGTCGCAGAGACACACCAGACACTGATCCAGAACAACCTGAGATCACATGTCGTCATCGAAGCAGACGGCAAGCTCCTGACGGGAAGAGACGTCGTAATCGCTGCAATGCTGGGCGCTGAGGAATTCGGTTTTGCTACTGCGCCCTTGGTCACGATGGGCTGCGTCATGATGCGTGTATGCCACCTCGATACATGCCCCGTAGGCGTTGCAACACAGAACCCCGAGCTCAGAAAGAGATTCAAGGGCAAGCCTGAATACGTAGTTAATTTCATGATGTTCATCGCTCAGGAAATGAGAGAGATCATGGCAAAACTCGGCATCAGGACGATCGACGAACTGGTCGGAAGATCTGACCTTTTGGCTCCCAAGAAGTTCCCTGAAGGATCACATCCGGCAGGATTAGACATGAGCGTTGTACTTGATAATCCTTACTCGGGAAGAGCTGACGTAAAGCAGCATTTCGAGAAGGAGGACACGTTCGATTTCGAGCTCGAAAAGACGATCGACGAAGCGGTCATTATCCCTGCGTTTGAAAAGTCTTTCGAGACCGGCTCCAAGCAGAGCATCGACGTGAAGATCACGAACCTCAACAGAACGGTGGGTACGCTTTTCGGTGCCGAAATAACCAAGAAATTCGGCACCTCTCTTCAGGAAGACACATTCGAAGTCAACTGCAAGGGATCTGCCGGCCAGAGCTTTGGCGCATTCATCCCGAAGGGCCTCACGATCAACGTTGAAGGCGACGCAAACGACTATTTCGGCAAGGGCCTGTCAGGCGGCACGCTCAGCCTCAAATCCCCCGAGCATTTCGCTCTCAGGGCTGACGAGAACATCATCGCCGGCAACGTCGCACTCTTCGGTGCAACGTCAGGAAAGGCATTCATCAACGGTGTCGCGGGTGAGCGTTTCTGCGTTAGAAACTCCGGTGCGACAGTCGTCTGCGAAGGCGTAGGCGATCACGGTTGCGAGTACATGACAGGCGGCGTCGCAGTCATCTTAGGCAAGGTCGGAAAGAACTTTGCTGCAGGCATGTCAGGCGGTATCGCTTACGTTTACGATGAGCACAACGATCTTTACACCAAGCTCAACAAGTCGCTCGTCGGATTTTCGAGGATAACTGAAGAACAGGATCAGCAGGCCCTCAAGGCCTTGATAGAAGAACATGTAAAGAGAACAGACTCCTACCTCGGGAAAGAGATACTCAAAGACTTTGATGAGTACGTCACCAAGTTCAAGAAGGTCGTACCTCACGAATATAAGGCAATGATGACCGCGATCGCGAAGTACAAGTCGCAGGGATGTGACGAGGATGAAGCCAAGATAAAGGCTTTCCAGGAAAGGGTTAACGGGTGAACCATATGGGTAAGACAGGCGCTTTTTTGGAATACGGAAGAGTTGAAAACCCGGCGGTCGATCCCATGGAAAGGATCAAGACCTACAACGAATTCCACACACCTATCGACGAGGGCAAGCGTAAGGAACAGGCAAGCCGCTGCATGGACTGCGGCGTCCCGTTCTGCCAGTACGGCAAGCCCGTCTGCGGCATGGTCGCAGGGTGCCCCTTAAACAACCTCTGCCCCGACTGGAATGACCTTATCTACAAGGGCTTCTGGGATAAGGCTTTCGACAGGCTCACCATGACCAATCCATTCCCGGAATTCACTTCGAGAGTATGCCCTGCGCTCTGCGAAAAGGCGTGCACATGCGGAATGAACGGCGATGCGGTGACGGTCAAGGAGAACGAGTATGCCGTTATCGAAAAGGCTTACGCATCCGGCAAGGTAACACCCAGGGTCCCCTCCAAGAGGAGCGGCAAAAGGGTTGCCGTCATCGGCTCAGGTCCTGCAGGTCTTTCTGCCGCTCACTGGCTCAATAGAAGAGGCCATAATGTTACTGTTTTCGAGAAGGCGGATAGGGCCGGCGGACTTTTGATGTACGGTATCCCTAACATGAAGCTCGAAAAGCGCTTCATACAAAGAAGGATCGACGTCATGGAGGCCGAGGGTGTTGAGTTTAAGTACAACACGGACGTCGGGCGCGACATCACCGCTGACGAGATCGTAAATGACTACGATGCTGTTGTCCTGGCATGCGGATCGAGAAACCCGAGAGACATCAAGGCACCCGGCAGAGACGGTGAAGGAATCTATTTCGCTGTCGATTTTTTGACATCTACAACAAAAATGGTTCTCTCATCTAATATTTCTGATACTAATTATATTAGTGCAAAATATAAAGATGTGGTTATAATAGGCGGAGGCGACACGGGCAACGATTGTGTGGGCACCTGCATAAGGCACGGATGCAAGTCCGTGACACAGCTTGAGATGATGCCAATACCACCTGTCACGCGCGCCGCCAACAATCCCTGGCCGGAGTGGCCGAAGGTTCTGAAGACCGATTACGGTCAGGAGGAATCGATAGCTGTATTCGGCAAAGACCCCAGGGTTTATCTGACAACAGTCAAGAGCTTTGTCCGCGATGACGAAGGCAGACTGACGGGTGTTGAGACGGTTAAGATCGATTGGCAGAAAGGCGTGGACGGCCGCATGAAGATGAACCTCATCGAAGGTTCAGAGCAGGTCATACCGGCGCAGATCGTTCTTATCGCTGCAGGGTTCCTGGGACCTGAGAGTTATATCTCTGAGTCCTTTGGGATCGAGACAGACGCAAGGTCCAACATCAAGGCATCGGCCGGAGATCACAAGACATCGAGAGACAAAGTCTTCGCCGCAGGCGATGTAAGGCGCGGCCAGTCGCTTGTCGTATGGGGACTTCGTGAAGGCAGAGACTGCGCTGTTGAAGTTGATAAATATCTGATGGGTTATTCCAATATGCTATGAGGAAATAGTATGAAGCGGTATTTGGTATTGGAGAACGGAGATGTATTTGAAGGGGAGGCGTTCGGCGCTTCCGGCGAGGTGATCTCGGAGATCGTTTTCACAACGGCAATGACGGGATACCTTGAGACTCTCACCGACAAGAGCTACAAGGGACAGGCGGTCGTGCAGACCTTCCCCCTTATCGGCAATTACGGTGTGATCCCCGAAGACAGGGAAGGCCCCGCGCCGAGCGTATCGGCCTATATCGTCAGGGAAGCATGCGAGGAGCCTTCAAACTTCAGATGCAAGGACACGATAGATAACTACCTCAAAGAGAGCGGTATTCCCGGACTCAAGGGCATCGACACGAGAGCTCTTACACGCATCCTGCGCGAAAAGGGCGTCATGAACGGTCTCATCACCGACAAGCTCCCGTCCGACATGGACAAGGCATTGAAGGACATCGCAGCATACAGGATCATCGATCCCGTTGATGCCGTTACCGTTCCTTCAGTCGAAGAGCACGATTCCTCAGAGAACAAGTACACCGTTGCCATGATCGACTGCGGCGTCAAGGAGAACATCGTAAGAAGCCTTGTGGCCCGCGGCTGCAAGGTCTTTCTTTTCCCGGCTTCGGCATCTGCTTCTGAGATCCTTTCCGTAAAACCGGACGGCATCTTCATCAGCAACGGCCCGGGCGATCCGGAAGACAACAAAAGGACTATCGCAACGCTTCAGGAACTTGATAAGACGGGCATCCCCACGATGGGAATCTGCTTAGGTCATCAGCTCTTAGCGCTCGCTCACGGCTTCAAGACAACGAAGCTCAAGTACGGTCACAGAGGCGCAAACCACCCTGTTAAAAATCTCGAGACCGGGCACGTTTACATCTCATCGCAGAACCACGGCTACGCGGTCGTTTCGGACTCGATCGATGAGAAGGTCGCCAGTGAGCTTTTCGTGAACGTAAACGACGGAACGAACGAAGGCATCAGATACAAGAACAAGCCGGTCTTCTCGGTACAGTTCCACCCTGAAGCATGCGGAGGCCCGAAGGATACGGACTTCCTTTTCGACGAGTTTACGAAGATGATGGATGAGGGGAGGAACTGATCATGCCGCTGGATAAGAATATTCGAAAAGTTTTGGTAATCGGTTCCGGTCCTATCGTAATAGGCCAGGCTGCAGAGTTTGACTACGCAGGAACGCAGGCATGCCGCGCGCTCCGCGAGGACGGCATTGAGATCGTCCTGATCAACTCAAATCCTGCTACCATCATGACCGACAAGTGGATGGCCGATAAGATCTACATCGAGCCGCTCACACTTACGACAGTCAAGAGAGTAATAGAGACCGAAAGACCTGACGCGATCCTTTCGGGACTCGGCGGACAGACCGCACTTACTTTGTGCATGGAGCTTGCAAAGGACGGCTTCCTCGCACGCAACGGCGTCAAGCTCCTCGGCTCATCTCCCGAGTGCATCAACAAGGCTGAAGACCGTCAGATGTTCAAGGACACGATGGAGAGCATCGGCCAGCCCTGCATTCCTTCGAAGGTCGTTAACGACGTCGATTCCGCGCTCGATTTCGCAAAGGAGATCGGCTATCCGGTAATCGTCCGTCCCGCATTTACTCTGGGCGGCAGCGGCGGCGGAATCGCAAACACCGAAGAAGAGCTTCACGAGATCGCCCGTAACGGACTTGCGCTCTCTCCCATCACACAGGTACTTATCGAAAAGTGCATCTCCGGATGGAAAGAGATCGAGTTCGAAGTCATCCGCGATAAATCAGGAAACGTCATCACGGTCTGCTCGATGGAGAACCTTGACCCGGTCGGCGTACACACGGGCGACAGTATAGTCATCGCGCCTGCGGTAACGCTTTCCGACAAAGAGTATCAGATGCTGAGAAGCGCGTCTTTGAAGATCATCGAAGCGCTCGGCGTTGAGGGCGGCTGTAACTGCCAGTTCGCGCTCCATCCGACATCATTCGAATATGCCGTTATCGAGGTCAATCCGCGTGTATCCAGATCCTCTGCTTTGGCATCTAAAGCGACAGGTTATCCGATCGCAAAGGTTGCAACGAAGATCGCTCTCGGATACCGTTTGGACGAGATCAAGAATGCCGTAACAGGCAATACATATGCGGCTTTCGAGCCTGCGCTCGACTACGTCGCAGTCAAGTTCCCGAAGTGGCCTTTCGACAAGTTCGTTTATGCAAAGCGTGACCTCGGCACACAGATGAAGGCAACCGGCGAAGTCATGTCGATCTCCGACTCTTTCGAGAGCGCACTCATGAAGGCTCTCAGAGGCGCTGAGATCTCCGTTGACACAGTAAGGCTTCCTAAGCTTGCGGATCACTCCGATGAGGAGATCTGGGCAGGCATCGGCCACACAACGGACGAGAGACTTTTCTACGTTGCTGAAGGTCTTTTCAGAGGCTTTGACCTTGATAAGATCCATCAGATAACCATGATCGACAACTGGTTCTTGAGCAAGATCAGGAACCTCGTGACATACGAAAAGGCGATCTCCGAAAATATTGACGCTGATCTATACATCAAGGGCAAGAAGCTTGGATTTACTGACAAAGCGCTCGAGAGGATCTCAGGAAGATCAGTTGCTGAATTCAAGGATCTCGTGTCCGTTACATATAAGATGGTCGATACCTGCGCAGGCGAGTTCGAGGCTGTCACGCCTTACTTCTACGCGACATATAATTCTGCTGCGGCAGGCGGCGAGAACGAGGCTTCGATCGAAGATACGGGCGATGCCAAGACCGTCATCGTTATCGGTTCCGGCCCGATCAGGATCGGTCAGGGAATCGAGTTCGACTACGCTGCGGTTCACTGCGTACACGCGCTCCGTGAACTCGGATACAGGGTCGTCATCATCAACAACAACCCTGAGACTGTTTCGACTGATTTCGATACCGGTGACAGACTCTATTTCGAGCCTCTGACACCTGAAGATGTGTTGAACATCATCGCTCAGGAAAACCCTGTCGGCGTAGTCGTTGCATTCGGCGGACAGACCGCGATCAAGCTTACAAAGACGCTTGCACAGAACAACATCAACATCATCGGAACATCCGCTGATTCCATCGACATGGCAGAGGACCGCGAGAGATTCGACGCACTCCTCGAAAGGCTCGGTATCGCAAGGCCGAAGGGCTTCTCAGTCCTCACAAAGGAAGAGGCTTTTGAAGCTGCGCACACATTGGAATACCCGATCCTTCTGCGTCCTTCGTACGTTTTAGGCGGCCAGAACATGACCATCGCTTTCCACGACGATGACGTTGAAGAATACATGAACATAATCCTCGATCAGGGCATCGAGAATCCTGTCCTGATCGACAAATACATCCAGGGCAGAGAGATCGAGGTCGACGCGATCTACGACGGCCACGACGTCCTCATTCCGGGCATCATGGAGCACATCGAAAGAGCGGGCATCCACTCCGGTGACTCCATCGCAGTTTACCCCGCAAAGCACATCTACGACCGTATGGCAAAGAAGCTCGTTGACACGACAAGAGCACTTTGCGAAGGCCTTGCTTCGATCGGTATCGTAAACATCCAGTACATCGTAAAGGACGACCAGATCTACGTCATCGAGGTCAATCCGCGTGCGTCACGTACCGTTCCTTACATGAGCAAGGTTACGGGCGTTCTCATGGTCGACTGCGCGATCAGGGTATCTTTGGGCGAAAAGCTTGCAGACATGGATTACGGCGTAGGCTTCTACCGCCAGTCACCTTACACATGCGTTAAGGTTCCTGTTTTCTCATTCGAAAAACTCACTGACGTTGATACGCAGCTCGGCCCTGAAATGAAGTCCACGGGTGAAGTTCTTGGTGTCGGCCGCAACCTTTCCGAAGCTCTTTTCAAGGGCCTCGTAGCAGCCGGCTACAAGATGTACAAGCACGGCGGTGTTCTCATCACCGTACGTGATTCAGACAAGTCTGAGATCGTCGAAGTCGCCAAGAAATTCGATTCACTCGGATTCAATCTTTACGCAACACCGGGCAACGCAAAAGCTCTTGAAGCAGCCGGCATGAAGGTCGAAGTCGTCCACAAGATCCACGAATCAGACACGAACAATACCATGACGCTCCTCGAAAGCGGCAAGGTAAATTACATCATTTCGACATCGGCAAAGGGCCGTCTGCCTGCACGCGATTCCGTCAAGCTCCGCCGCCGTGCGGTCATGCTCGGAATTCCCTGCCTCACGGCTATCGATACCGCTGACGCACTTGCAGACTCACTCATGAGCAGATACAGCGAAATCAACACTGAGCTCGTTGACATCAACCACATGCGTGAGAAGAGGAAGGTCATCAACTTCACGAAGATGCAGGGATGCGGCAACGATTACATCTACATCGACTGCCTCGAAAAGATGGTCTCTTCACCTGAATCGCTTTCCGTCTATATGTCCGACAGACATTTCGGCGTAGGCGGTGACGGTATCGTCCTCATTGCACCTTCCCGTGTCGCAGACTGCCGCATGATCATGTTCAACTTAGACGGTTCTGAAGGCAACATGTGCGGCAACGCGATCCGCTGCGTCGGCAAATACATGTACGACGTCGCGGGCCACAAGAAAAAGCACATGACCGTCGAGACAAAGAGCGGCATTAAGAAGCTCGAGCTTATGACATTAGGCGACGAAGTCGTACGCGTAAAGGTCGACATGGGAAAGGCGATCCTTGAGCCTTCGCTGATCCCCGTAACGCTTGACGGCGACGTTATCGTCAACCGTCCGGTCGATTACAACGGAAAAACCTACAACATCACATGCGTTTCGATGGGCAACCCGCACGCGGTTATCCTCACTGACCTGGTCGATGCTCTCGACCTCGAAAAGATCGGCCCCGATTTCGAGACGCACAAGATCTTCCCCGAGAGAGTCAACACCGAGTTCATCAAGGTCATCGACGAGCACACATTGAAGATGCGTGTTTGGGAGAGAGGTTCCGGCGAGACGCTCGCATGCGGTACAGGCGCGTGCGCAGCTGCAGTCGCGGCATGCCTCAACGGCTACTGCAAGAAGGGTGAGGACATCAAGGTCATCCTCCGCGGCGGCGAACTCATCATCCGCTACACCGACGAAGCAGTCTACATGACAGGTAACTGTGAGAAGGTATTCACGGGGAGCATCGAGATCTGATCTGTTATTATTTCAAAACCAAAGCAGGCGCTGTAATGGCGCCTGTTTTGGTTTGCTGTCCCGCAGATCCTGTTTCCACAGGTTTCGCGATTAGTGAAAAGCTGTTCACGAAACGGGACACGAAAATGAACAAAACCGTGTTCCAAATCGTGAATCCGGACCATTATTCACGAAAAGGGACACGAAAATGATCAAAATCGTGTCCCAAAACGTGAACACGTCCCGGGTTTAAAGATAAGCTTCAATAAAACAGGGCGCGGATTACCAAAAAAGTGTTCTGAAACAGAGATTTCAGAACACTTTTCGGGAAAATATCATGTTGTGTGCGGCAAGGGGGCGCCGCGCGCGTGTAAAACTTACTTCTTCAGTGAAGCCTTGACCAGGCCCATGAACAGCGGATGGGGCTTGTTCGGACGGGACTTGAACTCGGGATGATACTGCACGCCTACGAAGAACGGGTGGGATTTATATTCGACAGTCTCGACAAGCAAACCGTCGGGTGAGAGGCCGCTGATCGTAAGGCCTGCGGCGGTCAGCTCGTCGCGGTAATCGTTGTTGAATTCGTATCTGTGTCTGTGGCGCTCGTTGATCGAAAGTGAGCCGTAGCATTCTTCCATCTTTGTGCCGGGAGCGATGTTGCAAGGGTAGCTTCCGAGACGCAGTGTGCCGCCCTTTTCGACTTCGTCGCTCTGGCCGGGCATGAAGTCTATCACCTTGTGCAAAGATTCCGGATTGAACTCGTTGGAGTTGGCGTCAGCATAACCAAGCAGATTTCTTCCTGCTTCGATGACGGCGATCTGCATGCCGAGGCAGATGCCGAGGTAAGGAACGTTATTTTCGCGGCAATACTGCGCGGTTAATATCATGCCCTCGATGCCTCTTCCGCCGAAGCCGCCGGGAACTATGATGCCGTCAACTCCTGAGAGGATCTCCTTGTAATTTTCTGCGTTGATGCTTTCGGAATCGATCCACTTGATGTTGACAGTCGCGTCGTTGAAATAGCCTGCGTGGTGGAGCGCTTCGGCTACTGAAAGGTATGCGTCGTGGAGCTGGGTGTACTTGCCGACGAGGCCGATCGTAACGCTGTTTGAAGGCGTAATGATGCGGTTGATGAGTGACTCCCATTCGGTAAGATCCGGCGGAGGGCAGTCAAGTCCGAGTCCGCGGCAGACGATGTCTGACATGCCTGAACGCTCGAGCATGAGAGGTGCCTCGTAAAGGATCGGGAGCGTTGTGTTCTCGATGACGCAGTCTTCCTTAACGTTGCAGAAGTGAGCGATCTTGCCGAAGATGGCCATGTCCTCGATCTTTTCGTCGGTTCTAAGGACAATGATGTCAGGCGTGATGCCCATGCCCTGGAGCTCTTTTACGGAGTGCTGTGTGGGCTTTGTCTTGTGCTCGCCTGATGCCTTGAGGTAGGGGAGAAGACATACGTGGATGTAGAGTGAATTCTCGCGTCCGACTTCGTTTCCGACTTGTCTGATCGCCTCGATGAAGGGCTGGCCCTCGATGTCGCCGATCGTGCCGCCGACCTCGGTGATTACTACGTCTGCGCTGCTCTGGCGGCCGACGTTGTAGATGAATCTCTTTATCTCGTCAGTTACGTGCGGGATGATCTGCACGGTTGAACCTAAGTATTCGCCGCGGCGCTCTTTTGCGATTACGTTGGAGTAGACTTTACCGGTCGTGAGGTTCGAAAACTTGTTCAGGTCCTCATCGATGAAACGCTCGTAGTGGCCCAGGTCGAGGTCGGTCTCGGCGCCGTCTTCGGTGACGTAAACTTCGCCGTGCTGATAGGGGCTCATCGTGCCCGGATCGACGTTGATGTAAGGGTCGAGCTTCTGTGCCGCAACCTTTAATCCGCGCATTTTAAGCAGTCTGCCGACGGAGGCGGCTGTGATACCTTTTCCAAGGCCCGAGACAACGCCCCCCGTAACGAAAATGTACTTTGTCATAGTGGTTACTCCTTATATTTCGCTATTATTTGTTCAGCAATCTTGCGCTTGGTGATGCGCGAGTTCATCGCGAGTTTTTCGAGGAACCTGTGTGCACTTGCTTCGTCCAAGTTTTCCTTTTCCATGAGGAGGAGCTTGGCGCGGTTGACGAGCTTGATCTCTTCGATCTTCTCTTCGAAGGACTGGGCTTTGACTTCCATCTTCTTAAGCCTCTGGCGTGTTGCGCAGATGAGCTTGAGAGACTGCGAAACGATGGCTTTGCTCGTCGGCTTAGACAGAGCTAAAACACCATATTCTTCGGCCTTTGCGGCGATCTCGTCATATATGGCGGCATCAAGGAAAAGAAGGACTCCGATGCCTGTTTCGCTTGCGATATCGACTGCGAGGTTTGCGCCTCTTTCGTCTTTTAAAGGCGCGTTGACGATGAGGATGTCGTAACTTATATTGTCGAGCCTTCTTCTTGCCGCGCCTGCGGAATTGACGACGTCAACGGGCCCATACTCGTTGGAGGGGAGAAGAGACAGAAGCACCTGGTCAAACTTTTCGTTTGACGATGCGATAAGAACGCTCATCTGCAGTTCTTTTGGCATGTCCCCGTTCCCCTTTCTTAAGTTTTTCCCGCTTTGTTTTTATGCGTTATCCGCAGTATGCTTCGATCAGTTCCTTGCTGAAGACTTTGTTTACGAAATCACTCTTCATCGCGAGTTTCTTTGCTTCATTGAGTGTGCCCGGCAGGCTGTCGATGTTGGCGCCGGCGGTGGGCAGATCGTACTTGTTTTCGATGCCGTCCAGGCACTCATAAATGAGCATTGCCATTGCAAGATAAGGATTTGCAAGAGCGTCAGGTGACCTCAGCTGCGCGTAGTGATGGCCCGAAGGACCTGCGGGCGGAATGCGTACGAGCTGGCCTCTGTTGTCGCCTGACCAGGATACGGTGCTGGGAGCACTGCCCTCGCCGAATCTTCTGTAGGACTGCTCGGAATTATTGAAGAAAACAGTGGTGCTGTGAATGTGCTTTAAGATGCCTGCGATCGCGTGGGGAAGGACCTGTTCGCCCGACCTTGCGGTTGCCAGGACATTTATGTGGAAGCCGTTGCCCGGAGCGCCGTCCAGAGGCTTCGGCGAGAAGTCGGCATAAAGTCCGTAGCGAGCCGCGATCGTCTTAACGACCGTGATGTAAGTTATGACATTGTCTGCAGCCTTGACCGCGTCATTGGATGCGAAGTCGATCTGGTTCTGGCCGGGGCCTGCCTCGTGGTGCGAGTTGGTGGGAAGTATGCCCATTCTTTCGAGCGTGAGGCAGATCTCACGTCTTACGTTCTCACACTTGTCGAGCGGCGCGATGTCCATGTAGCCGGCGTTGTCGCAGGGTGTTTTGGTGGGATTGCCATCCTCGTCCGTCTTGAAAAGATAGAACTCAATCCTTGATCCGAAATTGAAATCGATGCCCTTCTTGGCAGCCGTCTCAACAGCATCTTTCAAGACCTTTCGCGTATCGATCGCGAAGGGTGTTCCGTCCTGCAGCGTGATGTCGCAGAGCATCCTTATGACCTTGCCGTTTTCGGGGCGCCAGGGAAGAAGTGTCGTCGTTGTTATGTCCGGGTGAAGGAACAGATCCGGGTAAACGTTTTCGCCGAATCCGGGGATCAGCGAAGCGTTGATCGGGATGCCGTGCTTAACAGCTTCACCGAGCATGTGGGGCATTATCGAAATATTCTTTCTGTTGCCGTGTACGTCACAGAAAGCAAGCCTTATGAACTTGATATCTTCCTCTTCGATGTACTGCATAAATTCGCTTAAAGAGCAATCCATGTGTAACCTCCGCGTTATCTGCATAAATAGAAAATGGCGCCATCCTGTGCACTATTGTGTGCGCAGAATGAACGCCTTTGTTCATTTGTTGATTTTGCCACTTGGATTATTTGTTGTCAATGAAAATTTGTGAGCGATTTCCGCACAAGCGCAGCGCGGAGGACCTTAGCGAACAAATTTCAAATCGTGTCTTGACAGCATGAAAATCGAGGTGTATTCTGTCGCCATAAATCGAAGACAAACGGCAAAGACGCCATGAACCACAGGGTTCGTGGCGTCTTTTTTGTTTTCAAAAACTATGTTAAGGAGAACGGTTTATGAGAACGGTAGAAGAGTATTTTGGTGAGAACGTCTTTAATGAATCCGTGATGAAGTCCAGACTCCCCAAGGAAGCCTACAAGGCTGTTAAGGAAGCCATCGATCACGGCAAGAGATTGACCCCCGAGGTAGCAGGCGTCATCGCAAATGAGATGAAGCAGTGGGCCATCGAAAAGGGAGCAACACACTACACACACTGGTTCCAGCCTCTTACGGGAATCACAGCAGAGAAGCACGACAGCTTCATCGCACCTCAGGATGACGGCAAGGTAATAATGCATTTTTCGGGCAAGGAACTTATCCAGGGTGAGCCTGACGCATCTTCATTCCCTTCCGGCGGCATCCGTGCAACATTCGAGGCAAGAGGATATACCGCATGGGATCCTACTTCCTTCGCATTCCTCAAGGACGGCGTGCTCTGCATCCCGACAGCATTCTGCTCATATAACGGCGAGGCACTCGATAAGAAGACACCTTTGCTCCGCTCGATGGAAGCCATCAACAAGCAGGCTCTGCGCATCATGAAGATATTCGGCAAGGACGATGTTACTTCAATCAGAACAACAGTCGGCCCTGAGCAGGAATACTTCCTCATCGACAAGAAGATGTACGACCAAAGAAAGGACCTCATCTACACCGGCAGAACATTGTTTGGCGCACTTCCTCCGAAGGGCCAGCAGATGGAAGATCATTACTTTGGTGTCATCAAGCCGAGAGTTCAGGCTTTCATGAAGGATCTTAACGAAGAACTCTGGAAGCTCGGAATCCTTGCAACAACTGAGCATAACGAAGTTGCTCCCGCACAGCACGAGCTCGCACCTATCTTCACAACGACGAACATCGCTGCTGATCACAACCAGCTCACGATGGAGATAATGCAAAAAGTCGCAAGAAAGCATGACCTCGTCTGCCTCCTGCACGAAAAGCCTTTCGAGGGCGTCAACGGTTCAGGTAAGCACAACAACTGGTCCATCTCGACTGATACGGGAATCAATCTCCTCGATCCGGGTGACACACCCCGCGCCAACGCTTCGTTCCTGCTCTTCCTGACAGCAGTCATTTCCGCTGTTGATACATATCAGGATCTGCTCAGACTTTCCGTCGCTTCCGCAGGCAACGACCACCGTCTTGGCGCTAACGAGGCACCTCCGGCGATAATCTCGATCTTCCTCGGTTCCGAGCTCACAGAGATCCTCGACTCCATCGTTGAAGACCGTCCGTACGGCTCAAAGGAAAAGGAGATCATGAAGATCGGCGTACACGTTCTGCCCAGATTCCCCAAGGATACGACAGACCGTAACAGGACCAGCCCGTTTGCTTTCACAGGCAACAAGTTCGAGTTCAGAATGCTCGGCTCCGCTGCATCCATCGCAATGGCTAACACCATCCTCAACGCAGCAGTTGCAGAAGTCCTTTCACAGTTCGCTGATAAGCTCGAGGGAGTTTCTGATTTCGAGAGCGCTCTCCATGACCTAATCAAGTCTGAGATCACCGCTCACAAGAGGATCCTTTTCAACGGCAACGGCTATGACGATTCATGGGTCGCTGAAGCAGAGAAGAGAGGCCTTTCCAACTACAAGACATTGCCCGACGCGGTCAAGCACTATCTTGATGCAAAGAACGTCGAGCTCCTTACAAAGCACAACGTTTACTCCGAAGTTGAGATGAACTCACGTCACGAGATCTTCCTTGAGAAGTACTGCAAGCTCCTCAACATCGAGTACCAGACAATGTCCGTCATGGCTAAGCAGGACATTCTCCCGGCAGTCTCCGCATACTCCGCAGAGCTCGCATCCGACATCGCAGCAATCGAGTCTGCTGGCGGATCCGCTGATTTCGAGAAAGAGACATTCGCTGAGATCTCTGCTGACATGAATGCAGCAAACAAGTCACTCAAGGCTTTGAACAAGCTCATCGGTGAGTTGGATGCAATAGACGATTACGAAGTACTTGCAGACAAGATCAAGGACGAGATGATCCCTGCAATGGACGCACTTCGTGCAAACTGCGACAAGCTCGAGCTTGAGACCGCAGCTGAGTACTGGCCGTTCCCGACCTACGGGGAACTGCTTTTCGGAGTAAGGTAATCGGTTATCCTGCCCGTTCCATACCGCTTTATGGGGGCCGGCTTCCTTCGGGGAGCAGGTCCTCTTTTAGCTTATGATCCGTGCGCAGCTGTGATTCCACGTTATCTCCTTCGTTTTGAACGAAACGCAGGAGGAAAGATGGAATGAGTGTGCTTTTCGGCTGTGATTCCACGTTACCTCCTTCGTTTTGAACGAAACGCAGGAGGAAAGATGGAATGAGTGTGCTTTTCGACTGTGATTCCACGTTGCCTCCTTCGTTTTGAACGAAACGCAGGAGGAAAGATGGAATGAGTGTGCTTTTCGGCTGTGATTCCACGCTGCCTCCTTCGTTTTGAACGAAACGCAGGAGGGAAGATGGAATGAAAACAATTATAAGGGTAAGGTAAAGAGAAATAATAAAAGCGGCGGCGCTGATGATTGTCGTGTTTTGTCGGTTTTTGTCGAGCCCGCTGAACGAATAAAGGCTCATAATCGTTATATGAGACTGCCTTTGTTCTGTGACGAATATATCATTGCCGAACGCCTTCGGTTGAAGATCGCGCTTGATGGCATGCCGAGATATAAGATCGGCACGCACAATGGATTAAGCATAATCCGTGAGTATTCAGGTTTTGGTGCTGCAAGACAGATACGTTCTGCGCAAGCGAACGGCAAGGCATTTGATGAGATGCAGAAAAGTCTCGAAAAGTACAATGCTGTACTTGAAAGGGAACGCCTGTTTTTGGATGAGTTCAGGCGCAGGAGGCTGATAGTTCCGGCTGATTTCGGATTTGCGCGGAATAAGTCCATATTCAATGCTGCTTTTTGGGATCAGCTGGTGCCCTGTTCAAACAACCGTGAATGCAATACGGAATACTTTGATGATTACGGATTCAATGTCAGGTCCAGGGGCGAAATGATCGTTGGGAATGCCTTGAAATCATTAGGACTGGAGGCGAAATATGAACCACGGCTTGCCTTGAGGGGTTCGAAAACGAGAACTCCGGACTATTCGTTTCCGGTTCATATAATCGACCGTTGTTTTTTCGTTGAATTTCTGGGAATGTCAGATGACGAAGAGTACATTGATGAAAACGCTGAAAAGATCCGCGTATATATGCGCAACGGAATACTTCCGAACCGTGATCTGATACTGATAAGCGGAACGAGGAACTGGATCCCGTCTCAGGAATCGATTGCAAGGCACATTGCTTCATTCGTCAACAACGCGGTTTTGGATGCATACGATAAACAGGTCTGAATAAGTTCGTTTTTAAGTTGTTTCATCTTAAAAGTCAGATTATACTTTTTGTATATTTGTATTTGCCGGAAGGAGTATACATAATGGCGGACAGGGCGATCGCATTGAATGAAGAGGTCCTTAACAAGCTTCCGAAGGGAGTTTTCAGCGACCTTATCGGCGCGTTTGGCGAGCAGGTCGGAGAGGCCAAGCTCGATAAAGAGACCAGGGAAACGCTTAAGGAGAAGCTCGGCGTTGACGATGATGTTGCCAAGGGCTGGACAACGGCAGGCGACGTTCTGAAGGTGATCGATACGGCCGAGATCATTTCAAAGCACCCGGATGTCGCGAAAAAGAGCGTCAATGCGGTCCTTACCATTGTCGGTGCATTCTTCCCGGTTGCCCTTATCGGCAAGACCTTTGTCGCCGATCTCCCTGAAGAGACCATTTCGAAGGTGATCAACATCCTTGCGCTTGGCGATCCGGTGCATCTGGCTCACACGGTTACTGATTATGCCGGACAGAAGACGATCCAGAATGCCGCGGAGGTCGCGCAGTACGCCGAAAACCTCCTTACCCAGCCCGAGAAATATGAAAGCTCGCTGATCATCGTTGCCAAGGACGACCTCCTTGCGCAGACCATGGCGCAGCTCATCGAGCGCGAAGACGATACCGAAGAGGGCGTAGTCGGCACGAAGGACCGTTCCGTTTACGTTGTCGTCTCAAACGAGAAATTCTATCAGAAGGCGCTCACCGGAAGGATCAAAGGGCAGAAGAAGCTGTTCATCGGCAACCTCAAGAGTTCTGAACTGCTCCGCAAGAATTCAGTTACGCGTTTTGAATCGTTCGGTGTCAGCTACGGCTGGGCAGGCGGCGACGCTTACATCTATGCTGATCCCAAGGCGCTCGAGAAGAAAGCCGATTATGAGGAATTCCTTAAGGAGATCAAGGACATCGAAGTCGATACGATCGACAAGAGCAACGCAAGGTTCAAGATGAGCCTGATCTCTGCGGCAAAGCTTGCGTTCTTAACGCCCATGCTCCTGAAGGATTACTACGATTACCGTGTCAGAGTCACCCGTCAGCAGCTGATGTACGGGCTTTATAAGATGTATCTTGGAGACCTCGATAAGTTCCTGAACGCTTGAGCTTTTCGTCCCGGTAACAATGTGAAAATAACAATGTTACAATAGCTTCGGAAGGAAGTACTTATTTAAATGGTTTTCAGCTCGCTCACATTTTTGTGTGTTTTTCTGGCGCTTGTACTGATCCTTGACAGGATCTTACCCGGCGTCAAGGCGAAAAACGTCCTTTTGCTGATCGCGAGCATCATTTTCTATGCATACGGAGAGCCGTTCTGCGTGTTCATCATGCTCGGCTCGTGCCTTTTGAACTACATGTGGGCGGTCCTGATCGACGCATCCCTGAACAAGGAGAAGAAGGGCCTTGCCAAGCTTGTGGCCGTCATAAGCGTCATCCAGAATCTCGCGGTCCTCGGCATTTATAAATACGCAGACTTCGTGATCAGCCAGGTAAACCTGATCCCCGGAGTAGCCATAAAGCCTACAGGGATCGTGATGCCGATCGGCATATCTTTCTTTACGTTCCAGGCGATGTCCTATGTCATCGACGTTTACCGCAGGGACTGCAAGGTGCAGAAGAACCCCTTCAACGTAATGCTTTACGTGTCATTCTTCCCGCAGCTCGTTGCAGGCCCGATCGTCAAATATCATGACATCGAGCTTGAGATCAGCACAAGGAAAGAGACCGCAGAAGAGACCGCAAAGGGCGTCAGGCGCTTTATCTGCGGCCTTGCGAAAAAGATATTCATCGCAAACTACGTTGCCGTGATAGCAGACAAGCTCTTTGGCGCAGACCCCGCGCAGATCGGTGCTTTGAGCGCCTGGACGGGAGCTGTTGCCTATATGCTCCAGATCTATTTCGATTTCTCGGCTTATTCGGACATGGCGGTCGGTTTGGGCCTGATGTTCGGGTTCCACTTTAAGGAGAACTTCAACTATCCGTACATCTCGACTTCCATCAGGGAGTTCTGGAGAAGGTGGCACATCTCGCTTTCCACATGGTTTAAAGAATATCTTTACATTCCGCTCGGCGGCAACCGCAAGGGCAAGGTCAGGACGGTCATCAACAAGTTCATCGTGTTCCTGGCGACCGGAATATGGCACGGCGCAAACTGGACGTTCATCTTCTGGGGCCTCTATCACGGCGTTTTCCAGATGATCGAGGAATTCGTGAGATCCTTGACCGGCAAGGATAAGAAGGAAGAGGACAAAAAGCCGAACCTTATCGTTAGAGCGCTCGGCCACATCTATGCGGTCCTGGTCGTAATGGTGGGCTTCGTTTTCTTCCGCGCGGACACGCTGTCACAGGGCTTCTTCTGGGTGAAGGAGATGTTCGCGGGAGCCTTCATGAGCACGCCTGAGATCGCTTCTGCAAACGCCACGATGCTCCTGCCCTTGATGACGCCGCTCAATATCTGCGTTCTGATCTTTGCGGTGATCCTCTCGGCTCCGGTCAAGGAAAAGCTTCAGAAAAACAGTGTCCTGGACAAGATCTCCTGGGTGGTCACGCCTTTGATCCTCATTCTATGCATAATGAATCTTGCAGGCGGCACATATAATCCGTTCATTTACTTCAGGTTCTGACATGAAAAACGAAAAGAAATACACAATCTATCTGATCGTCTTCCTCGCGATACTCCTGGTACCGTTTGCCGGCATGCTCATCACGGGGCCTTCCAAGTCCGAGAGCAATTCGGCTGCAACGCTGCCCAGTCTCATTCTTGTTTCAGAAGACGAAAACAAATCAACGGTAAACAGGGATTATCTCAAGCAGCTGGGCGAATATTTTGAGGGCCACTGCGCATTCAGGCAGGAGATGGTTACGGGTTATTCCTTTGTCACGGCAAAGGTTTTCCAGACATCGTCTTCCAAGTCAGTCATCTGCGGCAAAAACGGCTGGATGTATTACACCGACACGCTCGGAGACTACACCGGCTCGGAGGTCATGACCGAAAGGGAGATGACTGATTGCATTACGACGCTGAAGCTCATCGACAGGTACTGCAAAGAGAACGGAATAAAGTTTTATTTCGTGACCGCGGCAAACAAGAATTCGCTCTACGGCGAAAACATGCCTTACTGGTATAAGAAGTCCGACAAGCCGGGAAACCGCGAGCTCCTGGGCGCAAAGATCCGCGAAGCGGGGATCAATTACATTGACCTCTATGATACGTTTGCGAAAGAGAACAGGGTCCTCTACCACAAGACCGACTCTCACTGGAACAACGAAGGCGCGGCGCTGGCAGCCCTCACGATCCATGAGGCGACCGGGCAGATGTACGTTGAACGCTACAACAAGGCGCCTTATAAGGTCAAAAAGGACTTCAAGGGCGACTTGGCGGCCATGATGTACCCTGCTGCCGTTCCTCTTGAAGAGGAGATCTACTACGATGGCGGATTCGGTTTCGATTACGAAGGAAAAGTTGAGAGCAATTTCGACAACAAGATCAAAACGCTCGGCGCTCTCGGGAACAACCTCATGATGTACCGGGATTCGTTCGGAAGTTCACTCCTGCCGTTCATGGCTGAAAGTTACACGAACGCTTTATTCTCAAGATCTCTGACGGTGCAGGTCAGGGACATCAAGTCGATCAAAGCGAATGTGCTCATCATCGAAAAGGCAGAGAGATTCCTTCCCCAGCTGGCCGAAAATCCGCCCAAGCTGCCTGCAACCGAAATAAAAGGCAATCCCGCGGGAGTGAAGGAATTTAAGGATGCATCGGTCAAGATGTCTTCAGCAAACGGGTATACAACGATCACCGGCACGCTAAAAGATGGTACATACAGCGACAACACGGAGATATATGTATGTGTAGGAGGCCATTGGTATGAGGCTTATCCGTTCCGTGAGAACGGAAAGGAGCATTTCCAGCTTTACCTTGAGGAGATCCCCGAGGGCACTGAGATAAGGGTCGCCGGAAGTTTTTGAGGACAACCGCTTTTATTCTGTTGATGACATAGAGCGTCAGAACGCAGGATCGAAATCTTCTTCGGTTCCTTCATGGTTGGAATTTCTGTAATTCTCCAAGGTCTGATCAAGAAGTCTCAGGAATTCATCAACTTCCTCCTCGGTGTTGTAGATGCCGAAGCTTACGCGGATCATGCCGGGGGTCTTGGCACTTACGCAGCCCTCATATATCCTGGCCTGCTCATTGGAAACGCCCATGAGCCTCCATACGTAAGGATGTGCACAGAAAGCGCCTCTGCGTGTGCCTGCTCCGGCGTTTGCAAGTTCGTTTGCAAGGAGAGCTGAATTGATATCGGTGAAGTTGAATGTAATGACGCCGACTCTGTCGCTGATGTCATCGGTATCGCCGTAAATGACGACGTTTTTGCGCTGCTTGAGACCGTCGATCATCTTCTTTGTGAGTTTCTGCTCGTGAGCGGAGATATGGCCGAAACCGACTTCGTTGAGAACGTCGATCGCCTTTCCGAGGCCTACGACGCCGGGGTAATTCGGGGAACCTGCCTCATAAAGATGAGGTGCGTCCGTGTAAGTTACCGTATTATCGGTAACGATGTCGACTGTTCCTCCGCCGTAGAATTTCGGCATGTGCTTATTGAGCTCATCAGTAAGGCCGACTATCGCGCCGCCGCCGTAAGGTGAATACATCTTGTGAGCGGAGAAAACGAAGAAATCGATGTTTTCGTCAGGCGTGTTCCCGATCATCGAGAAGGGCCTGTGGGCTACGATCTGGGCGCCGTCAACGATTATCTTTGCTCCGTGCTTGTGAGCCATCTTTGCGATGCGGTGAACGTCCGTGACATAGCCGGTTACATTGGAAGCGGCCGTGACGGTTACGTACTTAACCTTGTTCTTCTTGAGCATCTTTTCGATCTCGTCATACTTAATGCGTCCCTGATCATCAACTTCGGCGTAGATGACCTTGCAGCGGTCACGCCAGGAAAGATCGTTTGAGTGATGCTCCATGCGGGTTGCGAGGACGATGTCGTTCTTGCTCGTAATGAGTGCGGAAGCGAGCTTGTTGAGGCCGTCAGTCGTGCTGTTTACATATACGCAAGTGTAATCAGGGAACGAGCAGTTTACGAAGCTTAAGACTTTGTCTCTTGTATTCTCATATATCTCCGTGGAAATGTTCGACTTTGCGGAAAAGCCTCTTCCGATCGAACCGTATGTCTTTAGTTTTGAGTCAACCTCTTCCATTACGGGCTTGAGAGCCGGAGTGGTTGCCGCGTTGTCAAAGTTTACGATGACTTTTTTTGAGCCGTCAGGAAGTTCGACGGGATCGTCAACGCCGACCATGAACCGGCGGATGTTCTCAATGGTATAGGTAACCTTTGTTTCAGACTTGCTCTCAGCTGAAGATGTTTCAGATGGAGCAGCTGAAGATGCTGTGGTCGCTTCAGTCGAAGAAGCAGGTATGGCGTTGCCGTCTGCCTTGGCGCACGAAGCAAAGCACACAATGCTCATTCCGAGAGCAAGCGTTAATGATGCGGTCTTTATGAGTTCTTTTTTCATTTTCCCCTCCTGAACTGTTTGTTTCGGCGAAAAGCCGTCAGCAGTTTGTTTTTATTCAGATAGCGTCAGTATTGCATCACGCCAAAGCAAATAACATAGATAATCTGAGGTCAATCTGTCGATTAAGCGACACCCGGCATTCAAACTGTCCGTTTTCCGAAAATGAAGCTAAAAAACCTGCTAACAAAAATCAAGAGTTTGTTGGCAGTTTTTTGTTTTGAAACAACTGGGCATAGTAAACAGACCGGAGTCAAATCCGGTCTTTGTTTTAGCATTTAAGGATTTATGCTGCTTGGTAAACCTCCATCACTCGTGCGTAGTAAATGCGCAGAAACTTGTTCAGGCCAGCTATTTTGGCCTGTTTCTTGCTTTTGCCTTCAGCTTCTTTTTTCAGGATGTAGTTGTATACGGTGCAATCTTTGGGTGCCTGATGGCTCTTAAGT
>SVJC01000008.1 GCA_015069215.1 Oscillospiraceae bacterium
GAACACCTCGATTATAGGGAAAGGTGATTTTATTTTGTATAACTTCTGTTGCGCACCCGCATAGCGGGTGGTTTATTGTCTCGCACGCTTCGAACCTCGCGTGCTCAACGGAGTCACGACTCACTAAAAAAAGCGGTCATTCTTTCGAATAACCGCTTTGTAAACAAATTTATTATGTTTTTAATTCTGATTTGGACTTCCCTAAAAATGCGTAGAATACCCCATACCCATAATACGTCCTTTCAAAAATTTATTCAAGAACATATGTTCTACATTTTGCACAAAGATTCTTCTCTGGTTTTTACATCATCACAAATGCTTAAATGTATATATCACTCATTTTTGCTTAAAAAAGTGTAGCATAATAATTTCTGTAAATGTATAATTACAATACCTTATTTGAAGGATCCTTGCATCCTTTGAAAACAATACCCGTCAAGTGTTGGTAGCGCTTAACGGGTATTCTTATTTATGGGTTGCCGTTTTTATCCCATCGATACTTTGGGTCTTCCTGAACATAGCGTTCATATCGTTTCTTGTATTCTGAGAACCTTAGATCATTTGCTCCGAGAATGGTTGTATCATCTTCGGTTCCGTCATCTTCCCAGCCGCAATAAGGACATATGTCAAAGCAACAATTATCGGCAAATTCATATTTACCGCATATCGGACATTTATGTGGTGTTGGAACATAATTGTCCGTCATCTCTTCAAAATAATCATAATCTGGATTTTCTTTGAGCTTGTTCTCATACCATATTTTATATTCGTTAAGAGATAAAGCATTGGCACCTTCTTTTAAGTCTGGATCTTTATGCTGAGAAGGATCATAATGCCACCCGCAGGACATGCAATTAGAATCAGCAGGCTTCATCCCACAATAGATATCATCCCAAGTAAGCGGTGCAAAATGAAATTTACCGCATACAGGACAATCCATCGGTTCTACCTGAGGTATTTCAGGATATCCATTATCCTTGAAGGTATAATTCGGGTCTTCTTCAATGTAATGCATATAACGATACTTATAGTTATACAAAGACAAATCATTTGTACCGTTAACTTCTGAAGGATTCTCCTCTAAATATTTGTCATACTTCCAACCACAAAGAGGGCAAGTAATATTTGTGGCATCAGATTCATCGAACTTGTGTTTTTCACAAATAGGGCAAAGGTGGTAATTTTTTTTAATCATAAATGTTCCCTCCTATCTTTATTATAAGCCTTTATACCAGTTTTCGGTCTATAGTACGTTGTTACATAACCCTCTTTTGTTATAACAGCGAACTCCCCTGTTTTGGTATTGAACTTTACTGTTTCACCGGTTCTAGGACGAACATAAGACAGATTATTGACTCTGTCTATTTTATTTGCAAAATAGACAGCATGAGCCCTATATTCTTCCTTAGAACTGAATCCTAATGATTTCATGTGCTTATCAACATGATTGTTAAGCGTTGAAGACTTGAAATCTTTAGCCCAAGCGAAGCCTGTATGCTTAGTAGCATGACCTCTGCTACCATTTCCGGCATTACCATATCGATTACTTGCTCCTTTAGTTGACATTGTTCTTATCCCCCTTGCGATTTGTAGTAATCCAAGGCTCATAGAACACGAAACTGGAGTTATTCTTGATATCGTCAAAGATTTTACCGTTCAAACTTCCATAAGTCACTATTGTGGTAGGATCAAGTTCAGTAATAATCTTCTCTAAGAAACATCGCCATTCACACTTCTCGCTGATTTCTTTGCAGAATCCGTGAGTTCCTATGGCAATCATGCAATGCTTGGGAATTGCTTCAAGAAATTCAGGTAGCAATTCGTCAATACCGCATCTCACATTGGGAATAACATTAATACCTTGATTTCCAAAAAAGTAGGATAGCGAAAGGTTGTCATTGATCTGCTGCTTCTGTTTGATTAACGGCATATCAGTGTGGATACTGTAATCAAATCCGATAATTCCCGCAGTTCTTTTTAAGAAGTTTACATACTTCCTTGGATTCCGTCTTATACGCTCAAAAGATGCATCAGGTGAATACGTACAAATATACGTATCACTTAGGTCTCCCTGATAGTTGATTGCCTTGTTAAAGGGCAGAATCTTCTTTGGTGGAGAAGAAGGAATCATATCCGATCTTAACTTCGGATACTGCTCTTTGCTCGTCAACTCAGCGCCTTCGGTTAAGAATGCCTGGAACGAGTCCGGTACTACGCCGTTTGGGCCGACGCCGCCATCTGAAATAATCTTCATGATTATTTCCTCCTTAAAATTATTTTCAGGAGGATGCAAGCGTCAATTTACCTTATTTGAAGAAACCTTGCATCCCCTGAATTGCTTTGTAAAACACTGAGTATATGATTGCTGAGTAACAGTTGGTAGCAGTTATTCATAGTCAATACTCAAATATATAGAAGCACACATTCGTGAATGGATGTTGCTTATAAATGTCCTTGTACAATCACTTTAATGGTAGGTATCACCCCTTTCAAATCCGTAACTTGAAAACCAATTGTCACGTGTGCGCTGTAAGTCAGCTTCTTCCTCAAAATCATAGGGATCATACGGACATAGATGCTGAATTAACGGCAAGTATTTAAAAAGTATTATGTCATCAAATTCCTTTTCAGCAGTTGATCTCCATTCCTCATTGGTTTTGTCCAAGGTTGTGATTCTTTTCTCGGCTGCAAGTTTAGATACTCCAAAATTGTTTATGAGAAACGGAACTGTAATTGATACACCGTGATGCTGTAAGTGACGCAATAGCTGTTCAGGCATCAATATTTGTGCAGCGTAGAAATTTGTTTCAATCTCTTGTTTGTTATATAGTTCTTCGCTAATTTTCTTGCTCATGATATGTCCCATATCATCATGTCCTAATTCATGAATATTAGAAAAATTGATATGTGGTAATGGCTTGGATTCGTCATAAAAAATAATCTTTTTATCGTGATATTCCATCAAGACAGCAGATTCACTTCCGAAGTCGTTAATATCTACTCCATATTTTAAAGCTTGTTTATATGATTTGCAGCGAATATCGCCCCTTGCCTCTACCATCGCCTTTGACGAGAAAGGGAATGCTGTTATAGCTTCGGTAGTAACAAGCACTGTGTTCGCCTTTACATATGCAAGCTTAAAATCCGGCTTCAATGAATCACTCCTCCTCGTCATCCCAAATATCATCAAATACTGTCTTTAGCAATGCCTCCGCCTTTTCCAACTGCTTAGGAGACAATTTGTTAAGATTGCGCTGAATATAATGCAACTCATCATCACTAGGGTCGACATTAGTATTTCCTAACAAATAGTCCGTTGATGTGTTAAAGACATTCGCAATACGGAGAAGGACTTCAGAATTCGGTGTGCGAACTCCATTAACATAATTAGACATAGCAGCATCTGTAATATCTGCCTTTTTAGCTAGCTGGCTTTGATTCATATTATGCTTTTTCATCAATACAGCAATTCTTTCAGCAAATATTGGCATGTCATAACCTCCATAGTATTTGAATCTACCGAAATTATAAAATCGTTAACTCCGTTTGTCAACATATTGTAAGTTTTCTCTTGCCATATCCCAATATATTGTGGTTCATTTGTTAACGTTTATATAAAATTCGATAACCATTATGGAAATATGACAGTTTTATTAATCCTCATATAATAGAACTCCCAAAGAAGGAGCAGCCTTTATTTCTGAACATAAAGAAGAGACCCCTGATTCTCAGGAGTCTCATTCCGTCGTTCCCAGTCCAACAAACTGCAACGTTGTGAATAACACATAGTTAATTAAACTCAACCGTAAAGCCGCCCCATTCAAGGGGATCAAATGCATCAGGGACTCTTTCTCCTTCAGAATCTATCTGAAAACATAAAGGTTTAAAGGTATAACTCTTAGCATTGGGATCGAGACCTTCCAAACCCATCATTGAGATATACAAACAGTCATCGCCGTTATTGTCCTTGAAATTACCGGTAACCCAAACCGTTGTACTGTTTCCGCTGCTGTCGGTAATGCGGTATTTTACGATATCTTTAATCGACTTCGATGTATCATTTAATCGATAGACGATTCTTACGTTGAACATTGATGGTGCAACAGTTACGCTTATATCTGCAACTCCGCCTTCGACAGAAAGATTTTCTTTCCGCAGCTGACGCGCATCATTGGGTTTCTCAAAATCAAAACGCAACTCCTGTTCGGTTATCGTCTTGATTTCATTGTTTTCCTGAACCGTAAAAAATACAGGCATTATTTTGTATTGTTTCAGTCTAAGACGGATTACAAGAGATACTTTCCCGGAACTGGTATCCGCATTAGAGAGATCAACATGACAGATATAGTGTCCGGTATATTCCCCAGTGTTTTCATCCCAGCATCCATCAGCCGACAATTGGCAATCTGTGCCGTTCACATCAGCGTGGTCACTCCATTCAACCATCATGTTACCGGCATCGATTACCTTCTGCGGAGCAGTTGCAGAAAAGTATAAAGTCGCTCCATCATACCAGTATTCTTCAATTGTCCAAAGAGGGCCGTAGTTTTCACCCTTACTTTGATCGATTTTTATCTCATTCTCTGATGGAATATCCAATCTCTCGTTTACTTCTTCCTCAGGCATAAACTTGGACAGAAATCCGGCCAGTCCGCCACTTGCTGCCCATACTACACCGCCACCTATCAATACAACTGCGACTATAGCCGCTGCCGCTAATGCCGGGTTCATGAAAAATCTTCTTCGAACATTACTATTTTTGCTCATTCTGCTTTCCTCCTGAATTTGGGTAAAAGCGTTCTGAGCCTTTTTCTGAACTATATCAGGCACGTTTATTTCTTTCACTGCATGATCAAAATCCTTCATATGATTATTCCTCACTATCTTCGAAATATTGTTCCAACCGTTTCCTGCCTCTCGAAAGCCTCGTCTGAATGGTGCTTACCGGGACATTGAGTATAGCTGCGATTTCTTTAGTGCTATACCCATCACCATAAAACATCATGATCGGCACCCTGTATTTTTCATCCAGCTGCTCTAAGGCTTCCTTTAATTCCAAATTGCTTTCATCCTCTTGAAAGGCAAGTTCTTCATGCTCACTAATATCTACAGTTTCTATTCTCTTATTCCTGATATCGTGGCACTTATTAATCAGAATCCTTGTCATCCATGTCTTAAAAAACTTGTTGTCTCGAAGGGAACTAAGCCGTTCCCAACATGTAAGGATAGTTTCCTGTATCGCATCTGCAGCATCTGCATCATTCATCAGTATTGCGACCGCAGTTCGATACATATCCTTCATATAAAGGTTCATTAGTTCAGTAAAAGCTTCAGGATCCCGCCTTTTTGCCTTTTGTATCAATTTGAAGTTCTCTGTATTACTCATTAAACTTCTACTCCTGTGCGCGCATTGCTGTAAAGCATCGGTCAGAGCGTCCTCCACTTTTGCTCTACATTACATTAGACGGAAATTTTATCCCAAAAATCCCATTTAGAATTCAATTTTAATGAAAAACGGTCATTCTTTCGAATAACCGCTATGTAAACACATTTATTATGATTTTAGTTTTTGACTTGGTTTTCCCAAAAATGCATAGAATACCCCAAACCCATAATACGCCCTTTCAAAAATTTATTCAAGAACATATGTTCTATGTTTTGCACAAATTATTACACTTTGGTTTGGTAATATTTTGATTCAATCGGGACATATAAAAGCCCGAGATTGTTCTCGGGCTTCGCTACTTCCGTCAGGTTTGCAAAGTTCTCACTCGTATAGTTCTTTGTCAAGATTCCAGTTACCGCATGCAACGCCCTCATTATGCATCGCCAATTCTTTCCAAGTTATTCTATCTTCTGCCGGATCAAAGCGGGTTTTTGCTGATCCGCCGCCGCCCATACTGTTTGTTATGTATTTTCCGGTATTATCAAAGACCAATTCTACCCATCCATAATCCACTACAGTACCGCCAACAAAAATGACATTTCTTGAACCGTCACTGTTAACGAGCTCATAGCGGTAATAGCTTGTCTCACTACATTGATCTGTCACATCAGTCTTGATATTCCCAAGGACAAAGTATAATCTGCCATTCTCAACACGGGCATATCCCTTTTCATCGACTTCATTAACAACTGCAACCGATTCATTGGGAAGCTGTTCAACTGTAATCTTCTGACCATTGGCAGTAAATACACTAATAATCCTCGATGCTGCATTTACGATTTCTGTTCTGGTAGCAGGGATTATACATAAAACCGCGATCAATCCCGCTACTGCCAACGAAGAACGGATCCAGATGGCATTTTTGTTCTTCTTGTTTCTTAAGACTGCTACCATTTCCATCCTACGTTCATCATCGATTCTTATTTTGCTGTATGTGCTTTTAAACTGGTTTTCCATGCTTATTCCTCCAGTCTTTTCCTTAATTCTTCTTTTCCTCTGCTTATTCTCTTTGATATTGTGGCCTCAGATGATTTGAGAATCCCGGCTATCTCTTTGTGGGAGTAGCCCTCATAGTAATGCAGATAGATCGGCATTCTGTATATCTCATCCATTTGACTAAGAGCCTTAAACAATAAATCATCGTCTTTGGAATAATCAACTGATATGCCTATAACATCTCCAAGAGTATCAATATCAACATTTGCCTTGTATTTAGGAGATTTAAGATGATCCTTACATAAGTTAGCAGTCATCCTCAACAAATAAGCTTTCTCTTGTTCCGGTCTAATAATTAACGGCTTGGATATCAGCTTCACAAATACATCCTGAACAATATCTTCGGACTCACATCGATTTCCTATATAGGACAAAGCAAACCTGTAAAGATCATCTGAATATATGGAGAATAATCTTAACACCTCATCGTTCTTCAATGAATAACCTCCTCTGCTGTATTGAGATCTCACTAATAATACGATTTAAATGCTCAGATCCTGACAATGACATGAAAATCTCGTGCCACTGTAAATAGTGCAAAAAGCATATTGGTGGACTATAGTCGACCACCATTCTATACTAATGCTTCATTCTCAGACCTGAGGATTTATACCATATTTGCCGAACGCATCCAAAATCGCCTTTTCTTTTTGCGGGGTGCAATTTGGCCTGCGCTGATTCTCAGTTCTTGGCAGGTTATGATTCACTCTTTCGATCATTCCGTATTTACGTTTAACTTGTGCAATATTCAAGCTTGTTACATTTAGCCCGGTCTTATCTTTTACATGTTTTTTAATCTCGCCATATGAGGTTTTTCCATGAGCAGCAGAAAGATCCATATTCTCTACAGACATCTCCACACGTAGCTTTCCTGCAGATATATCGATTCCCTTGGAAAGAAGGACTACCGTCTCGACATGCGGTGTGTGAGGGAAAAGATCCACCGGGGTCACTTTTTCTATCCTGTAACTTTGCGCGAAAAGTTTCAGGTCCCTTGCAAGTGTCGCAGGGTCGCAGGACACGTAAACGACGGTCTTTTGAGCGATCGCTGTTATCCTGCTGATAACACCCGGATCCATTCCTTTTCTCGGCGGATCCACGATGATCACGTCTGGTTCTCCGAGTTTACCGCTCCGTATGAGTGAAGCTATATCCGCCTTCAGAACATCCTTGCAGATGTAGGTGCACTCGTCAGCGCCACCGTCCGGGAAAGCCAGCGAACGGTTGATCTTGGCCGATTCCACGGCTTCGGGGACCGTCTCTATTCCGAATATCTTCTGCCCCGGCTTTTTTATCCCTATGCCGAGTGTTCCGCATCCGCAGTACAGATCGTATATGACCGATGCGCCGCTGCACCCCTCCGAGGCAAGCTCCGCAAGCTTTTCAGCCTGCTTCGTATTGACCTGGAAGAACGATCCGGCCTTGACTCTCATCCTTCTGCCGCAGAAGATCTCATCGTAGCTGTCCGTTCCCGAAAGCGTTACTCTCGTGCCGCCTCTGGTACGTCTGGAAGCCTTGTCCGGACTGATCCTCAGGAGGATCCCGTTAAGCTTAAATCCTGCACCTTCACAGACTTCTTCAAAGGATGCTCTGATGCCCGCATCTTCGATAAATGAAGCACAGTCCCTTATAACTATCTCATGCGGCGCGGTGATCCCGCTGACAAACTCAATAAGGAGTTCTTTCGTTCTTTCGGATGCCCTTAAAACAAGCCCTTCGAAAAGATTTGTCGGTGCTCTTTCAAAGCACTTCTCGAGCGCTCCCCTAAGAAGCGAGAACACCTCGTATTCGATCTTTTCGCCATCGTATCCCGCAAGCTCGTGTGAGCCGGATGCAAAGAGCCCCACATGTCCGCCCGAGATGGCGTACTGCATGTGATTTCTGTAGCGCAGCGGCGGTTCGCAGGCTGCGATCGGCTGCATGACACGGTCCAGGAGATCTTTATCAAAGCGCCCGATGCGTTCCAAGCATTCCCTTACCCTGGAAGCTTTGAATTCAAGCTGTGCAGGATAAGAAAGCGATGCGAGCGGAAGTCCGCCGCACAAAAGCTTTCCCGGCTCAAAAGGCTGCGTCCTTGAAGGGGACGGCTCTATGACAGAGAGGGCCTTACAAACGGAAAACCTTGCCGAAGAGGATATTTCACTGCAGGTGATCTTTTCGCCCGGGAAAACACCCTCACAGAAAAAGGTCTTGCCCGAAGGCATCTTCCCTATTCCGCGTCCGGCCTCGTCAAGCCCTGTAATCACTGCATCAAAAGGCTCTGCCAAAGCGTGCCCTCCTTTTGCCATACATTTTTAAATTTAATTATAACGAACTCGTGGTAAAATATGGAGAATTCCAAGGAGGACTGCATGGCAGCATCTAGCGACAAAAAGAGATCCACCAAGCCGGTAAAGCCTGAGAACAGTGCTTTGGCGGACGAGCTCAGGCACAGACTGAAGGGCAAGCCTACACAGGCAGGCTTTTCGCGCAGCTGGATCCGCGAGGCGGGAAGCTTTGTCTGGGACATCATAAGGATCGTCTTAGTATTTGTTCTCTGCATCGGCTTTGTTTTCGGCGGTTTCGGCGCCGGAATGCTCCTTGGCTACGCTTCCACCACAAAGCCTCTGTCCATCGGAGATCTGACTTCCGCCGAGGAATCCCAGACTTCCTTCGTTTATGACAGTGAAGGCAACGTCATGGCAAAGCTTACGGGAAGTGAGAACGTTGACCGTGTCTTCGTTTCATACAGCGATGTAAGACATACCTATATCGATGAAGCCATCATCGCAGTCGAGGACGAGCGTTTTTATTCACACTCCGGAATCGACCTCAAGCGTATCGGAAGTGCCGTCCTTTCAGCCATCGCACACGGCGGTAAGGCAACATACGGCGGTTCCACCATCACCCAGCAGACAGTCAAGCTCATAAGCGGCCAGGACGAGCACTCCACCTCACGTAAGGTCCAGGAATGGTTCTCCGCAATGTCTCTCGAGCAGGACCTCAGCAAGGATGAGATTCTTGAGCTTTACATCAATCTCGCCCCGATGGGCAACAACTACGTTGGAATCCAGGCCGCGGCACAGAACTATTTCGGCAAGGACGCAAGAGATCTCACTCTTCCCGAATGTGCCCTCATCGCAGGACTGCCGAAGAGCCCGTCTTATTACAATCCTCTCCGTGAGACCGGAAGAAGGAACGCACTCCGCCGTATGAGGATCATCCTCGGCATGATGCACGACCAGAACAAGATCACCGATGAGGAATATCAGAACGCACTCAACACGGAAGTCGTTTTCAAGTCACGCAACACCAAGTCCGTTAAGATCAATTCCTATTTCACCGAGTATGTCATTTCGGAAGTCATATCCGATCTGTCAAAGCAGCGCGGCATTTCCAAGAACCTTGCCGCATCGCTCGTTTACAACCGCGGTTACCATATCTATTCAACAATGGAAAAGCCCGTTCAGGATGTCCTGGATCATGCTTTCCAGAGTAAGGGGCTTTTCCAGACGAAGCCTAACCAGTTGGCCGCATACCCTGAGAAACCTAACGGCTCAATGGTCGTAATCAACGTAAAGACCGGCGCCATCGCGGCAATGCAGGGCGGTTACGGCGAGAAGACCATGAACCTCTCACTCAACCGCGCGGTATCGACATACAGGAACCCCGGTTCTTCGATAAAGCCTCTTATCGACTACGGTCCCGCACTTGAGCTCGGAATAATCGCTCCGGGTACGATAGTCAACGACCGCAAGGTCTATCTTGACCCGAACAACCCTAAGAAGGCATGGCCTGTTAACTACGAACGTAACTATGCCGGCCAGATGACCATACGTCAGGCACTTTCCAAGTCGCGCAACACGATCGCGGCCGAAGTCTGGACAAAAGTAGGCGGACAGACGGCACTGTGGTATCTCAAGCAGGTCGGTATCGACCGTACCTCCGAGGGCGCTTATCCTTCACAGTCGGTAGGCGGCTTCTCCAAGGGTATGACCACGCTCGAAATGGCTTCGGCTTACGCCACCTTCGCATCCGGCGGAACCTATGTTGCTCCGTATGCATACACGAAGGTCCTCGATTCCGAAGGCAAGATCGTCATCGAGGCAAAGCCCATCAAGTACCGCGTATATTCAAAGGAAGCCTGCTTCCTCCTCACCGACATCCTTAAGGACGTCGTCACTTCCGGATGGATCCGTTATTACGGCGGACAGATCAAGAACGCCCAGGGCAAGCAGATCGACGCAGCCGGCAAGACTGGAACGACATCAGACAACAACGATAAGTGGTTCTGCGGTTTCACGACTTACTATGCCGCCGCCGTCTGGTACGGCTACGACAACCGTCTGAAGCAGACGACCATTCCAAAGACCGACTTCTACAACGCAGGAAGGATCTGGGAGTACTGCATGCAGAACATTCATAAGAATCTTCCCGCTTCAAGCTTCAAGAAGCCTGCAAACGTAGTCAAGGTAAGCTACTGCACCAAGTCAGGCATGTATCCGAACGCGATCTGCAAGGAAGAAAAGACCGTTAAGTCAGATTATTTCGTAAAGGGCAGCTACCTCTATCCTAAGGAAGACAAGCCCTGTAAGGTACATACAACACCTACTCCGGGACCTCTCAAGCCGACTCCTCCGCCTGAAGAGTAACCGGTATCCCGTCTCACCTTGCATTTTATATAATCAAAGTGTATTCTTACTGTGCCTTTATTTCGCGCGCGTATAGATAGTGCGGATCAAGGCAGTAATTGAAGGAGTTTTTCGGATTTGAGCACCAACGGCGGAGATCGTGTCGCAGTCAATTTTGCGAAAAGAATAGTAGTCAAGGTCGGTACTTCTTCCCTGACCTACGATAACGGCAAGATGAACCTCGGAAGCATCGACAGGCTTTGCAGGTCCATTGCCGATCTCATGAACCGCGGTAAGGAAGTCCTTTTGGTCAGTTCAGGCGCCATCGGTGTCGGTATCGGCTATTTAGGACTCAAGAAACGTCCCGAATCCACAAGAGAGAAGCAGGCTATCGCTTCCGTAGGCCAGTGCGAACTGATGAACGCCTACTCCAGAAGCTTTGCCGAGTATTCTTACCGATGCGGCCAGATCCTTCTTACAAAAGACGGAATCACCGACAAACTTACAAGAGCAAACGTAACCAACACCATTGAGACACTGCTCGAGATGGGGATCGTACCTGTCATTAACGAGAATGACTCTGTGTCAACGACTGAGATCATGCACAACGGCACTTTCGGAGACAACGATACGCTTTCAGCTGACGTTGCCTGCCTTGCTAAGGCCGATCTGCTCATAATCCTTTCAGACGTTGACGGACTTTACGATTCCAATCCGCGCGAGAACCCTGATGCCACGAGGATTTCCTACGTTGAAAAGGTAACTCCCGAGATGGTCGATTTCACGACAGGAAAAGGCTCATGGCTCGGCACCGGCGGCATGATGACCAAGATCACCGCCATGCAAAAAGTAACAGAGAACGGCATCTGCGGTGTAATAGCCGACGGTGCGGCATCCCAGACCTTAGAGAGGATCCTCGACCAGGAAGACGTCGGGACCTTCTTTGCAGCCCAGTAACTATTTCTATCATGAATAAACGTATCCGCGGCGCTTTAAGGCGCTACGCTGTCAATATAGCCCTGACCGGACTTTTCCTGGCACTGCCGATATCGGCGGCGGCCTGTTCGTCCGAACCTGCAAAAGGAACATCTGTAACGCTTTCAAACGGCGAGACGGCAGGTGTCATTGTCACGATAAATCCGAACGAATCCTCTACGGAATCTTCTTCGCAGGCTGCATCTTCCGAGTCTGTCACGGGAACGGCCGGCACAGGTGATGACGTTGTTGCCGTCCCCACCACTCCGAAACCCGGACAGGCCTACGCTTACAGATATCAGAACATCCTTATCCTTCCCGGCGTGGACGCTGCGACAGTCGTAGGCTCGCTGACCGAGAACTGCGAGATCACCGACACTTTCGAAAAGGACAAGAAGGGAGCGGACGTCATCGTCAGGAGCTACACCTTTTCGAGCTTCGTCCTTTACGGAAGAGCCGATTCCGAAGGCAAATACATCATCACCAGGATCGTGCTGTCAGGCAGGGATTCTGTAACTCCCGAAGGCATCGGCATAGGCGCTTCGCACGATGACGTAATAAAGGTTTACGGCAATCAGTACACCGACAACGGCAACTCGATCACATATACTTCCGGAACGACCGACCTGACTTTCTTTTTCGCAAACGGCACCGTATCGGACATCACTTACAAATACAACAAACTTTCATAAAAAGAAGCTGCCCGTTAAGGCAGCTTCTTTTCTGTATGTTATGGGCGCTGTGTTTTTAGGGTCACGCGCTGGCCTTTACCGTGTTCCAGATCTCCGTATACTTTTCCTCGATCTTGTCTGATGTGTAGTAGAACTCGAGTGTCTTGAAGGTTGCCTCGTCAGGATAGTAGTACTTGTTGTTGGCTACCTCGGGATCGAGCATTGCCCTTGTCGCAACGTTCGGTGTCGAATAACCTACGAACTCGCAGTTCTCCAAAGCGACCTGGGGATCATACATGAAGTTGATGAAGTCCATTGCACCCTGATAGTTCTTGCAGTTTGTGGGAACGCACATCATGTCTACAGACCAGTTGGAATCAGTAGGAAGAGCAAATCTGAGGTCGATCTCGTCGCTCTTGCCGAGTTCCTCGAGTCTGTCAAGAGTATTGATGTGGTCGCCTGACCATGCAACAGCGCAGGAGACTTCGCCGGAAGCGAGCTTACCCTTGAGGTTGTCTACGCCGTATGTCGGATGGAGACCTGCCTTCTGCTTGATGAGGAGCTCCTTGGCTTCATTGAGCTGAGCGTCATCCATGGAGTTGATGGAATATCCGAGATAGTTGAGTGCCACGCCGATGGACTCGCGCATAGAATCGTACATTCCGACCTTGTTTGCGTTTGCCTCATCGAAAAGCGGAGCCCAAATGGCCTTAGGGTCAGTTGTGCCCTCGGGGATCGTGACCTTTTTCGCATCGTAAACGAGACCTACCGTGCAGTACAGATAAGGAACGGCATACTGGAGAACGGAGTCTGAGATCTTCTGGTCCTCGCAGTACTTTACCTTGCGGAACATGGGGTCCATGTTCTTTTCGACGTTGGGGAGCTTGCTCCAGTCGATCTGCTGGATCCTGTCTTCCTCAATAAGACGGCAGACCATGTAGTCTGAAGGGATTATGACATCATAACCGTTTGAAAGGTTGGGATACATCGTCTCGTTTGTCTCGAAAGTCCTGTAAACGACATCGTACTGCGGATACTTTGCCTTGAAATTATCGATGGTCTTCTCGCCGATATAATCACCCCAGTTGTAGATGATGAGCTTCGTCTTTGAAGAGCATGCTCCGAAAGACAGCACTGATGCAGCGATGAGTCCGGTCAAGGTAACCATGGACAGGACCTTCTTGAGTTTAATGTTCATTTCTTCTTACACTCCTTTATCTTTTAACCTTATTGTTGTTTGACTTCTTGAACGATGACATGTTCGACAGCACCATCAGGACGAGGACCACCATGAAGATGATCGTGGTAAGAGCGTTCATCTTCGGGTTGACGCCGAGCTTGGCCATCGAATATATCATCATCGGCAGCGTCTGGATCGAGCTGTCGACGTTGAAGTTGCTGATGAGATAGTCATCGACCGAGAGCGTGAAAGTAAGCATCAGCGATGACAGGATACCGGGCATTATTTCCGGGATGATCACAAGCCTTAAGGTCTGGAAGCCCGTGGCGCCAAGGTCCATCGCCGCTTCCGTAAGGCTCTTATCCATCTGCTTGATCTTCGGGCTGATCGAAAGGATCGCGAAAGGCACGCAGAGCGCGATGTGCGACATGATCAGCGTAAACTCGCTCTTCTGTACTCCGAGGAAGGAGAACAGGAGCATGAACGAAATGCCCGTAACGAGATCAGGCATTACGTTAGGAACATAGGTCATGGTCATGACAAGGCCCTGAAGTTTCTTGTTCAGATAAGCGATGCCAAGAGAGCTTATGACTCCGATCAGAGTGGAGGCAACGGCCGCGATCGCCGCAACCTTCAATGTCTCAAGGAGCGAGTCTAAGATACCCGTACCGTCAGATCCCGAGAACAGGCTTGCGTAATTGCGGAGCGAGAATCCGCCCCAGATAAACGACTTCGGCATCGAGTTGAACGAGAACACGATGAGCACCACGATAGGCAGATATATGAATATCAGTATGAGCGCGAGATAGATGTCGGGAACGAGTCTTTTAAGAAATCTCATAATGCCATTCCTCCGCTTCCCGCGTCCTTATCCTGGCCGCGTAATATGCCCATCGTAAAGAGGACGAAGATCAGGAGCAGGAGCGACAACACGTTTCCCGCCTGATTATATGTCGAGCTCTCGTTGAGGATGAAGTTCTGGACCGTGTTTCCGATCGTCGTCTTGGAGCCCTCATTGAGAATGTCAGGGATCATGTAGTAAGTGAGCGAAGGCATGAATACCATCTGGATGCCCGAGATGACGCCCGGGAAAGACAGCGGGAATACGACCTTAATGAATGTCTGAACGCGGTTTGCGCCAAGGTCCAGAGAAGCCTCCGACAGCGACCCGTCGATCTTGACCAGTACCGAATAGATCGGCAGGATCATGAAAGGCAGGAAGTCGTTCGTCATGACGAGTTTGGTAACGATGTCCGCCAAGATCTCGTTCTTGAGGAACAGGACCGGTTCGTTAATGAGATGCATGCTCTGAAGCATGGTGTTGAGCACGCCCGTTTCAGCGAAAAACGCTCTCCACGCATATGTCCTGAGCATCGTGTTCATCCACATCGGAAGAACGAACAGTAGCAATAGGCGCGAACCGTTCGAGTGCGCTTTTTTCGCGCGCGAAGCAAGGATATATGCAACCGGATATCCGAGCAGAAGGCATCCGATCGTTGTCCAGACCGCGTAATCGAAGCTCCTTAAGAAGATGGAGAAGTATTCCTGGAGCGTGACCTTGAATCCGTAGAACGAAGTGGTTACGGTCTTGTTCGCGAAAAGTATCTTAAATCCCGCAGTCGTGAATTCATATCCGCCGCCCGCGGCCTGCTTGAAGAATGCGCGGAAGAAGATAAGGATCAGAGGCAGTATCGTGAAAAGTACGATCCATACGATATAAGGATATGCAAAGAGCTTATAGTTCATGCGCAGGCCGAGACCGCCGTAAAGTGCGGCAACCGCGCCGATGAACAGCACTATCGTAAGTATGTTGCCTGCAAAACCCTGCGCGACATAAAGACGCTCCGATGTCAGGTTATTGCTGTTGATCATCTCTTCGGAGACCATTTTCGAGAGCGTAAAGGCATGTACTACAGCGCGGGCTACGAAAAGCGCAAGGACAAAGAAGCATCCTGTCCTCTTCTTTCCCTTCGACTCCGAATAGAAAGGATATGAAGCCGAAAGCGTCAGTGCCGCGACAGCGAGAACAATGCTCACGACGAATATCCATGCCGCAAAGGTCTGGAAATTAAGGTCTACCGGGCCGCTCCTCAGCTTTGACTGGTAATAAGGCGAAAGTATGAGCGTGAAAAGAGAATAGTTCCTGACGGGAACATACTGCACGAAAAGCTCGAACATCGGAATGAAGATCGAGACAAACGAGAACAGCGCCGCGAATATCATCACGAACGCATGGATGGGCATCACCTTTATCCTTGATCTAAGTTCCGCTACCACTTTTATTCTCCTGCCGCCGGAGCATCTGCAGCTGCCGGAGCAACCACTTCTGCACTGTTTTCTGCGGGTTTCTTGATCCCGTATGAACCGAAATCGGGTGAAAGCTCCGATCTTCTCATTATCTGGATGTCATCAGGGTCAACGTAAAGTCCTACACGCTGGCCGATCTTGCAAGGATCAACGTTCTGGACCATCCAGACTATGCCGTCATCAGCCCTTACAAGCATCTCATAGTGAACGCCCTTGAAAACGATGGACTCGACGGTTCCGTTGATGCGGCCTTCCTTCTCATCCTCAACATAGAAATCCTCAGGCCTGATAACGACATCAACGATGTTGTTTATGCCTTCGGTAAACTCCTTGAACATGGGATCAACGCATTTGAACGTGATGCCGCCGGAAAGCGTGACCTCATAATCCTTGCTCATCGTGCCCGCAACGATGTTGGACTCGCCGATGAAGTCAGCGACATAAGCGTTCTTGGGCTCGTTATAGATATCAATGGGCGTTCCGATCTGCTGGATGATGCCGTCCTTCATGACGATTATCGTGTCCGACATCGTGAGCGCCTCTTCCTGGTCGTGTGTAACGTAAACGAACGTGATGCCGAGTTCCCTCTGCATGCTCTTGAGCTCGAGCTGCATCTCTTTCCTCATCTTGAGGTCCAATGCGCCCAAAGGCTCATCGAGAAGGAGGATCCTCGGACGGTTAACGATAGCTCTCGCTATTGCGACTCTCTGCATCTGGCCGCCCGAAAGCTGGTCGATATATCTCTCGCCGTAATCGGCAAGACCTACGGTCTCCAGTGCCTTTTTAACGCGCTCGTTGATCTCTGCTTTGGCAACCTTCTTGATCTTGAGACCGAACGCAACGTTATCGAAAACATTGAGGTGCGGGAAAAGCGCATATCTCTGGAAGACCGTGTTGATGTTGCGCTTGTTGGCAGGGATCTTGAGGAGATCCTTGCCCTCGAAATTGACTATGCCGGAATCCGCGGTCTCAAAGCCCGCGATTATACGAAGCGTAGTGGATTTGCCGCAGCCCGACGGACCGAGGAGCGTGATGAACTCATTGTTCCTTATATAGAAAGTAATGTCTTTAAGAACCTTGGTGCCGTCAAAGCTCTTATTGAGATTCTTTATTTCAATGATGTGCTCGCGGCCGGTATCATCCTCGAGAATCTGATTGTATGCCATGTTCCGTTCCCCTCTTTTTGTTTTCTGATCAAAAGCTCGGCGGCGATGATATCCAAAGTGCCTTTACCGGTCTGGTTCCCCTGTTTTCGAGCATGTGCGGCTTATTCGACGTAAAGTAAAAGCTCTCACCCTTCTTCGCCTGGTACTCTTCGTCACCGATGACGACCGTTATGGTTCCTTCGATGACGTATCCGAACTCCTCACCCTCATGCGGATTATCCGGATAAGTCGATCCGCCCGGTTCGATCGTCACCATGATCGGCTCCATCTCATTCTTCTGGGCGGTCGGGATCAGCCAGGTGATCTCATTCCTCAATTCCTCATCTGTCTTCACCGCGAAATCCTTTTTGCCGAAAACGACTCTCTCGGGAATTTCTTCTTTAAAGAACTTCGCAAAGTCCGTTCCGAGCGCATCAAGGATGTCACCCAATGTCGCGATCGACGGTGATGTCTGGTTGTCTCGACAAGGGAGATAAATCCCTTTGAAAGCTCGCATCTGTCCGCAAGTTCCTCCTGCGTCAGACCGTTCTTTAATCTGAGATTTTTAATCTTTTCCCCGATGTTCACCGATTACTCCGTTCTAAACTCAAAGTTTAATATAACTAAATTTCCTGTATTCAGCAGATTGTACTCCTCGCTAAACTCGCTGTAAAGTATTTCTAAACATTTTTCCAATTTGAAAATGTCAAAAAACGGTGTTTTTTATCTTGAAATTCTTTCCCCTATTTGTATAATTAAGTTGAAAGAACTTTCTTTACAGTTTGTTTACATTTTTACATCTAGGGGAGTGTTGAAAATGAGTGGAATTTTAGGGTATTTCAAAGACAAGAACGAAGGAAATGGCGGTCTTGCGTTCAGTGGCGCATCCGCAGGCGGATCTCACGAGGGCGGTACGTCTCGTCCTTCTACTTCTAACATCGCAGCCGCCAATGTAACTCCTGTCCACGAAGGTGGCGGAAGACCGGGAAGCATGTCTTCCTCACAGTCTACTAAGCCGTCCTCTTCTGAACAGCCTTATCAGTCTCCCGCACAGCAGCTTGCACGTGAAAGAGCAGCTGCAGCCAAGGCACAGATCGCTGCCCGCAAGGCAATGGAAGCTGAAAGAAAGAATCAGGAGAGAGGCACTAAATCTGACGATCCTTATAACACCGGTACTTTGAGAAGCACTCTCAAACCCCCGATCAAGCGTCCTATCTCCGCTTCCGTCAACCATGCTCAGGCTATGGCTGCCATGAAGGAAGAAGAAAAGAAGAAAGCTCCCGCAGCTCCTCTTAACTCCGTAGCTGCTATCGCTGAGCGCGCTCAGCAGATGGCTGTTAAGGCAAAGGCTGAAGAAGAACGTACAGCTCTCGCAGCAAAGACAGCTGCCAAGAAGCTTGAAGATTCCAAGGCTGCCGTAACACGCGCCGAGGAGATCCAGGCTGCTGCTTTCAAGTCCGAAGAGATATCAAAGGCTGCTGCCCTCAAGGCTAGCGAAGAGACAAAGGCTGCCGTAGCTCAGGCTGAGGAAGCAAGAGCTCTCGCCAAGAAGGCTGAGGAAGCTGCACTTCTCGCAAACCAGAAGGCTCAGGAAGCTGCAAAGTTCGCAGCTCTTAAGAAGACTGAAGAAGATGCAAAGGTTGCTGCAAGACAGGCAGAGGAAAAGGCACGTATAGCTGCCCAGGCTGCCGTCGAAGAAGCAAAGGCTGCTGTCCACACCGCTGAGGTTGAATCTGCAAACGCAGAGCAGAAAGCTAAAGAAGCTGCTGAGATCGCACGCAAGGCTGAGGAAGAAGCACGCATCGCTGATAGAAAGAAGAACGAAGAAGACGAGCGTCTCGCTGCAATCAAGGCTGAGGAAGATGCAAGAAAGGCTGCTGAAGAAGCACTCGAGAAGGCACGCCTTGCTGCCAAGAGAGCTGAAGAAGCTATCCTCGCTGCCAGAAAGGCTGAGGAAGAAGCACGTATCGCTGCCGAGCAGGCTGAAGAAGGCGCAAGGATCGCCGCTCAGAAGGCTGAAGAAAAGGCTAAGTTCGAAGCTGCACTCAAGGCTCAGGCTGAAGCAGCAAAGGAAGCTGCTCCTGAAGCAAAGGCTGAGACAACTCCCGCACCTGCCGCTGCACCCGCTGCTCCTGCTTCAACACACGTTCCCCCTGCCCTCGCACAGGAGAACCTCAAGAAGGCTGAGTAATCCTTACAACAAACAGATCACAAAGGGCTCCCCAACCGGGAGCCCTTTATATTTCGCGTTATATTACAATTCTTACCTGAAAAGTGGAGTATCTTCCCAGTTTCGGAACACTTTTCATGGCAATCCGATCGTTTTTGTCCCGGAATCTGCTCTCAAAGGACAGTTTCAGAACACTTTTCGGGCATGAAGACGTCTAAAAAGGCAAAGTAAAAGGGCTCCGGAAACCCGAAGCCCTTTGTCAGTCAGTTATTAACCGAATCGATTACTCGATGATGGTAGCAACTGTACCAGCGCCTACTGTGTGGCCACCCTCACGGATAGCGAACTTAAGACCCTGCTCCATAGCGATAGGTGTGATAAGCTCAGCTGTGATTGTTACGTGGTCACCAGGCATGCACATGTCAACACCCTCAGGGAGCTGGATTACGCCTGTAACGTCTGTTGTTCTGAAGTAGAACTGAGGACGGTATCCAGGGAAGAATGCCTTATGACGGCCACCCTCTTCCTTAGTAAGAACGTAAACCTGACCTGTGAACTTGGTGTGAGGAGTTGTTGTACCGGGCTTAGCGATAACCTGGCCTCTCTCAACTTCCTTACGATCGATACCTCTGAGGAGGCAGCCGATGTTGTCACCAGCCTCAGCCTGATCCATGGACTTACGGAACATTTCTACGCCGGTGATTGTTGTGGACTTAGGCTCATCCTGGAGACCAACGATCTCAGCAGGGTCACCAACCTTAACAGTACCTCTCTCAAGACGGCCTGTAGCAACTGTACCACGGCCGGAGATTGTGAAGACGTCCTCAACAGGCATAAGGAAAGGCTTGTCTACAGGACGCTCAGGTGTAGCGATGTAGCTGTCAACAGCATCCATGAGTTCCTTGATAGGAGCATATACAGGGTCGTTAGGATCTGTAGATGTAGACTCAAGAGCTGCGAGAGCAGAACCACGGATGATAGGTGTGTCATCACCAGGGAAGTCATACTGGTTGAGGAGGTCACGGATGTCCATCTCAACGAGCTCGAGGAGCTCTTCGTCGTCAACCTGGTCGCACTTGTTCATGAATACAACGATGTAAGGAACGCCAACCTGACGAGCGAGAAGGATGTGCTCACGTGTCTGAGGCATCGGGCCGTCAGAAGCGGAAACAACGAGGATAGCACCGTCCATCTGAGCAGCGCCTGTGATCATGTTCTTGATGTAGTCGGCGTGGCCAGGGCAGTCAACGTGTGCATAGTGACGAGCATTTGTCTCGTACTCAACGTGTGCTGTGTTGATCGTGATACCACGAGCTCTCTCCTCCGGTGCGCTGTCGATCTGGGAATAATCCTCGAACTTAGCGCCGCCAACGAAAGAAAGATACTTTGTGATAGCAGCTGTGAGTGTGGTCTTACCGTGGTCAACGTGACCAATGGTGCCGATGTTTACGTGCGGTTTGCTACGTACAAACTTTTCTCTTGCCATTTTAATTCCTCCTAGAATTAAGTGAATCAATTTTTAGACGCTTAGATCAATACAGCGATAAACAACATTTTACATATTTTCCGCCTCACTTTCAACATGAAAGCAAGAAAATCAAGTATTTATTTGACTGTACCGGCTCTAAGCAAACCGGTGAAAGATATTACCTCTTGAGGATATCTTCCATAATGCTCTTCGGTGTCTCAGCGAAGTGGCTGATCTGCATGACGAAAGTACCACGACCCTGTGTTGTGGATCTCAGGTCAGTTGCATAACCGAACATGTTTGCGAGCGGAACCTCAGCATGGATCTGCTGTGAACCGTTCATAGGCTCGATATCCTTGATGTTGCCACGACGAGCGTTTACGCCGCCGATAACGTCACCGAGGTACTCATCCGGAACCTCAATGTCTACCTTCATGATAGGCTCGAGGAGGCACGGATCACCCTTCTGCATACCAGCCTTGAAGCCCATGGAACCAGCGATCTTGAACGCCATTTCCGAGGAGTCGACATCGTGGTAAGAACCGTCGAAAACGGTAACCTTAACGTCAACGACAGGGAATCCGCCGAGAACGCCTGCGCCCATTGCTTCCTGGATACCAGCATCGATAGGTGCGATGAACTGCTTCGGGATGGAACCGCCGACTGTTGCATCGACGAACTCGTAGCCCTTGCCGGGTTCCTGGGGCTCAAGTCTGAGCCAGCAGTCGCCGTACTGACCGTGACCACCAGACTGACGTACGAAACGTCCCTCGGCCTCGACGGTCTTCCTGATGGTCTCCTTGTAGGAAACCTGAGGAGCACCTACGTTTGCTTCGACCTTAAACTCACGGAAAAGTCTGTCTACGATGATGTCGAGATGGAGCTCGCCCATTCCGGCAATGATCGTCTGACCTGTTTCCTGGTTTGTATAGGTACGGAAGGTCGGATCTTCTTCAGCGAGCTTCTGGAGAGCGATAAGCATCTTCTCCTGTGAAGCCTTTGACTTAGGTTCGATAGCTACTTCGATAACAGGCTCAGGGAACTCCATGGACTCGAGGATGATAGGATGCTCCTCGTCGCAGAGTGTGTTACCGGTCGTTGTATCCTTAAGTCCGATAGCGGCAGCGATATCACCGGAGAAGACCTCCGTGATCTCTTTACGCTCATTAGCGTGCATCTGCACGATACGTCCGATACGCTCCTTCTTGTTCTTAGATGAGTTAAGAACATAGGAACCGGCGGTAAGGACACCGGAATAAACTCTGAAGAAGCAGAGCTTACCGACGAACGGGTCAGTAGCGATCTTGAATGCGAGAGCTGAGAAAGGCTCTTCGTCAGAAGAAGGTCTTTCCTCTTCCTCTTCTGTATCAGGGTTCACACCCTTGATAGCAGGAACGTCGAGCGGTGAAGGCATGTAGTCGACAATTGCGTCAAGAAGCATCTGGACGCCCTTGTTACGAAGTGCCGTACCGCATGTGACGGGGATAAGCTTGCACTCGCAGGTTGCTTTTCTGAGAGCTGCCTTAAGCTCGTCATTGGAGATCTCCTCGCCTTCGAGGTACTTCTCTGTGAGCGCGTCGTCAGTCTCGCAGATCTTCTCGATCATCTCTTCTCTCTTGGCCTTGATAAGCTCAGCCATGTCAGCCGGAACCTCGCGGTCCTCGTACTCCTTACCGTCCTCTGAGGTGTAAACCTCGGCACGGAGGGTGAGAAGGTCGATGATTCCCGTGAAGCTCTCCTCTTTACCGATAGGGTACTGGATAGCTACGGGGTTGTTCTTGAGACGATCCCTGATCATATCGCAGACATGATCAAAGTTTGCACCTACGATGTCCATTTTGTTGACGAAAACCATTCTCGGAACACCATAGTGCTCAGCCTGTCTCCAGACTGTTTCCGTCTGCGGCTCAACGCCGCCTCTTGCAGACATGACCGTGACGGCACCGTCGAGTACACGCAGCGAACGCTCAACTTCTACTGTGAAGTCAACGTGACCGGGGGTGTCGATGATGTTGATACGGTGACCCTTCCAAGGTGCTGTGGTAGCAGCGGATGTGATCGTGATACCACGCTCCTGCTCCTGAACCATCCAGTCCATGGTAGCCGTACCGTCATGAGTCTCACCTAACTTACGGTTGATACCGGAATAGTAAAGGATTCTCTCTGTGGTCGTTGTCTTACCGGCGTCGATGTGAGCCATAATACCGATGTTTCTGGTCTTTTCAAGCGGATATGCTCTAGTTGCCATAGTATTAATGTCCCTTTCTTATCCGGTTTATTAGCGGTTGAAATGCGCGAAAGCCTTGTTAGCCTCAGCCATTCTGTGCATTTCTTCTTTTCTCTTAAATGCTCCGCCTGTCTCGTTAGCAGCATCCATGAGCTCAGCAGCAAGACGCTCCTTCATGGTACGCTCAGACCTGCTTCTCGAGTACTGGACGATCCAGCGCAGACCCAGTGTAAGTCTTCTCTCAGGCTTAACATCCATAGGGATCTGGTAGTTAGCACCGCCGACACGGCGAGCCTTGCACTCGAGGGTGGGCATTACGTTCTCAAGAGCCTTGTAAAATACTTCAAGAGGCTCTTCGTTCGTGCGCTCTTTGATGATGTCAAAGGCGTCGTATGTGATTTTCTGGGCTACGCCCTTCTTGCCGTCCAGCATGATATTGTTGATGAGCTTGCTCACCTTGATATCATTGTAGACCGGATCAGGAAGAACGGTCCTCTTTGGGGTATTGCCTTTTCTTGGCACTTTGCTTCCCTCCTAACATGATTATCAAAAATTTCTTGAAACCATAGGTACTCACGATTCAGTTATTGGACCCGTGTAAGTGTCATCCGTGACAGTGTCCCGTTTATATGAACAATGTACTGATCACTTATGTCCATATCCTGTTCATATAAACAGGATTACTTCTTAACCTTCGCAGCCTTCGGCTTCTTCGCACCATACTTGGATCTGCCCTGCTTACGGTCAGCTACGCCTGCTGTATCCAGCGTGCCTCTGACGATGTGATAACGTACACCAGGGAGGTCCTTGACACGTCCGCCTCTGATCAGAACAACAGAGTGTTCCTGAAGGTTGTGTCCTATACCCGGAATGTAAGCCGTAACTTCGTAGCCGTTGGTAAGACGTACACGAGCAACCTTACGGAGAGCCGAGTTAGGCTTCTTAGGTGTCGTTGTCTTAACAACTGTGCAAACGCCGCGCTTCTGAGGTGAATCAAGATCAGTCTGCTTGTTCCTGATCGTGTTCATCGAGAATGAAAGTGCAGGTGAAGCAGACTTATAGGTCTTATCCTGTCTTCCGGTCTTGACAAGTTGATTGAACGTTGGCATCAATACATCTCCTTTCTTAAGATTTGCGCAACAATAGAGGCACAAAGTCCCCTTTGCGAGCAATTCAGTATACACCCGCCTTTTTTAAATGTAAACGGTTATTTTTCAAACTCCGCGGCGCCTCAGCCTCAATAAACGTCAAGATAAAATGACAAAATTCGCTATTCACATATCAAGGCAAAGACTTTATACTTGGTAAGGTTATTTATTATAAAGGAGTGTGACTTCAATATGAAAGTAAAAATCACAGAAACCGTGCTGCGTGACTCCCAGCAGTCGCTCATCGCAACACGTATGCCTTTCTCCGATTTCGAGGGAATCCTTGAGACTTTGGACAATGCCGGCTACTACTCACTCGAGTGCTGGGGCGGCGCCACATTCGATTCCTGCCTTAGATATCTGGACGAAGATCCGTGGGAAAGACTCAGAAAGATCAAGGCAGTCTGCAAAAAGACTCCCCTTCAGATGCTCATCCGCGGCCAGAACATTCTCGGCTACAAGCACTATCCGGATGACGTAGTCCGTCTCTTCTGCCGCAAGGCTGCTGAGAACGGCATGGATATCTTCAGGATCTTCGATGCTCTGAACGATTTCCGCAATATTGAAGTCTGCATTGACGAAGTTAAGAAGTGCGGCAAGCATGCACAGGGCTGCATCTGCTACACAACTTCTCCCGTTCATACGATCGAAAAGTACGTTGAGATGTGCAAGGAACTCGAGGGCATGGGCGTTGACTCCATCGCTATCAAGGACATGGCAGGCATCTGCTCTCCTAAGGAAGCATATGATCTCATCAAGGCTATCAAAGATGCCAAGATCAAGGTACCTCTCTTCTTCCACACACACCACACAACAGGCATGGGTCCTATGACTCTCATGAAGGCTGTTGAGGCTGGTGTTGACGGAATCGACTGCGCTATCTCCACAATGGCCGGCGGCACATCACAGCCTGCTACAGAGACAATGGCTTACTCGCTCGGCCAGTTCGGCTACGAGTCAGGTCTCGATATGGATAAGCTTAAGGAGATCGCTGATTTCTTCGTACCCGTAAGAAAAAAGTTCCTCGACAACGGCACACTCAATCCTACAGTCATGGGCATCAAGGCTGACATCCTCAAGTATCAGGTTCCGGGCGGAATGCTCTCCAACATGATCGCTAACCTCAAGGATATGCACGCTCTTGATAAGTTCGACGAAGCTCTTACAGAGATCCCTGCAGTACGTAAGGACATGGGTTATCCCCCGCTCGTTACACCTCTGTCTCAGATGGTCGGTAACCAGGCAGTCCAGAACGTTCTCTTAGGCGAGAGATATAAGAACATCTCCAAGGAGATCAAGGCTTACCTCAGAGGCGAATACGGCAGAGCACCGGGCGAAGTCAACCAGGAACTCATAGACAGATGCTGGAAGCCTGAGGAACTCGTTCAGGGCAGATATGCTGATTCACTTGAGCCTGTTTTCGAGAAGACAAAGAAGGAACTCGGCGACAAGGCCCGTTCCGACGAAGACGTTCTTTCCTACATCGCTTTCCCTCAGGTCGCTGAGAAGTTCTTTGCAGCACGTGAAGAGAAGGAATCCAATACTGTCAGCTACACCATCGAGAAGAAGGAGGACTGACAATGAATTTCAACATTATTGATGCGAAGGAGATCGTGAGACTCGTCGGCGAAGAAGTCAGTCAGACCACTGCCGGCGATGGCTCCAAAGTATTCACCTTCGGACAGCCGCAGATGGGCACAAGTGAAATGCTCATAGACGCAGGGATCGTAATGCTCGTCGTTTTCGGCGTTCTCTTCATCATGTACGTCCTTATATCTCTTGCGGGCAAGATCCTCGCATCTGCAACTAAGGAAACCAAAAAGCCTGAAGCAGCACCCGCCGCTGCCGCAGCTGCTCCTGCAGCCGCTCCCGCTGCCGCTGAAGAGGAATTCTCTTCCGGCACACTGAAGCTCAAGGGATGCGACGAGAAGACAGCAGCCATGATCATGGCAATCGTTGCCGATGACACTGGAATCCCGCTCTCAGAGCTCGTTTTCAAGTCCATCAAGCTCGTCGAAAAGAAGTAAAGGAGAACTACTCATGATTTATAATGTTACGATCAACGATAAGGTTTATGAGGTAGAAGTTGAGAAGGGCAAGGCCAATCTCATCAGGACTACCGCTGTAGCAGCTGCTCCGGCTCCTGCTGCCGCTCCCGCAGCTCCTGCAGCTGCTCCCGCTGCCGCACCTGCACCTGCAGCTCCCGCTGCCGCTGCCGCAGCAGGCACAACACCTGTTAACTCACCTATGCCCGGTACGATCCTCGACGTTAAGGTCGCCGTCGGCCAGGCAGTCAAGGAAGGCGATCTCGTCTGCATCCTCGAAGCTATGAAGATGGAGAACGAGATCTACGCTCCTTGCGCAGGTACAGTTGCACAGGTCCTCACCTCCAAGGGTGCTTCGGTCGACACCGGCACGCCCCTTGTTACTATTTCATAAGTGACGGCGGAGGAAATATAAATGTCAGAAGTATTAGCTGTATTGAAGAATCTATGGGAGACTTCGGGCTTTGCCCAGTTCTTCATCACACAGGAAGGATGGAAGAACGGAGTAATGATCCTTATTTCATTCGTCCTTTTGTACATGGCGATCAAGAAGCAGTTTGAACCTCTTCTCCTGCTTCCCATCGCTTTCGGTATGCTCCTTACAAACCTTCCCTGGCCGGGCGGCGGAATCTTCCACCCCGAGTGGTTCCAGGGCGACATCAACTGGGCTGCATTAGGCGGACACGGTGTCAATGCGTTAGGCCAGCACGTAGATCCGGGTCTTTTCGACTTCCTCTACATCGGCGTTAAGATGGATATCTTCCCCTGCCTCATCTTCATGGCAGTCGGCGCGATGACAGATTTCGGACCCCTGATCTCCCGTCCTTCATCCTTCTTCATGGGTGCAGGCGCTCAGTTCGGTATCTCTTTCGCATTCGTAGTTGCCATCCTCCTCGGTTTCTCACCTGAGGGCGCCGCTTCCATCGGCATCATCGGCGGCGCTGACGGCCCGACGGCAATCTACCTCACATCCAAGCTCGAACCCGAGCTCCTCGGCGCTATCGCCATCGCAGCTTACTCATACATGGCGCTGATCCCGATGATCCAGCCGCCTATAATGAAAGCACTGACGACGAAGAAAGCGCGCAAGGTAAAGATGGAACTTACAAGACCTGTTTCCAAGGTTGAGAAGATCTGCTTCCCTATCATCGTTACAGTTGTCTGCGTTCTCATCCTCCCTTCCGTTGCTCCTCTCCTCGGCTGCCTCATGCTCGGCAACCTCTTCAGAGAATCCGGCGTAACAGAGCGTCTCTCCGAGACATCTCAGAACGCAATGTGCAACATCGTCACGATCTTCCTCGGAACATCCGTTGGTGCTACAGCTGTTGGTAAGAACTTCCTCCAGCTCCAGACGATCATGATCATCGTCATCGGTCTCGCTGCTTTCGCACTCGCAACAGTCGGCGGCCTTCTCATCGGCGACCTCATGTACGTCCTCTCCGGCGGAAAGATCAACCCGCTCATCGGTTCCGCAGGCGTTTCTGCTGTTCCTATGGCAGCTCGTGTATCTTCCAAGGTCGGTCAGAAAGAAAACCCTTCCAACTTCCTTCTCATGCACGCCATGGGCCCGAACGTCGCAGGTGTTATCGGTTCTGCTATCGCAGCAGGCGTTCTCCTCACACTCTTCGGTTAATAGAGTAAGATAATAAATAACCTCTTGAGGCTGTCTTCGAGCGAAGGCAGCCTCTTTAATTGGTATTTATATTTTATATGCGCCTGCTTTTCCGGGGCCGACTCTTTGTCGGTTTTTGTAGGATTTTGTCGGTTGTAATCCCCTTTTCGCGCATCATAATCAGGGCATGGATATAAGTAACAAGTACATCCCGCGCGAATACCTCGCCCTCAAGATCAACTACTGCAAGAAGCAGCTCGCCGAGCTTCCGGTAGTCAAGGTGTATATTTGCCATACGGTTAACGGCAAGGAAGATAAACGATATTATGTGGGCAATCACAGATATAGTGCGAATACGCCTGCAGGTCAGAAGATGCATGATATCCTTCTGCTTCGGGATGAAATAGAAAGAACCCTGGCCGTATTGGAGTCACTTTGGGATTCTCTCTATAAAGGATCTCCACTCCCCGAATGCTTGCCTCACAAAGTGAATAGAACGCTGGCTGTTGACTACAACAAGCGTGTGATAATGAATAAAGCATTTTTCGACAGCCTCATAGAAGATGCCAATACAAAACACGCCAAAAGCCACAATTACTTCTTTAACGGGATTTACTACCGTTCGGCAGCAGAACGCGAGATAGCAGTCTTCTATACGGAAATGGGAATACCTTTTAAATACGAACCGGAAGTTACGCTTATTGGCTTGCCTTACACGATCAATCCTGATTTTGTTCTCTATATTAAAGAACTTGATGACTGCAAATTTCACGAACACCTGGGCATGAAGTACTCTGCAGATTATATAAGAGATACTAAGATCAAATACAGCAACTATACAGGTGCGGGACTGATTCCCGATCTGGATATTATCTTCACTCACGATACAGATGAAGTTCCCTTTGACATAAGATTTCTACTCGTCAAGCTCAATGCTTCTATATATGGTTCGGTTCTATGCGGCAAAAACAACGTTGACTGAAAGGCTGACCCAATCAATTACCAAAAACGTGTAGTAGACCCAATGATTTACTACACGTATTTCTGCAAATAAGCCTCTTTTGCACTTTTTCTTGTAGTAAATTGGGCTCTTTACTACACGATTTTGTATAACCGGGTGTTTGTAGCACTATCACGCAAACAAAAAACGCGCCCCCGGAGGAGCGCGCCAAGTCTTTCATTTGATCAGCTTTAACCGAAGAAGTAAACGAATCCCAGCACGTGGAGCACTACGCCTGCGAGGGCGAAAAGGTGCCATACCATATGTGAGAACTTGAATCTTCTCGATGAGGGAGCGAAAAAGATACCTACAGAGTAAACGATCGCGCCCGAGATCAGGAGCCAGAAGCATGTGTGTGATGCGTTGTTGTAGAACTCAACGATCCTGAAGATGATCGCCCATCCCATCAGAGCATAGATGAAGTATGAGAAGCCCTTTCCGACCTTGGTGTGGTAAGCAAGCGCCGTAACAAGGACGCCGGCCAGTGCCATTGCGGCTTCGAGAGCCCAGAGGACTGCTCCGGAAACAACACCCATGAAATGGATGCAGATAGGTGTGTATGCGCCGAGGATCGCGAAATAAGCGACCGAGCGGTTGATCTTGTTCATGACGCGCTTGTGCGGTGTGCCGTGCTTCATGAAGTGGTAGATCGTTGAGAAAAGCAGTGTCAGGAACAGCGTAATGATGAACGCCGAGAATCCGAGGACAGACATTACTATGGAAGCATGTGTCGCACCGGGCTTGGCGGCAGCCGTCAAATATGTATTGATGGACGCGAAGGGCAAAAGACCCAGGAGATAGAGTGCAGGGACACCGGATGTGATTGAGTTGCCGACTTCCTCGCCGAAAGTCTCGTAGGTCTTATGGAGACCGCGCTTAACTGCACGGCGTGAATTCTCAAACCAGGTAAGGTCCTTGAGGCCTTCCTCAAGCGGATCCTCTCCGGTCGCGGCAGCGTATTTTTTGTCATCGCTCTTCGCGAGGTGGGTTTTCCAGAATTTTGTATTCTTTGCCATCAGATGAGAACTCCAATACTTTTATTCAGCCGTAATATTTTACAAGGTGTCGTTATCGTTTTCAACATTATCAGGAGAGATACCTGATCCGTATTGAAAACCGGGCGGAGGCGGAGCTCCAAGTTCAATGACATCAGGCGTTTTAGCCTTCTCCGGCTGGTCTTCCTTCTTTTCTTCAGCAACGGGCGCATCGAGCCTGATAGTAGGTGATTCGTCCTCTCCGGAAGCGGGAGCTTCGAGCTGAATGGCAGGCGCTTCCTTTTCTTTCGGCTCTTCAATGGCGTTATTGCTTTCACGGGCATTGTTCTGGGAAAGAACGGCCTTGCCGGTTACTTCATCAGGAGAAGCAGCCACGACAGGTGCGGTGATAACGGTTCCCAATACTTCGGGCTTTACCGCGGGACCGGTGTGTGCTGTGGTGACCGCAGGCTTGACCTTGGGCATCGGGTTGAGCTGTTCGCTCAGGTACGCACGTCTGTAGAAACGGAAGATCTTCATTACAAAGGGCCAGATCAAGGCCATCGGCAGGATCCAGTAGACAAGTGCCGAAGCGGCCTTGTCGCCGACCAGCGGCGAAAGCGCCGCGAAAGGTGCCTGCATCATGCCGTAGATGCCGCGCAAAAGGACTGCGAGGAGCATTTTCGTGAACTTGGGATCGTTACCGGAGATCAGGGCTTCTGCAGGATAAAAGAATTTCGGTAAGTAGATTAGGACACCGTATGCAGCAAGACCCCAGTTGACCCAGACCTTGTCGCGGAATGCCGCGAAAAACGGAAGGAAGAAAACGAAAAACAGCGCGTAGAGCAGGCTCATCAGACGCTCAAAGAGGCCAAAATCCCTCGGAACGGTGCCGCCGTATACGAAATAGAGCGGTGCAAAGCAGACGAACATCAGAGCGCCCGCTATCAGACCGAGAAAAACGCATGTGAAATAGTCTCTGCGCAAGACCTAAGTCTCCCTTCGTTCATTGCCTTAAAAAGGCTGCGCGGAGATCTTCCGGTCTCCACACAGCCAATATTTTATAACAAATTAAATGCTTATTAAACCTTTAATACTTCTCGGGCTCGGTGAAGGGCCTTGTGTACTTGAGTATGAGCTTCTTGAGCTTGACGCCGGGAGCGGAGAAATGGATGCGCATTACGCCGTTTCTTGTCAGGAACAATACCTCGTTCTTAAGTGAGATGTCCTTGCCGTCGGTTCCGTTCCAGGTCACGACCGCAAAAGGAATGCTCGAAATGTACATCTGCATCGGTACCTGCGCAAGGCTGTTAAGCTCGCAGCTGCCGATCATCTCCATCTCGTAGAAGCCCTGTTTTTGCGGGGTTACGCCGAAAACAAAATCCCTGTCGGCCCATGTTTTCTCGGGACGGTCGATGACGAGCTCATCCTCAAGGTCGTAGACCATGTCCGGATCAACGGATACGTCGTCGTCCTTGAAAGGATCGTCGATGTGTTTGATCTCAGCCGCATTTCCGCAGATCCTGTCCATTGCAGGCGTGTTCATGGCAAATCTCAGGATGTTCGCCGCATTTCTCTGGAGCTCGGCTCTCGTGATCCTTGATCCGTCTCCCTCAGTCAGTTCCTTGTAGGTATCAGCCTCGTCAAGGCACTTCCTCTCAACGTTTGAGCAGACCATGTAGATATCGTTCTGCGAGCGTGCCATTACTGAGTGATCCGTAAGAGAATGCTCGGCCGTATCGCCGCCGGTAACGCCGATGAATGCCCACCAGTCGGACATTACGATGCCTGTATATCCCCACTGCTCGCGGAGGACGATGGTGTTCATGTCATAGTTGTTGGCGCTGTAGATGCCGTTGACGCGGTTGTAGCTCGTCATTATGCTGCGTGCGCCGCCTTCCCTGACCGCGATCTCAAATGCGGGCAGATAGATCTCGCGAAGTGCCCTCTCGGATATGACGGAGTTGCTCTCGCGGCGCTTTGTCTCGCGGTTGTTGCCGCACAGATGCTTGATCGTGGGTGTTACGCCGTTCTTCTCGAAAGCCCTGACCTGCGCGCACGCCATAAGGCCTGTAAGGAGCGGGTCTTCTGAGAAGTACTCGAAATTTCTTCCGTTCAGCGGATGCCTGTGGATGTTGATTCCGGGGCCAAGGAGCGAGTCGATCTTGTTGGAGATCATCTCGATACCGAGGTATGTGTAGAGTTCTTCCACGATATCAACGTTGAATGTGGATGCGAGGCAGGTTCCGTTGGGCAGCGAAAAAGCCTTCTTGCCGGAGTCAATCCTCATTCCGGAAGGACCGTCGGAGCAGCAGAGCGTGGGAACGCCCATTTCCATGAGCTCCTTGCTGATGCCTCCGAATGCGGCGGCTGTGCCTATCGTGGCCTTGAAGCTGCCCATTCCCTCGCCCCTGATTATGAGGCAGAGATCCTCGTCTGAAAGCTGTGCGATGAACTCATCAAGTGTGTTCTTGCCGTGCTTGACGTCTGAAAGCTTGATGCCCTTGTCGCCTGTCTGGGCGATCTCAGAAGGAACGATGGAAAGCCTTGAAGCAAGGTGGTCCTCTTTAAGGAGCGGAACGTCTTCATACCCTTGGACGAAACCGTTGTCTGAAGGTACGGCGGTCATGCGTTTGAAGGCCTTTGTGGGACCCATGGCATTTGTGACAGCCTCGACCATCAGAGGTGCGTCAATATCGAATGAACCTGCTTCGAGATCAGTGGTGACATCGCCGCCGAGATAGAAAGAATAGTGTCCTGCGTCAAGGATGAAACCTGTTCCGAGGCCCGTTCTTCCGTCATCGTCATAAGAAGCGAAAGCACGGATAGGAGCAGTGATCTCGACCTGTTCGTTTCCGCCGACTGAAATGACTCCCGTTTTTGCAAAACCCACAAGAACACGGGCAGGCTTGGAAAGCTTGCCCTGGGGAGCAGAAGCATAGAGCATTACGGCCTTCTTGCCCGGGACGTCTCCTGTGTTCTCAACATCTGCCGTGACCTTGACGTTCTTTCCGTCAAAGACGAAGCCCGTGACCTTAAGTTCGAAGCTGGTGTATGAAAGACCAAATCCGAAAGGATACAGAACCTTTGAAGGCGCAAATGTCGAGAAATATCTGTAGCCTACGAAGATGTCCTCTTCATAGATGTCTTCGTGAATGTCTTTATTTCCGAAATTATCGTTCGAAGGATAATCGGAAAGAGATGCTGCGATGGTATCAGTGAGGCATCCCGAAGGGTTGACCTCGCCGGTGACGATCCTTGCAACGGCGCTGCCTCCGATCATGCCGCCCTGCCATACATAGAGGACGGACTTGATGTCGTACTTAGCGACGAAAGACATGTCGATGATGTTGCCGACGTTGAGAAGGACGATCGTGCGCTCGAAAGCAGCTGAAACAGCGGCAAGCATTGCTTCCTCGCTGTCGCTCAGGTAATAGGAACCTTTTTCGGGCGTGTTGTCACGGTCTTCTCCGGCCGTTCTTGCAATGATGATGACAGCTGCGTCATTACGTGATGCCACCGTCTCCGCAAGAGAAGGATCAACGGGCATCTCAACCTGCGACCATGCTTCCTGGCCCCAGCCGAGTCCCTCGTCAGTGGGATTCTCATTGTCCCACTTGTCGTATATGTCCATCAGCTCGGGATCAAGCGTTATCGAAGGCGATGAAGCAAGGCCTTCGCGGATGTCGGTAACGTGGCTGACGTTTACCATTCCGCCGCTTCCGGTTCCGCTTTTGTAATAGTGAGTCTGCATCCTTCCGAAAAGAGCAACACGGCTTCCGCGCTTAAGAGGCAGTGCCTCTCCCTCGTTCCTGAGCATGACGATTCCTTCCGCAGCCGCAGATATCGCAGCTTCGCGGTATTTATTCCAGTCTAAGACCAGTTCCGGCATATGAAAACCTCCCGTTAAACCCCTAGACTGAATAATACAGGAATACGGGCCCGATTTCTTTAACTAACGTGTTAAATATTTAGCTTTTTTGTTTATCGAAAAGATTAAGAGTCCGTGTAATACTTTTCAAGACGGGGCCTTGCCGCGACATAATACTTTTCGAGCCTCTTGTCGAAATGCTTGCCCATGCTCTCCATCATGATCTTATCGGCTTCCTCAAAAGAGAATTCATCTTTATATACACGTTTGCTGACGAGGGCGTCATAGACGTCCGCGATCGCCATTATGCGCGCCTCGATCGGGATCTCCTCACCCTTGAGCTTTTCGGGATAACCTGAGCCGTCCCATCTCTCGTGATGGTAATGGGCAACGTTGACCGCGACCTTGTGAAATGACGTGTCCTCAATGCCTTCAAGTATCGAATCTACGATCCTCGCGCCTTCAGCCGCGTGAGTCTTCATCTTCTCATATTCCTCAGGCGTGAACTTGCCGGGCTTTGTAAGGATGGCATCAGGAACCGCGATCTTTCCCAGGTCATGCATCGGGGCTGCCCTGACAATATCGTCGCAGAACTCTTCAGTAAGGCCTTCCCTGCCGAAGAGCAGCAGCATGTTCTTCTTGTCCGATACAGAATCCTTCTTTATCTCATCGATAAGGATCCTGATTACATCACTCGTTCTCCTGATGTGACCGCCCGTTGAATTGTCGCGGCTTTCAACCATCGTTGCCATGCCCAGGAGCAGTCTGTTATGCATTGCGACGATGTTTTCAGTCTTCTCGGCAACCTCTTCCGAAAGCTGGTCGTTATAGTTCGAAAGGAGCTTCATGTACTTACGTGAATCGGTGTCATCGGTGATGAAGAACTGGTAGCCGACCCTGTGTTTTCCGTCGTACAGATGGCTTATGGTAACCAGGTAGATCCTGTCACCTGATTCGTAGTAAACGCGGTCTTTTGTCTCGTCCCTCTTGAAGTCATCGAGCCATTTGAGCATGGTGTTCTTTATCTGCAGATGCCTTCCCGCATATGAATCCACCCTGAGTTTTCCGATCTCCGGGAAAACCTTTCTTGCGGGCTCGTTCGAACCCAGATAATTGTCATCGAAATCGAATGATATGAATCCCGTTTCGCCCTTGTTTACCAGCGAATCGACAGCCAGATCGGTCACGTCATACAGGCAAAGGCGTCTTACGATGATGAGATATATGACCTGCGCGAAAACATAGGACAGCGGCATCGCGTCGATCCCTTCGGGAAGCGCTTTACCTGCGAAATAGCTCAGGAATGATACAGTCGCGGGAAACATCAGGAGAATGATCGTCTTGCTCGATACATCCTTCTTTTTGACAAGGCTGTATACCATCGCGATGAAGCTGATCACGATGAAAAATGTAATTACGATATACGTAAGAGTGTGCGCGAAGCCGTAGGTTTTTATGAGCCTGCCCATGCCTTTGTCGATCTCAAAACGTACCGTCTTGTAGAACCACGGCCTGTTGCCCATTGTCAGCGCAAAAGCATAGCTGATGAGAGAAATCAGCATTAGCGCGACGTTCATCCAGCTTTTCAGTCTGATGCGGCACAACCCGAAGATACTCTGGGTAATGAACAGTGCAAGAAAACAGCCGCCGATATAAGTGATCTTTGCTGACGCCAGCGCAGCATCAAGGCTTCTGGAATGCGCAAGCATCGCATAGCCGAGGTTCGCGACCGGAATGAACGCGAAAATCAGCGAGATATGCGTATCAAAATGCTTATGCCAGATGAAGATATATATCAGTGTCAGAAGTACTGACAGACCGAATAATATTTCATAGTACGCGACCACTGAATAACCCCTCTATTTTTCCTTTATTGTTTTGATTTTAACATCTATTTTCCGCCCGCAGGTTAAGGTTTTGTTGATTTTTTATTGCTGATCTCAAGCCTTGCCGTCAAGCTTATCGAAAAACTCCCTCATTGCCTTTTCGCACTTGTCGGGCTCTTCTCTATAAACGCCGTGTCCGCAGTCAAGCTGCACGACGGTTGCACCGGACAGCTTTGAAGCATAGTCCTTAACCATACCGGTCCATCCTTCCAGGATCTTTCCGTCTGAGACGATGAGAAGTGTAGGAACGTCCGGCATGTCTTTGCTTTCGATAAGATCACGGTCACTTATCAGGTAGTCTGATTCATGAGCATATGTCTCATTGCAGTATCTCCCGCAAACAAGAGCCATCGCCGTAGCTTTCTCCTCAGCCGCAAAATCTTTATTAATGCTGCCTCCGGCCAAAAGCCTTACGATCCCCATCTTCCTTACTGCCCTCATCAATGAGAATTGTGAGGCATTCGACTTTATGTAACTCTCGTCATACATATCGTAGGCTGCCGGTATGGCCATATCAAGACCCGCTATTGCTTCAACTTCCGAAGGAAAAGTCTGTGACCAGTATATGGTCTCAAGTCCTGAGTAGGAGTGCGGGCACAAAATGTAAGGTCCTTCTATTCCTGCCGCTTTAAGGGCTTTTCTGTCCTGATCGACTCTGGTCTTAACGTCCCTGGGGCCGTCAAAAGCGTCGCTGAAGCCGTATCCGAACTTCTCGATGATGACCACTCTGTAATCGCTGAAACGGTCTGCAAAAGACTTAAAGCTGAAGATCGGACCTGAGTCACCCGCACCCGCCATGAACACGAGCGTGTGATTGCCTTTGCCTGCCGTGTAGATGCTCATCCGGGCACCGTCGACTTCAACCTTCTGCCCGTACATCTGGTTCTCGATAAGCATCTTTTCGGAAGACAGCATGATCCTGTCGTAAATGAACAGTCCCAGCAAAAAGACCGCTATGACCGCAGCGATGATCATTAAGACCCTGCCTATAATTTTCAAAAACTTCTTCATATATGCCTCTTATCCTTTAAGAAATGCTTTTATCTCATCCGTAAGTTCAACGGGACGCTGTCCCATCGGAGAATGTCCGCAGCCTTCCATGAGTTTTACCTTTACCGAAGGTGCTTTGATCTTTTCCGCATATTCCTGCATCATGCCGAACGGACAGATCCAGTCACAAGATCCCGAGATGAACAGTACAGGCATCTGATATTCATCATTTGTCTCAAACGCATTGAATCCCATCATGTGATCATCAAGAGGTTTTTGCAGCTGTTCAAACCTTTTGTCACCGGCAAGAGCCCTCAGGACCAGGATAAACCATCTGGCATCATCGACTCCGATGTACGGGCTTGTCACTGTCGGGAAAGTTGACACATCAGCCGTTTCAGTCACGGGATGGTACACTTCGACCAGACTCCTGAGCGACTGAATATTGGCTATGCTCATATCTGACATGAAACTCTTATAGGCCGCATCCATTTCGGATGTGTCGTCGCCTCTCTCCTTTGCGATGCGGAGAGCATCCTCATAGGCATATGTCTCGCCTGCATAATCCTTCTCGTTTACGACCTGTCCTATACCGATATATGCCGAGACCTTTTCGGGATGAGCGAGTACATATCTGCTGCCCAAAAGACTTCCGTAGGAATGGCCCATGATGATGACCTTATCCTGCCCGAAACGTTCTTTTGCGTAATCGACAAGAGCATCAAGGTCTTTAAGCTGCTGCTCAAATGTCAGTGTCTTATTGTCGGGATCTTCCTTCTCGTTCCTGTAGTAAGACCTTCCGCATCCTCTTTCGTCCCAGGCAATGACCGTGAACTCATCGGTGAGAAGATCAAACCAGGAATAATCAGTATATGTCGTTGCAGATCCGGG
>SVJC01000009.1 GCA_015069215.1 Oscillospiraceae bacterium
TTCACAGATCTCTCGTCGTGCGCTCACAACGCAGCAGGCTAACGTACATAGAGTTAAGGTTGTTGTTGACGGCACCCCCAAGACAATGAACGTTTGCACTCGTTGCCTGCGTTCCGGCAAGGTCAAGAGAGCGTAATCTATTTTGATTCTATAACAAATAAGCTCCGGAGATTCCGGAGCTTTTGTTTTGCTTTGTTTTTGTTTTCCCGAAAAGGGAGCCGGGAAGTTAATTACTTCCCGGGAACCTCGATAACGGACTTGCCGCCCATGTAAGGCCTCAGTGCCTCGGGGATCCTGATGGAGCCGTCTTCGTTGAGGTTGTTCTCTAAGAAGGCGATGAGCATTCTCGGAGGAGCAACGCATGTATTGTTAAGAGTATGAGCGAGGTATGTGCCCTCGGGTCCTCTGATTCTGATCTTAAGGCGTCTTGCCTGAGCATCACCCAGGTTGGAGCAGGAACCGACTTCGAAATACTTTTTCTGTCTGGGAGACCATGCCTCAACGTCGCAGGACTTGACCTTAAGGTCAGCCAAGTCGCCGGAGCAGCACTCAAGCGTTCTTACGGGGATGTCCAGTGAACGGAAGTAATCTACGGTGTTCTGCCAGAGCTTGTCATACCACTTCATGGAATCCTCAGGCTTGCAGACTACGATCATTTCCTGCTTTTCGAACTGGTGGATCCTGTATACGCCACGCTCCTCGATGCCGTGTGCACCGACCTCCTTACGGAAGCAGGGAGAGTAGGATGTGAGAGTCTGGGGGAGCTTGTCCTCGTCTGTGATCGTATCGATGAACTTACCGATCATGGAGTGCTCGGAAGTACCGATGAGATAGAGGTCTTCGCCTTCGATCTTATACATCATGTTTTCCATCTCGGCGAAGCTCATAACTCCGGTAACAACGGAAGATCTGATCATGTAAGGCGGGATGTAATATGTAAAGCCCCTGTCGATCATGAAGTCTCTTGCATAAGAAAGGCAAGCGGAATGGAGTCTTGCGATATCACCCTTGAGGTAATAGAAACCGTTTCCGGATGTCTCTCTTGCCTGATCGAGCTCAATGCCGTCGAGCTTTTCCATGATGTCAACGTGGTAGGGAACTTCGAACTCGGGAACGAAAGGCTCGCCGAACTTCTCGATCTCAACGTTTTCTGAATCGTCTTTGCCGATCGGAACGGAAGGATCGATGATGTTAGGGATGATGAGCATGATCTTTCTGATCTCTTCTTCGAGCTCTGTCTCCTTAACGGAAAGTGCCTCGAGCTCTTCGGCCATGTCAGTGACCTGCTTCTTGACCTCTTCAGCTTCTTCCTTCTTGCCCTGAGCCATGAGCGCACCGATCTGTTTGCTGACCTTGTTGCGGTTTGCTCTTAAAGCCTCCGCGCGGGTCTTGCTCTCACGGAATTCCTTATCAAGTTCGATGACCTTGTCAACCAAAGGAAGCTTTTCGTCCTGGAACTTGTTCTTAATGTTCTGCTTTACGATGTCAGGGTTGGTCCTGAGGAATTTGATATCGAGCATATCGTTCTCCTTTTACCTTTTATAATTTACCTATTTTATTCTTAGGATATTGTTTTATCAATCAGTTTCGACAGACATGTTGCCGTCGTATTTTCCTGCCGGATAATTGACTGAAGGATCCCATAGTATGAATTCGGTTATTCCGAGGTCCTTGCATGCCTTTATCTGCGCGTTAATCTCGTTATAGCCGTAGTTTATGTAGTTGCCCTTGCCTATGTAAGACGCCGTAAAGGACTGGATGTACGGCCTTACTTTCGTGAAGCCTTTTTGCTTGTAGATGTCCTGGCAGCTGTAAAGAACGCTGTATACGATGAGGTAAGGCTCTTTGTCGGGGAAGGGGAAAGTCCTTCCGCCGAGTCTCGTTCCGAGCGCGTAGTGGGAAGGGTAGACCATCGGGCAGCAGGAATCGATGCCTGTCATTCCGAGAGTCTCGAATTCCTGACCGATTATCCTTGCGTCAACTGGGGATGTGAGGACCGTACCGAAGATATCGGCTGAAACAGGTACTCCCATCTTGTCCTGAAGACGGATCCTTGCTTCCTGCAGGAAGCGGTTGATGGCTTCCGCCTTGGTCGGGAAAGTTCCTTCTGCGCCGTAATACGGCGTCTTGTCGTTCTTATAACCTACGGGGAATCTGACATAGTCGTACTGGATCTCATCGATGCCGTAGGATGCGGCTTCTTCAGCAAGTTCTATCAGGTATTCCCAGTTTTCCCTGTTATATGGGCTTAAGAACGGACGCTTACCTTCGCTCGAAAAGAGCACCATTTCGCCGCTCTCATCCTTGATCGCCCTGTCAGGGAACTTTTTGGCTGCCGTAGAATCATTGAAGGAAACGATACGTCCGATTATGCGGAGGCCGTTTGCGTGGCACTTGTCGATCATGTCCTTGAGAACGTAATTGTCCCAGACGTAGCCGATCTTCTTGGCGGTAGCGTTCTTGGACATGTAGGGAATGCCGTATTCATTCTTGAGGTCTAATACAATGGTGTTGAGTTCGCTCTTCTTGCAAAGGTCGATCGCGGAATCGATCTTTCCGCCGCTTCCGACATATACACCCCTGACGTTAAAATGCTCTACTGTCTTGACTTCAGCTTCGGGGATCTCCTTGAGAGGACCGAACATCGCGTCAGCCTCCGGATTGTCGGGGAGGAGTTCAGTGTGCATCGATGCCAGCGTCGTAAAGGAATTCTCCGTGGAGATGATGGGGACGACGGTGCCTGTAGGTTTGTTGGCTTCGATCTTAGAGGAGATGGACTTGGTCAGACGCGTTATGCCTGCGACCGAGATAAGAAGAGCCATGACTACGGCTATTGCCGTCAAAACGGTAAACATGTGCTGAAGCTTGAGCAAACGCGCGGCTTCATACGGGGAATTGATCTTTTGGGGCTGTTTTCCGTTAGTGTTCTTTTTCATAAAGATAATTATACAAGGCGATCCTGAAATGACAAACATTATACCGAAGAACGCGCGTTTATGCTAAAATACTATTGTTATGAATCTTTGATTTTTAAGAGGTTGATATGATCATACGCAATTGTGCAGGAGGTGTCGTTTTTCGCGGTGACAAGGTTCTGCTCGTTTGCAATGACAAACACGAATGGGGTTTCCCGAAAGGCGTAATCAGATCATCAGAAAAGAGCAAGCTCACTGATCTCGTTTCGAAAAGGATCAAGGAAGAGACAGGTATAACCGCAAAGGTCCTGGCACCTTGCGGCAAGACCAATTATGAGTATTATTCGATCTCACGCAATAAGCCGGTGCATAACAATATCTCCTGGTTCGTAATGGCTGCCAAGGATGCGGAGATCGTGATAACTCCCGAGACGGGCACGGTCGGAGCCAGGTTTGAACCTGTCGAGAAAGCGCTTTCCCAGATCACTTACAGCCAGGACAAGGCCCTTTTGATGATGGCCTACCAGAAATACAGGGAGCTTGCCTGATTTGCCTTACGAGTCCAGACTTACCTCGGAGGGCAGTTCCCGTATCGAGATCAAAAAATCCGTTTTCATAGGTCATTGTGCTTCCGTGGCAAGTCCTGCTGAAGCAGCTGATTTCATTGCAAAAGAAAGAAAGACTTATCCTGACGCCAGGCACGTCTGTTATGCGTGGCGGACAGGAGGCGAGGCCGCAAACCAGAAGTCCAGCGACGACGGAGAGCCTTCGGGAACTGCGGGACAGCCCCTTTTGTCTTTGCTGACAGATAACGATCTCAACAACACGATAGTATGCGTAACGAGATATTTCGGAGGCATTCTTTTGGGAAAAGGCGGACTCATGCGCGCATACAGGGAGAGCGGACTAGCAGCTCTTGCAGACGGAGGCCCGGTTGTAATGACTCCCGGCAGGAAACTTGGCATAAGGTGCGATTATGCTTTCTATGAAAAGCTTTCACGAAAAGCATCACAGAAGGAATGGACATTTGAAGACGTCGGGTTTGACAGCGACGTGTCCCTGACGCTCCTTCTCCCTTTGTCAGACGTGAAAGAAGCAGAGACATTTCTTGCTGATGAGAGCTGCGGCAAAGTAGTCCCGGAGCACGGGGATGATATACTTATCCCCGGCGGAAAAGTATCCCTAAATTGATAAAACTTAACGCATTTTTGCCTACAATTAAGGAATGTTTGCGATTAAACTTGATAATGAATTATCAGACCTTTTTCGGAATGAGGTGACACAATGGAAGAGAATAACAATGACAATTCACGGGAATTGGAAAATAAGATCGAGACACCTGCAACTGAACCGGTAATACCGGCAGGTCAGCCTTCACCGTTTCAACCGGTACCCCAGACTGCAAATCCCGCGCAGTCAGTTTCTTATCAGCAGCCCGTAGCACAGCAGATGTATTATGCAAGGCCCGTTCCGAACGGTTACGGCATGTATGTACAGCCTGCTCAGCAGGTTCCCGTACAGCAGGCAGTTCCGACGCAGCAGGTCATTCAGTATCCCCAGAGGACACAGGTCGTTCCTGCGAGCCAGGCTCATCAGCAGGCAGCTGCAGCTGCTCCCAATGCAGGTGAACAGAAGACAGCTTCCGCACCTTCACCGAGCGGTTCAGGCAACGGCGGAAAGAGGAACATTGTTTTCCCCGTTATATGTTCGATCCTGATTGCTGTCCTTTTCATCTATTCTGCAGGACAGACGTTATACATCATAGGCCTCAACAAGAAGCTGACCGATTCAACGTCCCAGACGACTACGGAGACGACAGAACCGACTGATGAGAGCAGTACTGATGAGAGCGGTGAGACAAGCGGGAGCGAAGAACCCACTGAGACCACCGGTGAGAGCGGCAAGTTCTCGATCGATAAGGGCGGATCGTCCACCGATCCTAACAGGAAGTCTCTTCCTACAACTGAGATAGTTGAAGCGGCAAGCCCTGCAACGATCCCCGTATACATCATGAAGGGAAAGGGCTCATCTGCAAGGAAGGCAGCTTCCGGAACGGGATTCATTATCTCCCAGGACGGTTACATCGTAACTAATGCCCATGTAGTCAAGTATGTTGTTGATTCTCCTTCTTCTTACAAAGTTACCGTGCTCCTGCCGGACGACACGGATCCGGTCGATGCGGAGATCGTAGGATCAGACACAACAACGGATATCGCCGTCCTCAAGGTTACGACAGACAGGACTCTTCCTTTCCTCAAGTTCGGTGACTCGGATAAGCTTAAGAGCGGTGAACTCGTAATAGCTATCGGAAACGCCATGGGACAGCTTGATGACACCGTAACCGTAGGCGTTGTATCCGCTACGAACCGTGACATCAGCTCCAGCGGATATACGATCAAGGTCATCCAGACTGATGCCGCCATCAACAACGGTAACAGCGGCGGCCCTCTCCTCAATTCTTATGGAGAAGTCGTCGGCATCACAAATGCCAAGATCAACTCTTCGATCTCTGAAGGCCTTGGCTTTGCGATCCCCGTTAATTCCGTCAAGGATGTCATCGAAAACATCATCAACTACGGTAAGGTTACCAACCGTCCGTTCCTCGGAATCTCCGTCAGGAAATACGATGAGGGCGAATATGCTGAAGGCGCTGAAGCAGGCGTTTACTGCGTTGAAGTAACACCCGGCGGTCCTGCGGATAAGGCAGGCATCAAGGCCGGTGACAGACTTGTCAGCATTGATGGTGTTGAAATTAAGAGTTCTAATGATATTATTGGTGTACGTGATTCGCACAAGGTTGGTGACAGCGTAGAGGTTGTCGTAGACCGTAACGGTTCAAACCGCACGTTGACACTGGTGATCGGCGATTCCGGCGATTTCCAGGATGAACAGTCAGGAAAGAAGGCAACGCCTACTCCCAGACCGTCCAGAAGGACTGAACGCGATCCGTACGAAGATGAAGAAGACGAGTAATATTTGTTAAGGAAGGGTACGATAAATGAGCAGCAGTGCAAACAGACAGAAGGTTGGAACAAAGTTGGTAGCCTGGATCATCATTGGAGCCATGCTCATGACTTTCGTGTGTACGTTCATCATGATTCTTATGTCGCAGTTTGCGAAGTGACGTCCTGAATTTATAACACAAATAAGAAAGCCCGGCAGTGCCGGGCTTTTAATTGCGTTTTGTCAGCTCCTTAAGGAACGTCACTTATCTGGTCAAGGCCTTCCTTGTGGAATTCCCACATGTAGTCGACTGCCTTAGAATTGATGAATTCCTGATAGTTGTTCATTCTTATGTAGCTGTTGACCCTGTCATACCATTCAGGGTTGGAAGACTCAGAGATGTAGAAGATGACATAGAAAACGCCGTCTTCTTCAACAAGGGTCTTATCCTGGAACTTACGGTCATCGGAGAAGATCCATCCGGACAGTGTGCTGGAATACTTCTCGTAATAGATGTTGTCGTCCTGCTGGATCTCGAGCTGACCGGAAAGGACGTTGTCATTGAATACGTTCTCGATCTCGGCACAGCTGTCGGCGTCATCGATGTAATCGAAAATCTTCTGCGCCAGTGCCTGGGTTCCTGACAGATCGGGAGCCTGGCCTTCCTTTGTCTGCGAGCTGACCTTCATGATGTAGCAGCTGCGCATAGGAGCGGTCATACGCTGTCTGGATACGAATACGAGGATGATGGGGAAGCCGTCCTCATCAGGGAATATCGTGGCATCGCCTACGGTACGTCCGTCCTCAAAGAGCCATTCCCTGAATTCAGTGTGAGTGAAATCATCGTAACGCGCATCGGGAACAAGGGTGGAATCCTCCTGCTCGAGCGTATTTGAAGCTGCGCCCTTGGGGAAGATCTTAGCTGCTTCTGCCTCGAACTTGGAAGGATCGCGGTTCATGGCATCGATGATCTCCTGGGCATGCAGGTTGGCGGTGTCGATGAATGCCTGGTCCCTCTGGTCGTAATTGATCCTGAGGAGCTTGTAGCTTACGACATCGTAGATGTTTCTTGACTCGTTGTATGCTTCCTCTGCCTGTTCGTCTGAAGCGGAGAGCTCAGCGAGCTTCTCGTCTTCTGCGTAGTCATCGGTGAAATACTTTTTCGCAAGGACCCTGATGATGCACTGCTCATCGACCTGGGATCCGAAAACGCCCTTGATGTATGTGTTGAGCGGAACGCCGAGCTCGGTGGCCTTTGTCTTGAGCCAGTCAACATAAGCGTTGGCACGGTCGTAGTGGCTGGGCTCGATCTTATACCCCTTTGCTGTCGCGTCATCGTAAAGGATCTCCATCTTCTGAAGGTCCTGAGCGGTCAGATAACGGAAATAGTCCCTGTAGGTAGGGAATGAATCGTCATCCGGGTATGTTGATGAGAGCATCGTTTCCGTTGTGGCAGCGAAAAGATCGACGCCTTCGCTCAAAAGCTCAAAGTGATACATGAAGCTGAACTCGTCGCTCGGAATGTCTCTTCCGTGAATGGTGACCGGGCTTCTGAAGGATTTGTCCATGCCCGTGTCGATGAAGAATGAGAGCGCAGCTACGATGAATACAATCAGTACTGCGATTATGACGAAACCGATACCTGCGTTCCTGCGTAGACGCTCTTTCTTTTCCTCGCTGTTTTCCGCGATCCTGTCAGCCAGTCTGTCGAGCTCGAAAACGGCCTGATTGACTTCTTCAGGCTCTTCATCCTTGGCTTTTTCCTTTTCCTTGTCCTTTTCTTCGGGCAGGGTTTCGTTCTGTTCTGCTGCCTCTTTGCCCGTCAGGAGCTCGGGATCGATCTCCGACGTGTTCTGGAGAGTAACGTGCTCTTCCTGTTCAGACGCAACAGCCAGTGCTTTTTCGTCTATCTTGGGTTCGCGGACCTTTTTTTCTTTTTTCTCTTTGTTCTTCATCAGATCTGGTTATCCTTCCTTGGAATTACAAGATTGATCGCACGCGGCACGCAGGAAATCCTGATGGGAAGCGACGGGCCTTTTTCGCCGTCAAGATCCAGAGTGATCTTGTTCGTTGCTTCCGGTGCTTCAATCGAAAAATCGGTTGCTTGAAAATATATGACTTTATCGCTGTTGATGTGGTCTCCCACGATGATCTTGCCGAAAAGGGGCATTATCTCATTTCTTTCTATCTTTTTGAGCAGCATGACGTCGAGCATTCCGTCGGTAACGTCAGCCTGTGACATCAGATTGCGGAAACCGCCTACGCTGCTGGTGTTGGAGACAAAGAACATTACGGCATCGGTCTCGATCGTCTCATCGCCGTTATGGATGATTATGTGCTCGGAGTTGTTGAGGGAGGGGATATCCTTCATGGCGGAGATCCAGTATGCAACGGGTCCCAAAGCCGTCTTGAGGTCGGGCTGGACGTTGTAGATGACATCAGCGAAAGAACCTGCAGCCAGAACGTTCATGAAATATGACTCTCCGGCCTTGCCGCAGTCGACCCTGACGAATTCCGGATCCTCGAGCATCCTCGCAAAATCCTGTGGGGCGGAGGGGAGACGGTTGATAGTAGCGAAATCATTGACCGTACCGGAGTTGTAGATGGCGACGGGAATATCGATCTCGGCTCTCATGAGACCGGTGACGACCTCATTGACCGTACCGTCTCCGCCGGCAGCGATGAGCATGTCATATTCTTCGGGGTCAGTATCCATTGCAAAATTCATTGCATCGAAACGCTTTGACGTGTAATTTATGTCGGCGCGCTCGATGGACCCTTTCATGGCAAGATATGACAGCACGTTCTCAATGTTAGAGCGTGCGGTCTCACGTCCCGATGACGGGTTGAGTATTATCTTGAGTCTAAGGCCCATGGGTCTCCCTTCATGAACATAATTATTGATTATTGACACTTTAACATAAAAAGCCAATGTAAAAGCCAAAAGTGTGCTATTATTAACACGTTTGTAATTTTATTATAAATAAATAAGAAAGACAGGTCATATTTTGAGCAATAATAAGGCACTTCTTCTAAAGCCATGGCGCGAAAGAGTCGCGTCGATCTGGCCGCAGCTTCTCCTAGCATTCTCATTCCCGGTACTGACAGTATTGGCCGCTCTCGTTATTTGCGGATGCTATCCGTATGGCGACCGCACCATGCTGACGGTCGACCTTTACCACCAGTACGCTCCTTTTGTGGTCACATTCCGCAACAAGGTCCTGTCCGGGCAGTCCCTGCTCTACAGCTGGAATGACGGTCTGGGCCAGGAGTTCTATGCCGCGTATGCCAACTATGCGGCGAGCCCTCTCAACATCTTTGCGTTATTTTTCACAGCCAAGACCATCCCGGTATTCATAGGGATCGTTACTTGCCTGAGAGCCGGTCTTTCAGGGCTTTTCATGCTGATGTTCCTTGCTTCGAACGACAACAAGAGGGTGGATAACATCACCGTTGTCTTTGCCTGCACTTACGCGCTCTGCGGCTGGTACATCTCTTACTTCTGGAACATAATGTGGTGCGACGCCGTAGTCCTTCTCCCGCTTATAATGCTCGGCCTCAGAAGGTTGCTCATCGAGCGTAAATGCGCTTTCTATGCCGTCGTTCTTGCGATCGCCATCTTCAGCAATTACTATGCAGGATTCTTCATATGTCTGTTCCTTGTCATGTTCGCACCCTGCTACTACGTAATGCTCTTCACGCCCGGAAAACCTAAGGGTGACCCGATGAGACTGTGCTTCAAAACGTTCTTCGGCGCAGCTTTCAGGTTTGCTTTTTCGAGCGCTGTAGCCGCAGGAGCTACTGCAGTACTGACAGTTCCCACATACCTTATCCTTAAGCACTGCTCCGCTACCGGAGATACACTGCCCAAGGATTTTACACTTCAGAATAACCTTTTCGATTTCCTCGGAAGGCTTATGGTTGCGGCCAACCCCAATATCCGTGACGGTATGGACAATGTTTACAGCGGCGTTGTCGTAGCTATCCTTCTGCCGCTGTTCTTCCTGCTCCCCAAGAGCACGGGCATCACGATGAGACACAAGATCGCTTTCGGTCTCATGATCTTCGTAATGTACCTGAGCTTTACCAACAGGACCCTCAACTTCATCTGGCACGGACTTCACTTCCCGAATCAGATCCCTTACAGGGAATCTTTCCTCATGAGCTTCCTCCTTGTCTTTATCGGATTCCTTACGATAAGAAGGATCCGGAGCCTGAGTCTGGGGGCCGTCATGGGGTCCGTGGCTGCATGGTTTATCTTCCTCGTGCTCTATGAGAAATACGGCAAGGGAAATGAGAGCTACATCCAGATTGGCTGCACTCTGCTGTTCATAATCATCCAGGGTGCCGTTCTCAGGATCGTCAGCGATGCAAATTCAGGAAAATCCTCGTTCTATTGCGAGACCCTGATCACTGTCACGATGCTCCTTGAGATCTTTGCGGCATCGACCATCTCTATCGGTCTTGTTGCCCAGCACGAAGGATTTGCTTCGTATGAACCTTACGGAAGAAACCAGCCTCCCATCACGGAATATGTCAATTCGGTGGAGGGAACTCCGGGACATCAGAATTTTGAGCGTTCCGAGCTTTTCCCGAACAATATCTGCGATATCCAGGCACTTTACGACGTTAAGGGAATCTCGATCTTCTCCTCTACGGCAAGAGAGAGCTTCGTTAAGTACATGAGAAACTTCGGTTTTCACAACAACGGCATTAACGGTTTCCGCAATGCCGGACTTACCAGGGTAACCGCAACGCTCCTGGGCGTCAGGAACCTTATCGAGACCGAAAAGACGAAGACTGTTCCCGCACTTTTCGAAAAAGAGTACACAAGCGGACCTGTTACATCCTGGGGCAACCCTGATGCTTTGAGCGTCGGATACATGGTTTCAGAGAAGTTCCCTGAATATGTTCCCGAATACAATGACCAGGGCAACGCATTCATGAAGACCAACAAATGGATCCAGGCCATGGGCGTTGAAAAAGAGGTTTACAAGTCCGTAAACATCTCTGCCGTGGACTGCGTCGGAATGAGCACCAGAGACAAGCAGAATTATCTGCTCTTGTATACGATCGCAGCTGATGACGATGATGAATGCGGCTTTACAGTCAGGGTAGACAATGCCAAGATCGGCGCAGACGTATATGTTTATGCCGGTTCCAACAAGGGCGGCACCGCTACCGTCACGGTAGGCGAGACCTCCAGGTCTTTCGAGATCAGGAGCTTCCAGGTGATCACGCTCGGCGTTTTCGACGGCACTCCCATGACGCTCAAGGTTGATTACTACGATCCGCCGAGTGCTTCTCCGCTTTATGTTTACGGCTACCAGCTCGATGTTGACGCTTATAACGAAATGGTAAAAGAGCTTTCCGACGAGCAGCTTGAAGTTACGAAATATGACGCGACTTCGCTCGAAGGAACCGTCACTGCAAAGAATGACGGACTCTTATTCCTCACCATCCCTTATTCTGAAGGATGGTATGCTTGGGTCGACGGTGAAGAGACTGAGGTCACACCCGTCAATGACGCTCTCATGGCAATAAAAATGAGCGCGGGCAAACACGATGTCAGGATCGAATATATCCCGGCAGGATTCAAGCCCGGCGTCTGCATAACATGCGCTTCGATAGTTACGATAATCCTTTTGGCGGCGATCCCCGCGCTTATCAGAAAGGCACGCGCTTCCAAGAAGACTGCTGCAGCTGTAGTGTCTGCAACGGCTGAGACCGCAGCCCGGACCGGTTCTGAAGCTTCCGTAGAAGAGCCCGTCCCGGCAGTTCCGGATGTGCCCGCGGAACCGGCAGAACCTGCTGAGCCTGCAGAACCTTCCGAAGACAAGCAGGATGTTCCAGCCGAAGAGGCCGTAACTGAAGAACAGACCGCGGAAGAAGTTCCGGAGGAACCGCAGAAACTTGAGGAAACGGAAACTCCGTCATCCGGGGATGAACCCGAAGAACCTTCAAAAGATAACGGAGACAGCAAACAATGATAGGAACCCGTTCAGGAAGGGAAAAATTCATTGACGGGTTCGTGATATGTTTCCTCGCGGCGGCCTGTACTGCCACGATAGCACTCAACATCGGACTTTCCGTCAGCCCCGGCAAGATCCTTCCGACAACACTCTCGATGAGAACGGGGGATATGAGCGAGAACATCATCGCGGGACTTAAGGTCGCCGAAAATGATGTTGCAAGCATAAAGTCAGGACTCGGAGCCGCTGAAACCTGGGAGCTGATCTCGGACAGGAATCTGGATCTGTTCTTCCTTATTGCTTTGCTCCTGCCGCAGAGCCTGACCAAAGCCATCCTTACTATAGGTTATTTCTTAAGGTTCGGCCTTGCAGCTTCAATGATGTATGCGTTCTGCTGCCGTCACGCAGGCCTCAGGAGGCTTTATTCGTTCCTTCTCGGAATGATGTATGCTTTCTCCTCTCAGGTCATACTTACAGCGCAGTTTACTCCGGTAATGAACATGGTAATCCTCATACCATGTGCCCTTTCGGCATTCGATTCATATCTCAGGACAAGGACATGGAAGTCATTTGCGCTTTCCGCCCTCGCCTGTGCGCTCATCGCTGCTTCAGGAAGCTACGGTTGCATTTCTGGCATTCCGTTCCTTATCGTCTCGGCTTTCGTACTGGCCATCGGCCTTTATGACAAGAAGGGCAAGGTTTTCTCATCCTGGATGAAGCTTGTGGGTGCGATAGTTACGGGAACCGCAATGGCAGCATTTTCGGTGATCCCGAGATTCATCGGCCAGCTCCCGAAGTTTGACGTTGTCCAGGCGGCAAAGACTGCCGAGATGAGATACGATTTCTATGATCTGCTCAGGCATATGTTCGTGGCCCAGTCCGGCGGACTCGAAAATGACATGCCGCCGGTTTTCTATATTGGCATACTGACCGTGGAAGCGATCGTCCTGTTCTGGTTCAACTTCAAGATTCCCGTACGCGTTAAGGTAACGGCGGCTTTTGTCATTTCGGTCTGGTACATTTCATGCGCTTCGTCTTTCGTAAGCGGTGCCGTCAGCATCTTCGGCGAAAGTCCCGTGCTCAGTTCCACCAGGCTGATCTGCCTTGAAGCATTCCTGTTCTTCTACGCGGCGATAGCCCTCAAGAACATCAGGGGTGTTGAAAGGGGAGCACTTTATGCGTCGTTCCTGGTCCCGCTGGCTTTCCTTGTCTTCTCCGGCAACAACTATTCCGACATCCAGTTTTCGACGACGATAAATCTCGGAACAGCCATTGTAATGCTCGTTTGCGGCATTATCAACATCCGTCTTGCTTTAACAGAGACTTCCGGAAAGAAGTTCAAGATGTTTGTTGCCGCTCTCGGCGCACTGGCGATCACGGTAAATGCTTCATTCATAATGTTCAACAATTCCGTCAGCGCATCAGGAACAGGCCTCAATGCCATCAGCGATGCTGAAGACGAAGAGTTTGATCTGTACGATGAAGATGAAGACATCGGCCTGTCGGTCTTTTCAAACGCTGACAAATATCTTCTGTTCTCGAATGACATAAGTTCTTACAAGGCAGAAGGTTTCGCGGACGGATTTAATTATGCGTCCGGCCAGGCTCAGGCAGGCGAGTGCTTCTCGGAATATGACCTGAACCTCGTTTACAGCGATCAGGCCGATCACAAGGAAAAGGACATCTACAGCGTAGGAGCGGGTTTTTCTTCGATCACCTTTGAGGTGACATGCAAAGACGGTGACAGATTGTTTATCTACAGCGGCTTTAACGGCGACATCACCATCAGGAATACCTATGGCGATTTTGAAGAGGAGACGGATATCTCCGGGCCTTCGCTCTGTGAACTTGAAGCAGTCCCGGGCAAACACGAACTCGCATTTTTCTTCGATCTCGAAGAGGCATCCGAAAGCAGGATTGCCGTCATGTACGTCAATCCCGGCGCTGCCGAGAGGCTTCAGAAGGCAACAAGGTCAATGGAAGGCAATTCTTTCAGTTTTAAATATACCGACATACCCGGGATGCATGCCGGAACAGTGAGCTTTCTTACATCCAAGGCTTACGATCCCGGGACCCGCATCTCCGTAAACGGAAAGAACTGCAGGACGTTTGAGTATCTCGGTCTGACGGGATGTACTTTTGTTGCATCGGATAAGGTTACGGATTACAATGTGCAGATCTCCAAGGCCATTCCGGGCCTTTCCGGAGGCATTGCGGTATCTGCAGCCGTTTGTCTGGCTATCCTTGCTATTCCTCTCATATATAAGAATAGTAATAAAAATAAGAAGGGAAAGAGTTCCGAAGATCCTGATCTTGTGGAACAACCTGAAGTAAATGCTTAGTAAAAAGATTGTTGACGGTTGCGAGTTCGTAGTATTCGATCTCGAGTGGAACCAGCCGATTCCCGGCAAAACCTATGATTTCGATTGTTCGACCCTTACCGGTGAGATCATTGAGATAGGCGCCTGCCGTTATGTGTATGAAAACGGTGACCTTATCTGTCAGGCAATCTATTCGGCTGACATAGTCCCTGCCATTTATACCAGGCTTCACTATCACGTCAGAAAAGTTACGCATAAGAAGAACAGCGATCTCAAGAACGGCCAGCCGTTTGCTGATGCTTATAAGGGATTCCGCGATTTCTGCGGTCCGGATGCCATCCTGGTCGGATGGGGCAATTCAGATCCTGCCATGCTCAAGATGAACCTGAAGTTTTTCGGCATGGATCCCAAACTCGAAATGCCGTTCCTTGATCTTCAGCCGATCTTCTCGTTCTTTGCGGGACAGAAGGGCAAGCAGAGAAGTGTAGAGGCAGCCGTGGATTTCTACAACATAGAAAAGAAAGACATATTCCACAGTGCCACGGCAGATGCACAGTATACGGGCGCGGTATTTGAAGAGATCTTCAGACACAACAAGCCGTCCGAGGTAATCTCCGCAATATCGAGCTCATCGATCGATCCCGACATAAAGAGCGAGTTTTCCCTTGTCGGTAATGAGGCCAAAGATGCTGACGGAGCATTGAGCCTCGTCGACGGTTTCCTTAGTAATTGCCCGGTCTGCGGTAAAAAGCTCAAGGCGGAAATAGGAAAGTTCCGCATAAGAAAGTCACAATATGCGCTTTTCAGCTGCAGCGAGCACGGGGAGATGTTCTCCAGAGCGAGGATAAAAAAGAACAAATCCGGCATGTTTTATGCTTCGGCGGTCTTAAGATTTGCCACTCAGACGGATTATTATCTGGTAGCTTCAAAGAAGGAAGAGTTCGATAAATACGGCTCTAAAGGGGCACCGGTGGAGAAAACAGAAGAAAAAAGCGAAGAATCCGACAATTTGTAAACGAAATGTTAACAAAGTATGTAAAAAAAGTTAGCAAATTTGGAATTTTCTGTTGAAATTTGGCCGGGAATATCATAAAATAAGCTCAAGAAATTGGATTTTTATGCGTGGAAAACGCGCAGACAGTTTGATTTAGGACTTTATACACATATGAAGGAAGGTGCTTCTATGATGAGAAAGTTTTACAAGAAGAAAGCAGGAAGACGCGGAGCGATCCTCGTAACCGTCGTTTTCGTACTGGCATTCGCAGTAATCTTCATTGCTGCAGCCATGATGCTTACACAGGCTACAAGAAAGCGTGTGTATACTGAGGCTGAGAGCAATCAGGCAAGACTTACGGTTACATCCGTTGCAGAGTCTTGGTATCGTGCGGTGCAGAAGTGCGAGTTTGCTGATGAGGATCTGTTAGACCTCTGCAAGGCTAAGTCACTCATCAGGGTTTATGCATCGGCTAACGCTGATACAGTTCCTGGCCTTGAGAATGAAGGTGTTAAAAATGATGAAAGTTACACTACAGTGTATCTTTACCGTGTACCGAATTCGGAGGGAGCTACTAAAGCAGATGATTATACATATTATGCTGACTTTACGACTCACCTTGACGGACAGGTTGAGAACGTTCGTGCAACTTTGAGCTACACGACCCCGACCAGCGGCAAAAATGCAGCACCTTTCAGCACGCAGATCGACTTGAACAACGAGTTCAATCAGAACAACCTCGAAATAATCGGTAAGGGTAAGAATGATCTTGATAATATCTTCCTCGTCAGAAAAGGCGGTAAGAACAAGAACGCTTCTTTCTCTACCTACGCTACAATGGTATATTGTGATGGCGAAGTAGCATTCAAGGATGATGATTTCCATTGTAAAGATCTCGTTTTCCTTACTGGCGCAAAGCTGGCAAATAAGAATGACAGTACCATGTTCAAGAAGCACACTGTTGAGAACCTGTTCTTCTTCGGTGACAGTAATGAAGCGATTTCTACAGGAACAGCCACCAACTTTAGTCCCAGCGGTCTCAACTTCTACCTCTGCGACAGATCCATAGGTGATACTTCATGGGTAAGCGGCGCAAGTGTTACTTACATCAATGCTGACGGTACTCTTAAGGGCGGCGGAAAAGCATTCGCAGACGATGATGTTAACAATGCATTTGTTAAAAAAGTAAAAAAGTATGCATCGCTTAACACAAGCTATAAGGCTGGCGGTACAAACAGCTTCCCTACCACTGACGAATTCATTTCAGCTTCTTCAAAGCTCGGAATAACAAAGACACCTCCGAGCACTCTTACGGGCAAGAAGTTTGGTAACTTCCTTGAAAATAATTGCTACCAGAAGAATGGTGGTAAAGTTGTTCCCGGTGGCACATATCTCTTCACCTCCGATGAGTCTGATAAAGGTGAGAGCCATCCTGGTTTGGGCGACAAGGAACCTTACATCATGGTTCTCAGCGGCAGTGAGAATTACACATTCTGGTTCGATGGTACTTTCAAACTTTATAACGTAGTATTCATTATCGACAAGCCTAACCCTAAAAAGCCGGCACTCTTCCTTCTTGCTAAGAACGCAAGTGTTGAATGGCCTTCAAGCGACAACGGAAAAGTAGGCGGTAACGGAATCTTTGCCGTAAAAGGAAGGAACTTCGACAGCGCAGCAGATGCTGCTAAGTTTATCAAGGATACTTTAAGCTCCAATTTGGACGGTCCTAATAAATTTGAGGATACCGAGAGTAAGGGCTACAGCCATCGTTATGATGGTAAGAATGAGCCTTGCGCAATGGTTATCGGTATGGGCAAGAATACTTTCAAAGTATGTAAGAATGCGATTCTGGAATCATTTGTAGGCATGTTCAATGACAACTATAACGAGTCCAACCAGTCCAAGTTCTTGTTCCAGAATAACGATCACGGCGTATTCTACGGAAGACTTATGACAGACGGTTATTTTGATAGCGACCAAGGTTCCATCTCAATGCCTGCCTGCCCCGGCTCTTCAAATATGGATGAACCGGATCCTGCAATGAAGAAACTTGTTACAAACTTCAAACTTAAGTCAATGGTCTACTATTACGGCATACAGAGCGCAGGTTAAAATCTAAAACATAACAAAAGGCCCGGAGTTAAAACTTCGGGCCTTATCATTTTTTTTGATTTTGATTAGGAAAGAGTGATCAGGTGAGCAGACTGCAGTATCTGCATGGAAATGTCGGCAGCAGGGCAAACGATCACATTTTCGCCGGGAGTGTAATCGACATCAAATGCCTCAAGGCTGTCTTCGCAGACATATGAATAGCGCGAAAGGCTGAAAAGCTTCAATATCCTGGAAGAAAAGAACGGATCGCGGATGAGATTGACTGCTGAATCGACAAGGATCACCTTAAGTATCGGTTCACCGGATTCGGAAAGTGAATCAATGAAAGAGCCGAGAAGGAATCGTCCGTGTTCCGTATCAGAAGAATAGTAATCGTGCTTTATGAGAATTGTCAGGTCACCGCTCTCATCGATCAAAGTCATTTCGGGAGCAGGGGTCAATTCAAGATTGCTTTTTTCCCAGTTGTTCATCAAAATCCCTCCTGTCTGAAGATAAAAAGCGCATTGATCTTTGGATAGCGTTTTTACTGTTGCCCCAGGGTTTGTCTGAGTTCCTGTAATCGAATTTAAGAGTGAAGTATTCAACATCACCTATCAGTTCCTCAAATGCCTGGTCGCTTCCGTTTGCAAGCGCGGTAACAAATTCCGAAGCTTCATTTTGCGAAAGCTTTGTTGCCTGCCTTAGCAGCATGGAAGTATGGGGGAGACAATGGTATTTGGTGCTGCTGAATTTCTCGCGGAAACCTTCATAGTGAAAGAACATCCATGCGGTTACTTCTGAATAATGTTTCATTGTATCCGTGAGCTTATCGCAGATGGGACACATGGCAACGCGTTTGTCGATCCTGTCTGCGATATCGTTAAGTTTGGATTTGTAATCAGAAGAACGTCCTTTCAAAAGTCCGGCTTTCGAAGGTGCACTGCTGATCATGTCTTTAGAGATGTCTTCATGAAAGTCCTTAAGGTGGGTATGCATTACCAGTCCCAGTCCAAGCCTGTTGGTAACTGCTTTATTGAGTTTACCCATGTGTTCGGGACAAAAGCCCGTCTTATTGGTTATCTTTCTTGTATCAGGCTCCATGAGAGATGGTCCCAGATAGTATTCGAGGTAATCACTTTCCGCTTTGTCGCGAAGTGCGCAGAACGGACATTCGGACGCGCCCGAATAAGCATCGTTGACGGGGATCATATAAATCTTTTCCATAAGATATCTCCTTACTTGGGATCAGGCGCATGCAGCAAACGGCTGGCCCGGACATTTACACCGTTGGTGGTGATCGAAGTGTATTCCTCAACTGCCATACCGACTTTCTGCTGGGCAGTTTCCAGAACTTCCTGGGCATCATAACCGTAATAAAGGGAAAGATCCAGGCTGATCATGACACCGTAAGTCTGTTTTTCGGTTTTAAATGCCGTGACTTCGGCAAAACCGGGAATATCCTTTAAGACGATCTTTATAAGATCCAGAAGCGCTTCATCAGAGATCGAATAAGAACCAAGTGACGAGAAAGTCGGTCTTACGACCGTTCTGTCAGAATCAGGTGCAGGCTGCATGATGCCGCGCTCCCTGTCGAAACGCTGCCTGAGTTTTGAGAACGGATCAGAGAAATAACCTGAGAACTCGTGCTTGACCTCCATGCTTGGAACGGGGATCGTATGCATTCCCTCGGTCATTCGAGTGTTTCTTGCAAGTCTTCTTTCTTCTTCAGTGGATACGTCTTCGATCCTGATAAGCATCGAAGGCTGGTTGAGCCAAAGATTATCGCAGATCTTGCCGAGCATTGAGTCGGATGTTCCGAGTATCATCAGAGCCTTAGGACCGGATTCTACAAGGGCTCGCCTCATGACGGAGGATCTTGTCGGATCGGTAAAGATAGCCTGACGGACGGACTCCATCTTTGTGGGAGCCTTTTTTGCTGATGTTCCTGCGACGATCCTGCTTCCGTTTATCAGGAGACCGTCATCAATGATGTAATGAATATTGTTGTCTCGGGCAACCTTGATCGCTCGGGTGCTCTTACCTGTTCCGGACGGACCGACAAAAGCGATCACGGCAATTCCCGCGAGGTATTCGCGCGTTGCCTGATCGCTGTTAAGGATACGTTCAATGTCTTTGGCGGTATCGGATGACGAACCGGTGTTTCCGGAAGTGGAAGTCCTTTCAAAACGTTTCAGAGTCCCGCGAAACTCAGACAGCAGGGTCTTGCGCGGAGCTGTCTGTGTTTTTACCGGTGAAACGGTCTCGTTCTGGTTTGTATTATCAGGAGAAACCACTGGATCACCCGGATCAGCCGTTCCAGTTGTGGAAGACTTCCTGGACGTCCTCGTTTTCGTCGAACATGTCGAGCATCTTCTCAAGATGTGCTACTGCATCGGGATCGGTAACCTCTGTAGTCGTAATGGCTACGGGGCCGAGTGTTTCATCCGCGAAAGCATAACCTTTAGCCTCAAGTGCGTCTCTTACGGAATAGAAATCTGAAGGAGCCGTAGTAACAATGTAGTATTCGTCGTCTGAATCAAAATCGGAAGCTCCGCAGTCGAGTGCATCACCCATGACTACATCTTCGTCTTCATAATCTTCCTTTGAAATGAGGATCGTGCCTTTTTCTTCGAAAAGGAAGGAGACACTGCCGTCAACACCTAAGTTGCCGCCGTTCTTATCAAAGATGTGCCTGACATCGGCAGCAGTCCTGTTACGGTTATTAGTCAGTGCTTTTGCCATGATGGCAACACCTGCGGGACCGTATCCCTCATATGTGATCTCTTCGTAATCGTCGCCTTCACCGGCTTCGGCAGCCTTCTTGATGGCGCGGTTGATGTTGTCATTTGGCATATTGGCAGCCTTGGCTTTTGCTACAACGACCTTAAGTCTTGAGTTGCCGTTAATATCTGCACCGCCGGCCTTGACCGCGACGGCGATCTCTTTTGCGAACTTTGTGAAAATAGCACCCTTTGCTGCATCAGAAGCTTCCTTTTTCCTTCTGATATTGTTCCATTTGGAATGTCCTGACATAAATTCCTCCGTGTCTGAATATGAATGACATATATTATAGTATAGTAATTTAATTATAAAAGTACCACTAACTCCAGTCCCGTTTTGCGACATGAAATTGTCAAAAATATTTTTTATGCACAGTGTCAGTTAAACTTGTTTTTTACACAATGCTGTTGTATAGTTTAGTACATGTATGTTTGGGTTATTGTGCCTATTTATTTTGGTGCCTGTTTTTCGTGAGGATTTACAGGTAGTCTGGAGGGTCTGATGAAGAGGTTAGGAGACATTCTGGTCGAGAGCGGCTTCCTTAACGCTACTGAGCTTGCGGAGGTTCTCGGCATACAGAAAGAAACCGGAAAACGTCTGGGAGAAGTCATTGTAGAGAACGGATTGATGTCTGAATTCGACATCCTCCGCGCTGTATCCAGCCAATATGATTATCCTATTATCGATTTGACAAGTATCGATGTTGATCCGAAAGCGACAGCGCTTTTGAATCAGAAGTTCTGCGAAGATAACGTAGTTCTTCCCATCGGTTTTGATAATGACAATCTTGTTGTTGCCATTGATGACCCGATGAACATTACGATCGAAGACGAGTTGCAGTTCCAGACCGGTTATCAGATAACCTTAATGCTCGCAACCCACACTTCCATTATTGATGCGATCAAAGTTAATTACGGAAAAGAGAATGCCGCAAAAGCTGCACAAGAGCTTGGTGAAGACTTCGCGAAAGACGGTGAAGAAGAGGATTCCGAGATCAGTGATGCAGTCAACAGCGCACCGGTCGTTAAGCTCGTTAACTCAATGATCGATTACGCTATACGTGCAGGCTCATCCGATATTCATATCGAGCCTCTCGAAGACAGAGTCCGTGTCCGTATCCGTATAGACGGTGTCATGCAGGAAGTCATGAGCAACCCTCTGACAGCAAGAGATGCTATCACTACAAGAATCAAGATCCTCGGCGGAATGAACATCGCTGAGAAGCGTATCCCTCAGGACGGCCGTATCACAACTGAGATCAACGGCGAACCCGTGGACATGCGTGTATCCATTCTTCCTACGGTAACAGGCGAGAAGACGGTTATCCGTATCCTTGCAAAGAACGATGCCAATCTCAACAGAAAATGGCTCGGTATCAGTGATCACAACAACGACCTTATCAATAAGATTATTAAAGTACCTCAGGGAATCTGCCTTATCTCAGGTCCTACAGGATCAGGTAAGACAACAACCCTTTATACTCTCCTTGCAGAGAAGAACACTCCTGAAGTTAACATCATCACAGTTGAGGACCCTGTAGAAATCAAGATCCCCGGTCTTAACCAGGTACAGGTTAATGCCAAGGCGGGAATGACATTCGCAAGCGGTCTTCGTTCCATTCTCCGTCAGGACCCTGACATCATCCTCGTCGGAGAAATCCGTGACGGCGAGACCGCAGAGATCGCAATGCGTGCCGCTATCACGGGACACCTTGTTTTCAGTACAATCCACACCAACGATGCTGTTTCATCCATCAACAGACTTATCGACATGGGCCTCGAGCCTTACATGGTATCCACGGCTCTTGTCGGCGTCGTTTCACAGCGTCTCGTCCGCAGAATCTGCACGAACTGCCGTGAGGCCATCACGCCTGATGAATATGATGTTGATACACTCCGCCTTGAACCGGGTCAGAAGATCTATCACGGTAAGGGCTGCCCTGAGTGTAATGAAAAGGGATACAAAGGACGTATCGCTATCCATGAGATCGTCGTCATGACGAAGAAGATGAAAGCCCTTCTCGAGAAGCGTGCAAGTGAAGAAGATATGCGCCAGCTCGCTGTCACGGAAGGCACTCAGATGCTGCAGGAATCTGCAAGGGCTCTTGTTCTTGAAGGTATCACCACAGTTGACGAGCTTAACAGAGTTGCTTACACGATTGACTGATAAGGAGGTTACAAAGCGTGGAAGGATTTAGTTTATCAATCGAATCGATTCTGTCAGAATCAGTAAAGATGGGAGCATCAGATACCCATATTACTGTCGGACTTCCTCCGATGATTCGAGTCGACGGTATGTTATTGCCGATGGGTGGACAGCCGTTGACAGCTGCTGACACAGAGTATCTCTGCAAGTCAATGATCGACAAGTCGAGACAGCAGTATCTCAACGAGAGAGGAGAAATCGACTTCTCATATGTCGTTGAGGATTACAGCCGTTTCAGATGTAATGTATTCAAGCAGCGCGGAACCTATGCCCTTGCGGCAAGAACAATTACAAATGAAATCCCTACTTGTGAGCAGCTCGGTCTGCCTAACGTATTTAAGGATCTCGTATTACTCCCGAGAGGTCTTATCCTTGTCACCGGTCCTACGGGTTCCGGTAAGTCTACGACCCTCGCGGCAATGATCGGTCACGTTAACACCTGCAAGAAGTGCCACATCCTCACACTTGAGGAACCTATCGAGTACCTCCACATGCACGGTGAAGCTATGATCAACCAGAGAGAAGTTCACGAAGATACACTTTCATTCGCTAACGCTCTCCGTGCTGCTCTCCGTGAAGACCCGGATATCATCCTCGTCGGAGAAATGCGTGACCTTGATACTATCAGTACCGCTATCACCGCAGCAGAAACGGGCCACTTGGTTCTTTCAACACTCCATACGTCTTCCGCTGCAGACACGGTCAACCGTATCATCGACGTTTACCCGCCGCACCAGCAGGATCAGATCAGAGTTCAGCTCTCGTCCGTTCTTTCCGCTGTTATCTGCCAGACTCTCGTTCCGAGAATCGGCGGAGGAAGATGTGCAGCATTTGAGATCATGATCACGAATGACGCTATCAAGAACAACATCCGTGAAGGAAAGACCTATCAGATCGACAGTACGATAGCTACGAGCTTGCAGCAGGGAATGTGCCCGCTCGACTTCTATCTTGCTGAGCTTGTTAAGAGAAAGATTATCACCAGGGATACAGCTCTTGAGAGATGCCATGCCCAGGATGATCTTAAGCGTTTTATCAACAACCCCGGTTCCTCGAACAGCCCTCTGTTTGGCGATCTGGAGTATACCTGATTATTGCGCTTGCAATAGTAATCTAAATAAGGAGGAAAAAGATTAATGCCTAATTTCAGATATCAGGTAATTGATTCTGCCGGTAAGAAGTCGGAAGGCTTAATCGAGGCTGCTACCATCGGTGAAGCAACTCGTAAACTTAAGACCGACGGTAAATACATATCATCACTTACACTCGACAGAGGATCCGGTATTGCCAATATCAATATCGGTAGCCCGATGCTTAAGACAAAGGATCTCGTTCTTATTTCAAGACAGCTCGCATCCCTTTTGTCTGCCGGTATTACGGTTGTCAGGGCATTGGACATGCTTTACCAGCAGCTTGACAGTAAAAAAGCCAAGAAGTGCATCGGTGAAGTTTACGAGTCAGTTCAGGGAGGACGTTCTCTCTCTGAAGCATTCAGGGAACAGAAGGGTGTTATCCCTAACATCATGATCAGTATGATCGCGGCAGGTGAAGAGTCCGGCCGTCTCGATGAAGTTATGGAGCGTCTCGCTGAGCACTTCCAGAAAGCACAGAAACTCAAGAACAAGGTTTCGTCCGCAATGGTCTATCCTAAGATCCTTGCAGGACTTACACTTGCAGTTTCCGTCGGATTGCTTACATTCCTCGTTCCTAAGATCGGCGACACTATCAAGAGCTTGGGCGGTGAACTTCCTACGCTTACAAAGTGCCTGCTTTCAATTTCAGGATCACTCGTTCATTACTGGTACATCTATATCGCAGTAGCCGCACTTTTGGTGTATGGCTTCAAGGTTTGGAAGAGCTCCGACAAGGGCGGCGAGCAGTGGTCATACCTCATGCTCAAGATGCCTGTAGTTGGTAAAGCAACCAGAATGAACGCAGCAGCAAGATTCACAAGAACGGTTTCTACACTTCTTAAGTCTGGTATCTCCGTTCTGCAGTCCGTTGAAATCACCGAGAAGTCATTGGACAATCTCATTTTGGAGAGAAAATTGGCTGAGGCCAGAGTAGAGATCAGAAAGGGTACTTCGCTTTCCAAGTCCATCAGAGGCATTACGGAGTTCCCGCCCATGATCTACGCCATGGTTTCTATCGGAGAAGAGTCAGGTACACTTGACTCCATCCTCGATAAGGCTGCTGACTTCTTCGAAGATGAGGCAGATTCCGCAACAGCAAAAATGACAGCTGCTCTCGAGCCTATCATGATCATCATCATGGCAATCATCGTAGGTCTCGTTGTAGGCGGTATCGCAATGCCTATCTTCACGATGGCTCAGTGGATCATGTAATTAAGGAACAGTATTTGAAAGGAGAAAACAGATGGATTTTTCAATAGGTAGAGGCGGATCCGAATTAGTAATCGACTGCTCAAGCTCTGACCTCAAGATCGCTGTCGGAAACTATAACCCGAAGTCCGGGAATATTCAGATCGACACAATAGGAATCGTTCCTCTTGAGACAGATGCTATCAACGACGGTGCTATCGCAGACTCTTTCGGCATCGTAATGGCAGTTAAGCACGCCATAGCAAGACTCGGAATCAGGAATAAGAGCTGCATTCTTACAACAGAAGGCGCTTTCGTTCATACAAGAGACTTGGAGCTCCCTGTAGCAAAAGAAGAGCAGCTCAAGGATATGGTTAAGTACGAAGTTATCGGTCAGGGTACAAACCGTGACCTCTCAATCGACTATATCGTTTACGGAACAACAAAGGACGAGGAGACAAACGCAGACAAGCTCAAGGTAAGAGCTACGGCTATTCCTACAGACACGATCAAGGATTATCGTGAATTCCTCAAGGAAATGGAACTTCAGCCGACTGCTCTCGACATGAACCCCAATGCGGTAAGAAAGCTCTTCTCGCATGGTATCATCAACGGCAATGTCAACATCACACAGTCAACATTGCTCCTCATCGAGCTCGCAAGCAGAACAACAACAGTTACGGTTCTTGATAAGGGCTTCCCGGTTCTTTCAAGAAGACTCCAGTTCGGTCACTCCAACATCCGTCAGGTTGCTGATTCCGTTAAGAAGCTGCAGGGCACAAACCAGCAGTCCTCTCTCGCAAGACGTCTCAGCATCACTACAACTGATGCTGCAGCAAGCGTACCGATCGAGGATATCGATGTCTGGAATGAAACAGTTGCAAATACACCGGCTCTCCAGAGTGCTGTCAACGCTTACTTCAAGAGCCTTGTTGATGCAGTTTCACGTACAGCTCAGTTCTCCATATCGAAGTATCATATCGATGCTATCAGCACATGCTTCCTTTATGGTTCCGGTGCAGGTTACAAGAAGATCGACAAGGAATTGTCACGTCAGCTCGGAACATCTGTGGAGATATTAAAGTCACTCAGTACAGTCAACGGCCCGAAGAATTTCGAACTGCATCAGTTTGTTAACTGCTGCGGCGCGTTGATCCGTAATGATTAAAGGAGGGGTGTAATTCATGGCTAGCGGAATTAATAAGAAACTTCTTGCTAAGAGGGACATGAACTTCTTCCGGGAGTTCACGGCCAATGCAGCAAGAGCAGCAAGGATGTTAGGCTACGCAATGTTCCTTGGTATCCTTGTAGTAGTTATCGTACTCGGATTGATCGGATTCCTGGCAGTTAGAAACTTCATGAAGCAGCAGGAAATCGATGCTATCAATGCTGAACTTGCAGGTCCCGACTATGCAGGACTCGAAGAAAAGGCTAAACAGCTTCAGGAAGAGTTAAAGCAGAAGAACAATTATTTCTACGCACTTACTTCAATGCGTACAAGTGTTGACAGAACTGCAACTGTTCCCATGGAAATTCCCGGAATTCTTGGCAAGAGCATTCCGAGCGATTCATATGTAACTGATTATAAGATCGATGGATCAGTCATGAGCCTTAACGGTTTCTCATTCAGTTATTACAGCCCTGTTGATATGGTCAATATTCTCCAGGCTTCAAAGGTATTTACCTCCAGGCCTAAGTTCTTGGTTGAACGTGTTGACGGTACAACGCTTGGCACGCCTTCTGAGTTCTACAACAGCAAGACCGGCGATGCTGTAATGCTCAACAACTATTATTCGTTCTCAATCGAAGGTACACTTATCAGCAAGGTCTACATCTCTATCGGACGTTTCCTGAACGGCGCTACGATCTCGAGCCTTTCCGGTGTTGAGACAACTGAGTTCGCAGCAGGTTCTGAGTACAACTTCACAGAAGGTATTGATACATTCAAGACCGGCGGTGTTACTTATAATCTCGTTAAGATCACAGTTAACGGAACCGACGTTGATGCAGAGAGCCTTGCGAAGATCAGAGCATCTCACGCTTTGAGCGGAACAGCAAAAGCTAATGCTGAGATCAACCTGTATTACGAAGTAGCAGTTGCACAGACTGCAGCTTCGCAGCCTGCAGCGTAAGGAGGTACCAAACAGATGAATAATTTATCAGCTCGTGAGAAAACCGGAATATATGTTATCTCTTTGTTGATTCTTATATTGCTCGGATATATTCTCGGAATAAGAAATTTAAATAATAAGTATGAAGAACTCAACAACAGGTACAATGAGCTTGTTGCCAGAAGAGATTATCTTAATCAGCTTAAGGCAAACGTAGCGCAGACAACTGAAGAGATTCAGAGAATCAATGAAAACATATCCAAGGTTGAGCTTTCTTTCATAGACAAGCTTGAGAATGAATGCCTTATGCAGTATGTACTTAAGACATTCGAGACCAGCGGAATTCCTTATATGTCTAACATTACTACTGAAGACGTTAAGTGCCCGCAGTTCTCCTATGCAGACGGTACAACATCTCCTGATTCACTTCAGTGCACCAGAGTAAATGTTACTTATGCATCTACAGACGGCTATATCATTCCTCAGTACAACAGAACACCCGATACGACTCGCGCTAACGAGAATCGTAAGGCTGACATCAAGACCCTGATCGGCCAGATGAAATATAAGTTAGGCGAAGCAAAGGGTTACGATGAATTCATTAAGGCTCTTGAAAAGATGTCCAAGGAAAATCCCGGATGCATCAAGGTTACAAATCTCGCTGCTACAGGTAATAATGGTTTCTTTATTCTTGAAGCATCCATCGATTTCTTTGGAACAGTTCTTACCAACCGTGTTTCAGTTGATAACAGCAAGGATCCTTACACAGCATGGGCAGGCGATACCAACGTTGATACATCCGGCGGATTCATTGGATTCCCTTATGTTGTTACCAACGAGAAGAGCTTGTGGTATGGCTTCATTTACAAGGGATTCAGCGCTTATGAGAAGAGACCTTTCGCAGCTTACTGGGCTAATGCAGCATTTGCTACTCAGTATGATGCTAAGGGCGGCACACTTGCTAAGTTCTTTGGCTACCCGGATCCTCGCGTTCTTGAAGTCACTCAGGCTCCCAAGAAGGGTAAGGGCAAGGCTAAGGCTACGCCCACACCTACCCTGACAAAGATCACCGGATAAGACGAAAAAAGTGAAAATGCAAATTGTGGCGAAAATTTGAAAAAATTTGAAAAACCTATTGCATTCTTTCACAATCGTGTTATACTGACAGTACAAACTCAATAAACCTTACAGGAGGAAATTCAAAATGAAGAAGATTCAGAAGTCAAAGAAGGGTTTCACCCTCGTAGAAATGGTCCTTGTTATCGCTATCATCGTTATCCTTGCAGCGGTTCTCGTTCTCGGTATCGGTACATACCTCAACAAGGCTAAGGCAGCATCTTCATCCATCCAGGCTCACAACAGCTCTATCTCTATCGTAAACTCTGAGATCAACGCTGCTATGTAATCCTAGCGGATTGAATTGAAGCAACCAACGGGCGGGGAAAGCAATTTCCCCGCTTTTGATTTATTTGTAAACTTTTTTAACAAATTGTAAACATTCTATTGAAAAAATACGAAAACCATATATAATTGAATTGTAAAAGTGTGGATTAATAGCATCTTAAAAAACGGAGGCTGTTATGCGTAGAATATGCAAACAAAGTAGAAACATCCGTGGCTTTTCATTGGTTGAAGTGCTGCTGGTTGTCGGAATCATCGTCATTCTTGCCGGGGCCGTAGCTCTTGGTGTTAATGATGTTCTGAACCCTGCAAAGAAGGCTCAGAGCAGCGTGGCAGCCGACAAGATCACACAGTCTAAACTCATTCATTCGAGTGAGTCAAAACTCAGAGGCTACGGTTTTTAAGGAGGTCAATATGAAAAAATTTGCTAAGATCAAATCCAAAAAGGGATTTACCCTCCTCGAGACCCTGCTTGCAACAGCTATTCTCGTAATAATCGGATCCATGCTTATGGAAGGCTTTATAACGGCCATGGGTTATTCTTATAACTCATCAGTATATGCAAGGTCTGCTTCATTTAACAGTCAGCTTTGTGTTAAGCAGCTTGCTAAGTGGACAATGTTAGCTGAGAATAAGAAGGGAATTAAGGCCGATGGTTCTTATGAAGAAGAAGAAGCTCCATATAAGGACGTCGGCACTTATGGATATAACCAAACCAACAATTATACACAGCCTAAAACACTTAAATTTGGCGGCGGTGTAGGTGGTTCATCACTCGGTAAGATCAGAGTTGCAGTCTATGAGCATAAAAATGTCAATGACGCATTAGGCATGGGAAATCTGAACAGTTTCCAGGGTGAGGCTATTAAAGATAACAATGACGCTTTTGCAGATAACCGTACGATCCTCTTCTATTTCCCGACAGTAAACGGTACACCTACCAATGATTACTTTGGTAAGACCAATCTCTACATGATGACTTATGAAGAAGATGGTACAACAAAGACTAAAAAAGTATGGGGATATGATGACGATAGCGGTAACGGCGTTTATGTAGCCGATTACGTTAAGCCGAAATGAGCATTTATCAGAGTAGATTTGGAGGATGAATATTATGAAACGTATACATAATTCAAAACGAGGTTTTACCCTTGTTGAGATGATGCTTGCGCTCGCGATCATCACAATTATCGGGTGGACAACCGTTGCTCTGATGATTGCTACTAAAGACTCGTTCATGACAACATATAATACGAACGACTCCGCAGACTATGCAGTCCTTTACTCTAATGGTTTTGAGAACTCATTCCTTGAGCATTCTCAGAATGGACACGCCGGTAAATTCGGAGTAAGAATGACTGATTCGGTACTCGAACAGAATACCGGTGTTGCGGTCTTTGAACCGAGGCAGATGAAAACTACGAATGTAAATACCGGATTGGAAGTTGACAAGTGGAAAGTCAGAATGTTCTTCAAGATTGATGCCAATGATGCTTCCAGGTTAGTTCAGTATAAGATCATCGTTGTTGACAATTATTACAGCCCTACACCGAAGGTAGTTTGCACTATGGATGGCGCTGTATGGCCGCCGCATGTTCCGAAGGAAAAGTTGACGCTGTCTAATTATAGTTCCCCTGATCAGCTTGATACTGATTTGAGATCCACATATAGTTTGGACGCATCCGTTTGGAAAAACTACGTTAGCTTATCAGCCTAAAGTGTCCGATCACGATTTTCCCGTCTCCGCAGGATTGCCCTGCGGAGCTTTTTTATTGGAGCTCTCTGTGTGATACAATAAGGCATTATTGAAAGGCAGGAACTATGATGAAGATAAACGTCGGACTTGATATCGGCGGGAGCACAACAAAGATCGTGGCGATGCGGAACAAAGAGATCGTCGCATCGGAGATCGTCAGGGCAGGGGATCCTGTTACGTCTGCTTTCGGTGCTGTCGGAAAGCTCATCAACGACCACGGACTTAAGACTGATGATATCGGAAGGATCAACATTACCGGTGTGGGTGCGTCTTATACGACTACACCTGTATTCGGAATAGAAACCGTAATTGTTGAGGAATTCATTTCAACAGGTCTTGGCGGATTATATCTTTCAGGTCTTGATCATGCAGTAGTTGTCAGCATGGGTACAGGAACGGCTTATCTTGATGCTTCATATGAAAGTGTCAGGCACATAATAGGATCCGGAGTCGGCGGCGGAACACTTGCCGGACTTTGCAATGCCGTCTTGGGAGTAGAAGACGTCCTTAAGCTCTCTGACATGGCAAAGGAAGGATCACTGCCTGCGTGTGATCTCACGATCGGAGATATTTCAAAGAAAGAGATCCCCGGCCTTCCTATGGATGCGACGGCATCTAACTTCGGCAAGGTCGCAGATGACCTCAAGCGAGAGGATAAGGCTGCAGGTATTTTTAATCTTGTTTATCAGGCCATAGGTTCGATGTCAGTTCTTACGTCGAAGATCTGTGGCATAAATGACATCGTTTTCACGGGGCAGCTTACTGCCATTCCGGTATGCAGGGATTTTCTTATTCCGTTTGCAGACCTCTATGATGTCAATTTCATCGTTCCCGATAATGCGGTATTTGCAACCGCCATCGGAAGTTGTCTGGCCGGAAGCCAGGGGAATAGTGATGGTCTCAAAAAAGAGTAGAGCTCCTGAACTGGATTTCCTGAGGGGATTTGCATTGTTCATGATGATACTCATGCACTTTGCGTATGATCTCAGGTATGAATTCAAACTTCCGGTATTTGCTTTTCTGGAAGCGAACTGGTTCTGGGCATTTGTACATCCGTTCTTCATAGTGATATTCGTCGGCGTATCAGGAGTGTGCAGTACATTTTCGAGGAATAACTTCTTAAGAGGACTAAAGCTCCTTGGCGTTGCGGCAGCTCTTACGCTGGGAACGTATCTTGTTTCCCGTTACCTGAAGATCAACTGCCTCATCATTTTTAACGTGCTGGCTCTTTTGGCCGTATCGATACTTGTTTATGCAGTGATCCAGCTGATAGAGAAGAGCGCGAAGATAAGGCCGGCAGTTACAAATGTCATATTGGGTCTGACCGGAACATATTGCACTGCCATCGGAAGCACAATCAGGGAGATGGATTACTCTACTAAGAATCTCATATTCCTGCCGGTAGGTTTTGCGATCAAGAATTCACCTGCAGTCGCAGATCACCTGAATCTGTTCCCGTGGCTCGGGGTGTTCCTGATCGGATGCGTCATCGGAAGAGTATGCTATTCGAATAAGAGTTCGCTGCTGCCTGAAAGCCTCAAAAAGCTCCATCTGGTCGCAGCACCGTTTGAATTCATGGGAAAACATTCGCTCATCATATATCTTGTTCATCAGCCGCTGGTATACGGGATCCTTTACGTGATTTTTCTTGCATTAGGAAAGATTGGATGATAATTCGTACAAAGAAAAAGAAAAAGACAGTCCGTAGGGTAATTACACTGATAGTTTTTACCGTTGTTATCCTGGCATCGTATCTTTGCGGACGGTTTATGCCTAGAAGCATTGCCGACAATTATTCGCGCGAGATATTTCCTCTCCTGGCATCTTTTCCGCAGCGCATCAGTGCTCTGACAGACATTTCGATCACTGAATTTACTGTCCTGATATTAGGAAGCCTTGCATTGCCTTTGCTGGTGGTATGGATAGTGTTCCTCATAAAGAAGTCGCTTACATGGGGAGTTAAGGAATTTCTTTACAAGAGCATAAGAAACGTGCTTGCCGTAAGCATGGCCGTTCTTATCCTTTTCGAAATGTTTCACGGTATAAATTACCGCCGTACGCCGGCCAGGACGCTGCTTGGATTGGGAACTGATCAACTGACACTGGATGACTACTGTGAGACCTTTGAGTGGGCTTACAGGGGCATGCTGAAGGCAAGGGCAGAACTTAAGGAAAATGAGAACGGAGTTTCGGTAATGTCGACGGATTTCGAAGGCATCTCTGAACACGCATCTAAGATCGTGGATTCGTTTTGTGCTTCATACGGCATCGCACCCTATGTAAGCCATGCGAGGGCGAAGTCAGTCAGGCTGAGCCACTATTGGAGCTGGACAAACATCGTGGGACTGTATAATCCCATATACGGCGAAGCAAACATCAACACTGATTATCTCGATTCGACGGAGCTCCCCGTGACGGTCTGTCACGAACTCTGTCACGCAAAGGGATTTGCAAACGAGACTGACTGCAATCTTGTTGCCGCGCTGGCATGCGTAACTTCCGACAGAGCGGACTTCAGGTATTGCGGCTATTACACGATATTTGTCAATCTTCTCACCGTGATCCAGTACAACATCAAGACATTCGGGTTTGAATATGACACGCATCTGGAAGACGAGGCAATAATCCCTGTTGCCATTGACGTTCAGGCATCTTACGAATATTGGCGTTCGATCGACAAAGAGGTCAAGGCGTTTGAAGAACGCACAGGCATTAACATTACCAAGCAGGCGCTTGCGGCCAATGACAAATATCTACAGTCAAACGGCGAAAAGGAAGGCGAGAAGACATATAACGTTCCACAGAACGAATACGTTGATTTCTACCTGAAGTTCTTTTCGCAAAGGGGCGGCAAAAATGCTTAAGGTGATATTGAAAGGCCACGATAAGTATTACGGCATTTCGGACATCTTAAGGATGTTCTTCGGGATGATCTCGGAGGATCACGATAACTCGTGCGTGACTGCAGAAGACGCACCTGATCTGACACTCGTCAACACGCTCGAAAATGACGGCAGATCAGTAACAACCGTAAACGGAAAAACATATTCATATGACGGACCGGTCCTTGAGATCGGCCGCGAAGTTAAGCGATCACTCTATATTGCACTCTCTGACATTACGGGGATGAAGATGCCGTGGGGGTGCCTTTCCGGCATACGTCCGACGCTGGTCGCCTCGGAGGAGAGGTCGGCAGAAGATCTTACAAAGAAATACCTTGTCCGTGAGGATAAGGCGGCACTGGGTTTTGAAACGGCACTGGAGGAAAACAGGCTTTTAGGGGTCATTCCTCCCGAAGACTTGAACATATATGTCGGCGTGCCGTTCTGCCCGTCAAGGTGTTCATATTGTTCCTTCATTTCGCAGGATATCTCGCATCACATGAAGAGGCTTGGAGAATACGGGCAGGCTCTTGAAAAAGAGATCAGGACGCTCGCGCCTTTCATCAACAGGAGGATATCGTCACTTTACATGGGCGGCGGAACGCCGACTGTGTTTGATGACGCACAGTTCGAAAGCATACTTGACTGCATTTTCTCGAATCTGAAGATCGGTGACGGTTGTGAGGTTACGATCGAGGCGGGCCGCCCTGACACGATCACGGAAAGAAAGCTCGATGCGATGCGTTCGCACGGGATCAGCAGGATATGCATCAATCCCCAGACCATGCGCGATGAGACCTTGGAAAAGCTCGGACGCCGTCATTCTTCAGCTGACATAATCAGGGCATACGTTCAGGCCTCCCAAAGAGGCTTTGAGGTCATTAACATGGATCTTATCGCCGGGCTCCCCCATGAGACGGGAGACGATTTCGTAAGATCAGTGATGAAGCTTATAGAGCTCGGTCCGGCAAACATCACTGTTCATACGCTCTATAAAAAGCGCAGGGCGACGTTGTCGAGGGAGACAGTGCTGGACAGGGATGATTCCAGGGGAGACATCGATTCGGCTGTCAGAGAGGGCTACAGGCTCCTCTATGAGGCGGGTTACCATCCGTATTATCTGTACAGGCAGAAGGATACCGGCCACGGGCTCGAGAACACCGGATTTGCTAAGAAAGGCACGGAATGTCTTTATAACATTGCCATGATGAGCGACGCCAGGGATGTCCTTTCATTCGGTGCAGGAGGCATGAGCAAAAGGTGCTTTGAACAGGAGGGAACGGCCTCAAAACACAGGGTCGAAAGGTGCCCTACAGTCAAGGATGTATTGACTTACATCGAGCGCAGCGACGAGGCCGCAAGGCGGAAAGCGGCATTTTTCGAGCTTTGATAGTATAATGTAAGTTGCGGAGTAAATAATTCGTAATGAGAGGAATGGAGAAAAAGCGCAACAGACTGATCGTTTTCTTGCTGATTCTGTCCCTGGTGGCAGTGCAGATTGTCACGGGCTGCAATAAGAAAAACGAAGATCTTTATCAGTTTGTCGTGACGTCCACCACCAAGTCCGAGACTTCTGAAGAGAGTGAAACAGAGGCTGCAGAGCCTACTGATACACGGCCGGCTGAAACGACGGAATCCGAGACTACCGAGTCTGAGACAACGGAATCTGAGACGACCGAAGCCGAGACTACCACCAAGGCTGAGGCTAAGCAGGAGACGAAAAAGGCCACCACGAAGGCCACGACAAAGAAAGCGACCAAGGCTCCGACCAAAAAGGCGGCAAAGACCACAACAAAGAAAAAGAAGGCTACGCCGACTCCCACAAAGAAACCTACAACGAAACCCAAATACACCCAGTACCTTTTTGTCGGCGACTCCAGAACGGTCGGCCTTGACGAGGCTGTTGACGGTATTTCGAGCATCGCAAAGGTCGGTGCTAAGGTTACTTATCTCCAGAGTGTCATGAGCGATGTTACCAAGACAAGGGGAAAGAATGTCATCTTCAATTTCGGCGTCAATGATCTGGGAAACATCAGCAAATACATTTCGGTCTACAAATCCATGCCGAAGGAATTCATCCAGAAAAACAACGTAATAATCATGTCGGTAAATCCTACGGACGGCAGCAAGTACGGAAGCTGGAACACTGACATCGATAAGTTCAACAAGAAGATGAAAGCGAATCTTCCGAGCGGTGTTAAATATCTCGATACAAATTCGACATTAAAGAAGGAAGGCTTCAGCACGCGTGACGGAGTGCATTATAAGGCTGTAACTTACAGGCGCATAGCCCAGCTCGTCTTTAATTTCTGCGGTGATAAGAACCGCAAGCCGTAAGTTTGCAGACGGCTGAAAGTCCTTAATTTATTAATATTATGTAACCTCGGTGTAAATGTAATCTTTTACGCTTGATGTTAAAATGTACTCATAGTCATTATGGAAAGGTGTGCTATGAGGGCAACAATATCGGTCATATTTGCATTTCTGATAATCGCACTTCTTGTATGTGCGGTGCTTGCCCTTCGTTCGAAAAAGGCAGTCAAAGGATCGGTCGCGAATCTTCTGGTATCCCTTTCCGTCCCCGTTCTCGGAAATCTTATGCTGGTTGCCTCATCTGATCAGTTCATCGCGACGATCGGATGCTATGTATATTTCCTGGGAATGGATGCCGTGATATGCTCCATTTTCTATTTCACTCATTCTTATTGTGAGCTGGGCAGCCCGAAGCGTTCACTCCTCATAATGATCTACAGCCTCTTCGGCATCGACCTTGTCCTCTATGCTCTTAATCCGGTCTTCGGTTATTCTTTCTCGACAGAGAGGATAGTAGTTGACGGACGTGATTATTTCAGGCTCATCCCTTATTTCGGACAGGCATACCACAGGATAGTCTGCTACAGCCTTTTCTTTGCCTGCCTGATAATCTTTGTCGTAGTTACCTCGAAGACTTCAAAAGTCTATGCAGAGAAGTACATTGTCATCCTCTGCTCCCTGGTCATTACCGGCGCGATCGAGTCTTATTACATCTTCTCAGGACAGCCCCTCGACATGTCCATGATCGGATTCGGAATCTTCGGTCTGCTCGTATACTTCTTTGCACTTCGTTACAGATCCATGAGAGTCCTGGACAGACTTCTTGCAAGTCTTGCTTCCGATCTGCCTGACGCGATCTTCTTCTTTGACCAGAGCGGTAAGTGCATATGGCTGAATGAACCCGGCAAAAAGCTAATCGGAAGTGCGAAAGACAAATACGATGATGTCAAGGAAAACCTTCTTTTCCTGTTTGACGACATAGATTTCGAAAACAGCGGATGGGAAAAACAGGTAATTGTAGGTGCCGGCGATGACGCTCAGTACCTCGAGCTTTCAATGCGTTCAGCCGTGGATGAGAACGGGATCAAGACCGGTTCATATCTTAACGTTCACGACTATACCGATGAACAGCTCGCAATGCAGAAAGAGATCTACAACTCGACGCACGATTCGGTTACCGGATTATATACCAAGGAATATCTTTTCGAGCGCATCAGCAAGAGACTTAACAACGATAAGACGACCGATTATATGGCCGGCTATATCGAAGTATCCAATTACAAGATGATCAATGACGTTTTCGGAAGCGAATTCGGTTTGCTTACAATCAAGAGGGTTGCCCAGACGATACAGGAGAACTCAAGCGAAAAGACTTTATATGGCAGACTCGGAAACGATTCTTTCGGTATGCTGCTCGATAAATCGCATTTTGATGTTGAAAAGCTCGAAAAACTTCTTGAGACGTTTTCTGTCGAAGATAACAACATGGAGCATCATATTGTCATTCACTTCGGCGTTTATGATTTCAGCAAAGATGAAGACATCGACTTGCCGCTCTTCTTTGACAGCGCGCGTCTTGCCACTACCGTCATTGACAGCAACTATCACAACAAGGTTGTCTTTTATGATGATAAGCTCAGAAGTGATGCGGTCCATGACCAGCTCATTTCCAATCAGCTTAAGGAAGCCATTGAGGCTAAGCAGGTAAGACCTTATCTTCAGCCGATCGTTGATTCACGCGGCATGCTCGCCGGTGCGGAAGCTCTTGTCAGATGGATCCATCCTGATGAAGGCTTCATGAATCCCGGACAGTTCATCCCGATCTTTGAGAGAAACGGACTGATCTCCGTCGTAGACAAGTACATGTGGAGATGCGCATGTGAGCTTTTGGCTTCATGGAAGGAAAGGGGGATCAAGAGCTTCATTTCCGTAAATGTCTCGCCCAAAGATTTCTACCGCCTTGATGTCGTATCCGAGATGAAATCTTTGGTCGAAGAGTTTGGAATCAAGCCCGAAAGACTCAGGATCGAGATCACCGAGGCCTCCATCACCACCGAGGACATCAACATGGCCAAGATAATCTCTGATCTCCGTGAATATGGCTTTATCGTTGAGATGGACGATTTCGGAAGTGGCTATTCGTCACTCAATCTGCTTAAGGACATCAACCTTGATCTTATCAAGATCGACATGCAGTTCCTTAAGGATTCAGAGCGCAACATGAAGGCCGGACTGATCATCAAGAACATCATCAACATGTCTGAGGATCTGGGGATCGATACGCTTACGGAAGGCGTTGAGACCGCCAAGCAGTTCGAAAAACTGTATGACATGGGCTGCAAGCTCTACCAGGGTTACTACTTCTCCAAGCCGGTCCCTGTTGAGGATTTTGAGAAGCAGTGGTTTGATTAAACTTGAGTTTTAAATGACACAAAAAACCTGCTAACAAAAATCAAGAGCTTGTTGGCAGGTTTTTGTTTTGAAACAACTAGGCACAGCAAACAGACCGGAGTCAAATCCGGTCTTTGTTTTAGCATTAATGGATTTATGCTGCTTG